>NZ_AP018694.1:624166-936250 GCF_009689585.1 Aquipluma nitroreducens | reverse complement strand
CCAAACCCCAATTCCTTTTTTGTCTTGACACAAAAAAGGAATCAAAAAAGGTCAAGGCTACGTCCACTTCGCACGAAAAACATGCGTTCGATGGCTAAAATCTTTTAAACTCCCCCGAATTCTCGGGGTCAAACAGAAAAGATTTTTTAACGCCATCTTCACTTGTTTTTCGGCTCACTGGACGAGGCCGGTCGTCTACCAGACTCTTTAGGTTAAGTAAAAGTTATTCATTTTATTTATCCTTCATTTCCCGGATGGTCGGGTTTAATCCGGATTAGTTGCTTTTATTGGTGGGTATTTTTTACCAAAGCGATAAAGGCATTTGCGAACTTCTTCAAATTATCGGTTGTTTTGGAGTCGATGATTTGCCCTTGGTTATTAATTTTCCCTTTCACGCCTTGAATGAGTAACGTTGTTTCGTCGGTAAACTGCGCCATTGCAGTTTTCATTATCAATTGTAATTCTTCGTGCCCTTTCAGTCCGCTTGCTGAAGCAGTAATAAGTCCGCTGGGTTTATCCGAAAAAACGGTTGTCGAAATACACCATTCGATGGCATTTTTCAATCCACTCGGAATGCTAAAAACATATTCAGGCGTGCAGATTAAAATTCCGTCGGCTTTATCTATTTTATCTCTAAGTTCTATGATCGATTTGGGTGGATTGCCTATAGAAAGTTCCGGGTCAAAATGAGGAAGAGTTTTTAATTCGTCATAAATCGTGAAAACAAGCTCGTTTTTTGTCAGGGAAATCAAATTGTCAACAAGTTTCTGGTTTGCCGAATTTTGACTTGCACTTCCTATTATTGCTAATATTTTCTTCTTTTCTGTCATTTAGTTTAGCTTCCTTATTTTGCTGGCAACCGAGCCACGTTCCATCACCCGGATGATAAACAGGATAATTGTGGCAATCGTTCCAGGATTGGTAACGATGCTTGCTTTGGCAGCTACTTTTTTGTCCCTGATTTCAATCAGTGAAAGGATTTGATCGACGGGAGAAGCTGAAAGTTGATTGGCAAATTTCCACGCGCCATTGCGAGCCAGCTTCATACTAAAATCAACCATAAAATCGTCGACTTTGCCTGCCAGTTTTAAAATGAGCTTCAAGGTTGGCCAAACTTTAGATAAACCTTCTTCAACATTTTGAACCAGTGATGACAAAATCTCATTGATCTGGTTGAAATCATTTTCCAGATCGGCTATGTTTTTGCCTTTCGAAATCTCATTAGCTGCAACGCCCAGATCGAGGTTAATGTGGGCATTCATTCCCAGTAGCAGATGTTGTAAAACGATAGGCCGGTAATGGCTCGAAAAGTTGAACGCCTTTTGCCACGAAAGTGTAATGGGTTCGCCTTTTTTGAATGAAAAATAAGCATCGATGTACCTTTTTGCAAACATCACGTCCAATTGCTCCATGCGCACGCCGTCTTCAAAAGAACCCGAAGCAATTCCTTCTTTTACTTTGATGGTCACTTTCTGATATAAGGCAGCAAAATAGCCTGATGTATCGTTGTCTTTTTCTGATTCTGAAATGATGATTTCCAAAGTCGCAATAACTTCGTCGATTGTCGTAATTTGTTCCGGAAGCATGTTGGTTTATCTATTCGTTCATAAACTTAAGTAACGGACAGATAAACCGTTCGAAGGCTTCGATGTGCGGCAGATGGCCTACATTATCCAGTTCAATCAGTTTTGAGTTGGGTATTTTCTGCTGTGTCTTTTTTCCGAGTTCGTTGTAAAGTCCCATTGTTTTTTGAACTTCGGGACTGGCAAGCGCTTTCCCGAGGGCTGTCCGGTCGCGTGTGCCAATGATGAGCAGGGTAGGGCATTTCAGCAATGAAAATTCCTGAACGACGGGTTGGGTAAAAATCATATCGTAAGTAAGCGCGGCATTCCAGGCAATCAGCGGGTAATCCTTGTTGAGTGTCCATCCGGCCAGCAGATTCACCCATTGTTCGTATTCCGGTTTCCAGTGGTTGTCGTAATAAAAAACAAGCTGATACTGTTTGATCTTTTCGTAGTTCTGGGCCAGTTCATTTTTGTACCAAAAGTCAACTGGTTTATAAGGCGTCAACTGCTTGTAATCTTCCAGGCCAATGGGGTTTTCGAGGATGAGTTTTTCGGTGATTTCGGGAAACATCAGGGCAAATCGCGTAGCCAACATGCCGCCCATCGAATGCCCAAGCACTGCGGTTTTATCGATGTGCAGACTGTCGAGCAATGTTTTGGTGTTGAGCGCCAACTGCTGAAAACTATATTGGAAATGTTGTGGTTTCGACGATTTCCCGAAGCCAATCTGATCGGGCACAATCACCCTGAATCCATTTCTCACTAATTCGCTGATTGTGGTTTGCCAATAGGCTCCATTGAAGTTTTTACCATGCAGTAAAACAATACTTTTCTGATTTGGCTTTTCAGGCTGAATATCCATGTAAGCCATTTTCAGATCCTGATTCTGATTATGTAAATTCAGGAAATGTTCATCAAACGGGTATTTTACTGTGCTTAGATTGATGTCCAGATTTTGGAGTTTGCTGTTTTGTGCCTGCCCCAGCAGTGTTCCAACCAGCAGAATAAGTAATAGTTTCGTTTTCATGCGTTTTACTTTATGGTTCAGAAACGCACGACTAGCTGAAAGGTTGAAACGATTCAGGAATACTTTAGAGGTAAAGATGTAAATCTTTGTGGTTTCGAATTACATTCTGGTATTCAGATTCCTGATATTGAGACAGGTAATCATACAGTACAGTTTCTATTCCCAGCGCTTTGGCATGGAGAATCTCTGAGTTGAGATCATCGCCAACAACCAGCACATCATCGATACTGAGGTTGTAGTCGGCCAGTATTTTCTCAAAGAGGTCGCGTTTGGTTAAGTTCGACTGGTCGGGATCGATCACAAATATTGCTTCAAAGTCGTTTGCAATGCCGAGCTGACGAATTTTGCTGTGCTGCATTTTAGTGTAGCCGGTGGTTACCAGAAACCTTCGGCATGGAAGTGTCAACAGCGTTTGGTAGCCTTCAAAAGGCTGCATTTTTTCGTCGTAGGTTAGATTCGCCAGCAGCTTAAAACAATTAGCTTTCAGGCTTTCGCTAAACGAGAATTCGTCGGCAATATACTGAAATGGCCTTCTCATGATTTCGAACCTGATTTGCCCGAAGTCGCCTGTGTATTCGCCGCTTTCGAGAATAAGCGAAAACAACGATTTGAAAAGCCGGTCTCCAATGGAACTTACCGGATAAATGGTATTGTCTAAATCTAATATGATTGCTTTCTTTCTCATCTCGAATGTCTGATTATTTTAAACCCAATAGTCTTTAATTGGTAACGGTCTTTTATTCAGTATATTTCAAAGTCAGATTCATTAAATCTTCAATGTTTTTTGTCTTTGCTGTACACCGAAGAATTAACAGTCTGATTCATCTCATCAAAATATTTTCCTGTGGTTTTATCCAAATCTGCTGGAGTCGCTAAATACGTGTAGGTTTTGTCATTTCTTCCGGCGAAATTGAAAATTTACCCTTTATTGAATACTTAAATTAGTTGTAGGCTTTTCATAAATCTTTATTTCACTGTCGTCTACATGGTAACCATTTGCAATGTGTTTCCATCCCTTGTTTTCGTAAAAGGTATTGAGATGTGTTGACAAATAAAGCTTTTCAAATCCTTTTTGTATGCTTCTGTAAGTCCGTGTTGAAGCAGTTGTTCCGCAATACCTTTGTTTCGTTGTTCTTCGTTCACAAATAAACAGGCAAACCATGGCATTAAGTCTTGCCGACTAATTATGTCGTTAGTTAGCAATGCATAAGAACCTACAATTTCGTTTTCCAGCAATGCAAGATAGAATTTAGGCAAAGAATTCTTGTCGTTCAACGAGTTTTCGATACAGTTTTTGTAAAATTTATAGTTCGAATCGTTACCCCAACAATTCCAAAAGTATGTTATCCCATCGAGTAGAAGGTTCATTCGATGGGATAATTCAATTATTTCAATTTTCATCTGTTTAAAATTTGTTTTTGTTTGCCATATGCCCGACTGACAAGCCTTTGGGTGGGCAGGGAACTCGCCTGAATAGTCATTCTGTTGAGTGAGAAATAATTCCTCATAACAGGTATCTTGCCCGATAGTATGCTAAATTCATTGAGTGTTAAGCTTCCAATGGTATTCCAGACTTGCAACTTTTCAGTCCTGGAAGCACTGAAACCTGACTTATGGGTGTTTGGCTGTTAGCGGTTCGTTGTTTTTGTATTATCGTCATTAGCGTATTCCAAGATATCGCCCGGCTGACAGTCTAATGCATTACAAATAGACTCCAGGGTGCTAAACCTGATTGCTTTTGCTTTTCCTGTTTTTAAAATCGAAAGATTAGACAAAGTTAATTCAACTTTTTCGGATAGCTCATTCAATGACATCTTTCGCTTTGCCATCATTACATCTAAGTTTACTACAATTGGCATAGCTTATACAGTTAAATCGTTTTCGTTTTGAATATCTACTCCTTTTTTAAAAATAGTCGCAATAATATAGATTACAGCTCCCATTAAAATAAATGCTTGACTGTCTGCCCAAAATTGGTTCAAGTTGTCGGTAACAAAACCGTAATGCGTTAAATTTTTGGCTAACTCTCTGGCAATGTAACTTAACAGTCCAATTGAAAGGGTATAATAACTAATTTGTGAAAATTGTTTGGCAACAAAAGTGCTGAACGGTTTTAATAAATCCATTTTGTGCATTAGTCTGATAACGATGTAGAATAAACAAGCTTTTAAAATTGAAACGATTAGAATAAAGCTATAAATGCCGAAAAAAGCTAATCTACTGGCTTTATACATTTCAGTTAAGTCCAACTTTTGGTAAAGATTTTGGACAAATTCAGGCTTATACAGACTGAAAAAGAAATTTACGACTAAACCTCCGGCTTCAATGCTCAAGCCAACAAAAATGACCCAAGCCACAATATATAAGCTCCAAAATACGAAGTTGTTTGTTTTTGACATGGTGTTTAAAGTTAAAGTTATGACGCAAAAATAATAAATAATTATTGAATAACAATAAATATGCATTCATATTCAAAAATTATTTATCGTATTAAGGATGGAGCAAAAAAATATTTTCAACGATTTTATATTGTCATAAAAACCAATATTCCTATAAACTTGGGTGATTTTAAGTGTCCAACATGTTTTTAAGTCCAATACGAATTCTAGTGGTTTTCTTTCTCCTGTCATTTAAAATTGCTTCCTCTATTCTAAGAATTTCTTCGTTTGATGAAGTTTTTCTTAGAATCACTTTCTTCCGATATAACCCAAGCAAAAAGGGAACTACCCTTTCGGATAATTCCCTTCTATAGAATTTTTAATGGCAACTCAGCATGTTAAACTTGCTGAGTCGGGTATTAAAGTTCGCGGATCTTAATGTTTCGGAACCAAACAGGGTAGCCGTGATCCTGAAGACCGATATAGCCGTCTTTCGAAATTCCTTCAGTCCAGCCCGGAAAGTCTTTAAATTTACTTTTGGCAACCATGGCATCCCATTCCGGAGTCCACAAGGTATATGAAACTACTTTAACGCCGTTTTGCGTGTGTGTAACCTGGCCGTCTTTCACCTTGATTACGATGGTGTTCCACTCGCCAGCCGGATGAACTGTTTTTGCATCGGCAGGAAGTATGTCGTACAACGAGCCTGCCAGGTGGCTGTCGATTTTGTTGTCGGTAGCATCCACATTATCGAGTACCTGAATTTCAGGAGCCGCATAATAAATAGGCTTGCCCGGAACTTCGCGCACATTGTAAAAAATTCCTGAATTGGCCATTTTGCTGGCTTTCCAGTCGATCGAAAGTTCGAAGTTTTTAAATTTTTTAACCGAATAAAGCACATCGCCATCAGCGCCTTGTCCGGGTTTTTTACCAACGCCGGTAAATACTTTCATGGCATCTTCTTCAAGCACCCAGTTCGCAGGCATTGCGGTTCCGTTACATTGCCGCCATCCATCGAAATTTTTACCGTTAAACAATAGCTTCCAGCCTTCTTTTTGTTCTTTTTTCGAAAGACTGTTCACTGTTTGTGATAATCCGGGAAGTGCTATCAAAAGCGCAATGGCTAATGATAAAGTCATAAAAATGTTTCTCTTCATGATTTGAATTTTTGAATGACCCACAAGTGAGCCAAGTTGATTTAGTGTTTAGAATTATATGGCAAAAATAAGGATTTGCAATGGCAATCCTAGTAAATCGCTTCAATTGCTTGTTAAGAAAAGTGAAATTAGTTAAGCAGAACTCCTTATTTAAAAATAGCAAAGGAGAAGTAGATTTAACTACCTCTCCTTTGTTGAAATTATTTGTCAGAATCGATATCCAATAATTTAGTCGATACGATAGGTGTTTTGTATCATTACTTCAGGATTAATGTCAATCTGTTTTTGTGGAATTGGGCAAATCAACTGAGTCTCGTTTATTTTAAAACCTTTGGATTTCATTACCTCTACAGCGCGACCTGTGCGGATTAAGTCGAACCAGCGCTGACCTTCGAATGCGAGCTCAACTCTACGTTCCTGAAATACTTTATCGCGAAACACGACCTTGTCTGCTGTGCTGATATCAACAGGTGATGTTTCTGTTGACTGATAACCAAATCCCCTGCGCCGGACTTTATTTAGCATGGTGCATGCTTCAGCAGTTTTACCGTTTTCATTTAAAGCTTCGGCATACATTAACAATACATCGGCATAGCGAATTACAGGGTAATCAATGTTTGCATCACCGCTCTGATAAGGCACATCCCTGTATTTTTTTACGTGTCTGATGGATATGGTTTTTCCTGTTTTATTATCGATGTACGATGAAGCCATAGAATAGTCTTTTCGTAAATCACCTGCTTCATAGGCATTATTCATGTCTTCAGTAGGGATGTTATTTCCACCAGTACTTCCAACGGCAACTACTGATGTTCCTGAATTTTCAGGCGCGAAATTATTGGCGAAACCGCTTCCTTCACCAAAACCACCTTTCTTAAATTGCACATCAAATATTGATTCTTTATTGTTATGGTTCGTTGGATCGAATACCTTTTCGTAACCTGTAATGTTGAGGCTTCCGGCGGTGTTTTCCAACAATGAATATTTCCCGGATGATACAACTTCAGCCAGTTTTGTTTCTCCTTTTGCATAATCTTTCATTGTCATGTAAACCGTTCCAAGAAGAGCTTTTACGGTACCGCTGGTGGCGCGGCCTACATCATTTCCGGTATAAGAAGCGGGCAATGTTTCGGCGTCAGTCAGGTCTTTAATAATCTGGGCGTATGTTTCGTCTTGAGTGCTTCGGGCAATTGTATATGCATCTGTGATTTGAACGGTTGATGTCACCAAAGGAACTCCGCCAAATATTCTTACCAGATTGAAGTACATTAACCCACGAAGAAACTTTACTTCTTTCGTTAGTTGATCTTTTCGGCTGGCATCCATCGTCACACCGTCGATTTTAGAGAGAACCATGTTGCATTTGTTAATGCCTTTGTAGCTCTCATTCCAGAAATTTGCCGTAAATGGGTTGGTCGTACGTATGTAAAACTTGTCAAATTCGTCCTGATCAGTAACCGATCCGGAAAGATTATTGGTTGTATTATCTGAAGGTATTTCAGAAAGTACATACCAGTTCTGATACATATTGTTAGATTGGAGTGTTGAATATGCTCCATTAACAGCAAACTCTATTTGCTCAGCAGTTTTGTAATAGGATTCGACGCTGAGTTGAGATTGAGGAGCTAATTCAAGAAATTCATTTTTACATCCGGAAAGAAATATTCCGGTTGCGAAGGTCAGTATAAAAAATATTGAGTTGTATGTTTTCATTTTATGTGTTTTTTATATCGGTTATTAGAAAGTCAGGTTAAATCCAACACTTACAATTCTTGCTGTTGGATAACCACCGTAATCGCTTCCCGGAGCCAATACATTGTCGCCTGTAAAACTAACTTCAGGATTATACCCGCTATATTTTGTGAAAGTATAGAGATTTTGTCCCGACAGATAAATTCTGGCAGCTTGCATTTTTATCCGTTTTGCGAAATTTTCGGGAAGGTTATAACCTAAGGTTATGTTCGATATTTTCAGGAATGAACCATCTTCAACCCATCGTGACGATACAGCATTATTTAATCCGGTTGTTAACGAGTTTGCACGGGGAATTATTCCGTTTCCGGGATCAGCCTCTGATCTCCACCTGTTAAGCACTGTAGTTAATTGCTGTTGGTTGCCTTCCATGTTTTCATAGAATCGTTTGGCCAGATGTAAAATTTCCGCGCCTTGCGATCCGTAAACCATAATCGCCAGATCAAAATTCTTACAGGTGAAGGTGTTGTTGAATCCGTAAGTAAAATCAGGATTGTTATTGCCAATTATCGTACGGTCGTTGGCATCAATCACTCCATTGCCAGAAACATCGAGGTATTTAACATCGCCCATTTTTGATGTTCCCTCTTTGGGATTATTTGCCAGGTCGTCCGCATTCATGTAAACTCCAATTTGCTTGTATCCATAAAAATTACCGATTGGTTCGCCAATCATGGTAATGTGTGTGTCACCAACACCACCGTTGCTGCGGATTGGGTCGCCCTGTGGCCCCAACGCCAAAACTTTATTTTTATTAAATGAGATATTGAAATTAGAATTCCATTTAAATTTAGCTCCTGAAATAACTCTTGCGTTAACACTGAACTCTAACCCAGTATTCCTCATTTCCCCAATGTTTTGCCATGCTGTAGTATAACCGGTAATTGCTGGTACATCAACCTGAAGGAGCAAATCGGTAGTGAGTCGGTTATAATAATCGGCAGTAAAGAAAATCTTGTCGCTCAGAATGTTAAATTCAAGCCCAAAGTCAAATTGTTTCGTTTTTTCCCAACTTAAATTATCATTTTGAATGGTCGATTGAGAAGATCCACTTACAACAGTGCCGACTCCACTACCAAATACATAGTTATCGGTAGAGACTAATCCAATGGAAGCATAGTTTCCTCCCGACATTGAATTGTTCCCGGTTAACCCGTAGCTTGAGCGTACTTTCAGGTTTTTGATCCACCTGATGTTTTTCATAAATTCTTCTTCAGAAGCACGCCATGCAATTGAAGCAGAAGGGAAGTAACCATATTTTTTGTTCTTGCCAAAACGGGAAGAGCCGTCAGAACGAATAGACGCGGTTAAATAATATTTATCCATATAGCGATAGTTTACCCTACCCAAATAAGATACCATCGACCATTCGCTTCTGTCGGATGTTCCTGTTTTTACTTTCGCAACTCCGATGGTTTGAATGATGTCATCAGGGAAGTCCGACCCCGATGCTTCATTCGAATCCCAAATGTTTTTCTGCACAGTAAAGCCAGCTACTGCATCAAGCGCATGTTTGCTGCCAAACTTGGTGCTGTAGTTTAATGTGTTTTCATTCAGCCAGTTGAAATTTTGGTTGGTGCTGGCAATTCCGCTTCTGTATGTCGATGGCAGAGGAGCAACTACACCATTGGCAGGAACGGTTGATGGTCTGAAATTGGATCTGCGTACATTTACAATGTCGCCACCAATTGTAGTTTTAAATTTCAACCCTTTGTAAAGGTCGATTTCTGCATACATATTTGCCAGAACGCGTGCCGTTGTGTAGTAATTCTTGATGGTTGAGTTGGCAACAGCATTAGTGACACCTGTTAATCCGTCGCTTTGAACTGCATAAGCAGCCTGTGACCCATAAGTTCCATCAGAGTTATATACAGGAACTAAAGGAGATGTAGCTAATGCCGCAAGAACGACACCATCGCTGGCCCAATGTCCTTCATTAAGCCTGTTTTCCTGGCTGTAATAGGAGGTGAGGTTAATTCCAATCTTCAGAAAATCAGTTAGTTTTGAATCAACTTTTGCTCTAGCATTATACCGTTCATAGTCGGTATTAATCACAATTCCATCTTGGCTGTAATATCCGCCAGAGAACATGTATTGAGTTTTTGCATCGCCTCCAGAAAGAGAAAGCTGATAGTTCTGAACCGGTGCACTTCTGAATATTTCATCTTGCCAATCAGTATCGGGTAGCCCTGAAGGATTGGTGTCAAAAACTTCAGGATATTTATAACGGTTTGCACTTGGCCTTACGCTTAATGGGTCGCTAGCTTTTGCACCGGCAACTTTGCTGATATAGTTCGTATTAAAAGCCTCTTTCGAGTATTCAATAAATTGATCGCGGTTAAGCACGTCCATTTTCTTACTCACTTGCTGAATACCGGCGTACGTATCAAGGTTGATATTTAGTTTCCCTGATTTTCCGGATTTTGTAGTGATAAGTACCACTCCGTTAGCCCCTCTTGAACCGTAAATTGCGGCAGCTGATGCGTCTTTCAATATCTCAATAGATTCAATGTCATTTGGGTTTACTGCATTTAAATTTTGGTCGCCGAGCGGATACCCATCGACTACATATAGTGGTGAGCTTGATGCCGAAATAGAGCCTGCACCACGAACCCGGATTACTGTTCCACCTCCGGGAGTTGCTGACGATTGCTTAACATCAACTCCTGCAATTTGTCCTTGCAAGGCTTGACTTGGATGTGATATTGGAAGATCTTTAATTGTTTTTGTGCCAATTGA
Organism: Aquipluma nitroreducens; assembly: GCF_009689585.1. Lineage (GTDB taxonomy): Bacteria > Bacteroidota > Bacteroidia > Bacteroidales > Prolixibacteraceae > Aquipluma > Aquipluma nitroreducens. The sequence goes on along the minus strand of NZ_AP018694.1, from coordinate 925,632 downwards.
AGAAACAGCACCTGTCAAGTCTTTTTTTCGAACGGTTCCATAGCCAATGGCAACAACTTCATCAATTCCAACTGTCTCATCTTCCAATACTACAGATAGCGAAGTCTTATTCCCAATTGAAATTTCCTGCATTTTCATTCCCACAAATGAGAACTGCAAGGTCGCGTTTCCAGAAAGATTGCTTAATGTGAAATTTCCATCGGAATCGGTAATCGTTCCGGTGGTTGTGCCTTTTACGACCACCGAGACGCCGGGAAGAGGTGCACCAGTCGAATCAGTTACTTTACCAGTGACTGATTTTTGCTGTACCGATGTACGGTTCAAACCTGATTGATTTTCAGAGTTAGTTAAAACAATCTGGCGGTCGCTAATGGTGTATTTAATGTTTGTTCCAACAAATAGGGTATTTAATACCTCTTCAATTTTTTCTTCTTTTACATCCAGATCAACCACTTTTTTTGTGTTGACAATGTCTTGATTGTAAAGGAAATAGAATTCACTTTTGTTCTCAATCTCATCCAGAACACGTTCCAGGCTAGCTTTATTGAATTTTAGTGACAATCGGGTTTGTTGAGAGTAGCTGTCGATTGCTAAAACCTGAATGATACTTAGGAAAAATAGAAATACACTTAATTTCATAATGGTCAGGCATTTTTTGAGGGTATAGCTGTCCCATACCCATGGTTCTCGAATTTTTTTCATAGTTTTACATTTGTAGTGTTAATTAAAATTTAACGGTTTTATTCGCTGCATCTTTGTCAGGAAAGTACTCGCAATACTTTCCTGATTTTTTTTGCTTATTGTTTAGTTCGTTTTTATCCCAAATTAGCTATGTTTTTTGCGTATGGTTATCGTTCTTTTCTTGAAAACACCATCGTTATCAATCTCCCTGTTGGTGAACGAATACTCGATTGGTACAGTGAGTGATATAAGTCGGATCACTTCTTCTACCTGTTCTTCCTGAAAGGTTGCCCTGTATTTTAAATTCTCCAAGTCCGGATCGTTCAGCAAAATATCAACATTGTACCATCGGCTGACCCGCTTTAATACTTCTGACAAAGGTTCGTTTCTGAAAACCAAAAGTCCATCTTTCCATGCGCTAAACTGACTGGCTTTAACTTCCTGAATTGATCCTGATTGTGAGTTTTTGTCGTACGTGAACTTTTCGTCGGGCTTCATGGCAACCTTGTATAAATCTTTAAAACCATTCACGTTTACTTTGCCTTCCTGTAAAACGACTTCAGTCACATTTTCTTCAGGATATGCAGTTACATTAAATTTGGTACCCAAAACCTGAACATCGAGTACCTTGGTGTGCACAACAAATGGCTTACTTGTATTGTGTGTCACTTCAAACCAGGCTTCACCAACCAGATCGATATTTCGTTTGGTCAGAAAAGTATTGGTGTATTTTAATTTCGATCCACTGTTAAGCCAACCTTGAGTTCCATCGGGAAGCTGAAATTTTGTGCGGGCTCCGTGCGGTGAAACAATTTCGATAGAGGCGGCCATTTCGGTTGCCTGGGTATTAAAGAATGCGGAATAGATGGAATAAAGCAGGAGCGGAAGAAGCAGGATTGCAGCTGCCCGGGTGTAAACACGTTGTATTCTTATCCGGAAATTTACTACCGTTTTTTGTTCGATAATTTTTTGTTTGAGTTGGTCAAGAACTGAATTGAGATCTTTCTTGTTTTCTGAAGTTTCTTCGGAAAACTCATCCCAATGTTGTTGGATAGCGTTTTTTAATTCAGTTTCATTGTTTGGTTCCTCAAACCAGTTGGTTACCTGCTTGAAATCGTTTAAAGAGTATTTCCCTAAGGCAAATTTTTTCAGAATTTTATAATCGATTTTTTCATTCATATCAGTCGGTCGCACACATTGATTGGTATTGTGTAACCGTTATATCCTGAAATGAGAAAAACCCCCATCCGGAAATGAATCTTTTTACTCCAAAAAGATGTAAAAAAACAACATTTCCGAAATGCGGTCTTTGTCGAATTCTTTCTTTAGGTAATTCATCGCTTCAGTGATTTGATTTTCAACTGTTTTTGGAGAGATGCTCATGTTGCTGGCAATGTCTCTCACCGATTTTCCTTCTTTTTTACGATATAGAAAAATCTCTTTTCTTCGGGCAGGCATTTGATCAATCAGCAAGTCTAATTTCGATAAAAGAGTCTCATAATCAGGATGATTCTCTATCGATGAGTTGTCGATCGAAAGAAAATCGAACAAATCGACCCGAAACTGATTCTGTCGGGCTTTTTTGTTGAAGTTTTTACGGATCGAATTAAATGCGATGGTAAACAGGTAGGATTGAAACGATGTTCCTGTTTTCAGGCCCGCGCGGTTTTCCCATATTTTAAGGAAAACCTCCTGGACTACATCCTCCGATTCTGATTCAGATTTCAGGTATGAAAACGAAAAGTGATATAATTTCTGACTGTATTGCTCAAACAAACCTTCAAAAGCAACAATGGAGCCTTTTTGTAATAAGGCTATCATCTCTTGTTCCGTTTTTAGGTTGTCCGTTTTCAAGTAGGCAGCAGTTAAATTAGGTTGGGCAAAAGTAAATAAAGTTCTGCTTTATCACTATTTAAAAATGGCCACTCCCTTTTCCCCGCCCGATTTAATATAACCACGAAACATTCCTTCGGTGTTAAATTCCATGGCAATGTTTCCATTTTTGTCGAGTCCAATCACACCGCCAGTGCCTCCAAGCTTGGTTAGTTTGCCTACTTCTTCCCGGCAAGCTTCCTGAACCGACAATTTTTTGTACTCCATCAACGCTGAAATATCCCTGGAAAATCCCAGCCTGATGTAATATTCGCCATGGCCGGTACACGAAAAGCCACCGGTTTCATTGTTGGCGTATGTTCCGGCGCCAATGATGGGCGAGTCGCCGATGCGGCCGTATTTTTTATTCGTCATCCCACCTGTCGAGGTTCCGGCGGCAATGTTTCCATAGCTGTCGAGTGCCACGCAACCAACCGTTCCGTGTTTATCGTTTGTTGTTGCTTTCCGTTCCTGTTTCAATAACTCCTGAAGCGATTTCCGCCGTTTTTCTGTGTAGAAATAGCTGTTGTCAACCGGCTCAAAACCCTGCTCTTTGGCGAATTGCGATGCTCCCAATCCATTGAGCAGCACGTGTTCCGACTTTTCCATCACGGCACGAGCCACGCTGATCGGATTTTTTATGTCCCGAACAGCCGCAATTGCACCGGCTTTTAGCGATTGGCCTTCCATCACAGAGGCGTCCAGTTCAACCAGACTATCATGCGTGAAGACAGCTCCTTTGCCTGCATTAAAAAGTGGCGAGTCTTCCATGATTACAATCGCTTTTTCAACTGCATCCATGCTCGTTCCTCCATGCGAAAGTACCGAATCACCAACCGAAAGAACCCGATTTAATACGTTGAGATACATGGACTGAATTTCAGGAGTCATGCTTTTCTGATCCATTACACCTGCTCCTCCATGAATGACCATGGCGTATTTTGTAGTAGTCTGAGCCCAAATGATTGATGTTGAAAAGAATAAGATGAAGCAAATAGTCAGATATTTCATGTTTCAAACTGTTTAGGATCCATTTATTTTATGCTGTTTCAAAGCTAAACAAAATCGCTGAAATTGGATTGCTGCTTTAAGTTAGTAGTTTCATCATTCCTGTCCTTACCCCATTGCGATAGAATAATGGGTTTCCTCTTGGGATGACGCTCAGCTAAGTTGAAATTAGCGATTAACTGGCTTTGTTAATACTTTTGTTTATGAATTCAATTAAAACTTAAAACAAAATGGTGGATTGCCTGTTTTATGTGAAGATGATTTTAAGGAAGGCTTATTAAATTTGAATTATGACAGTTTATTCAATAAAAGATTTGGAACATTTATCTGGAATAAAAGCTCACACCATTCGTATTTGGGAAAAGCGATATGCGTTGCTCGATCCCAACCGGACAGATACCAATATCAGGTCGTATTCGGACAATGATGTCAGGCGGATTTTGAATGTGGCTATGTTGGTGAAGAACGGATATAAAATCTCGAGTGTTGCCACATTTGATGAGCAGAAGCTTCAGGATGAGGTTATTCGAATAAACCGGAATGCAAACGACCCGGATAAAGACATCGACCAGTTACTGTTTCATACGGTTAATCTCGATACCTTTGGCTTTGAGGCGATGGTTGATAAAATAATTGGGGAGTTTGGTTTTTCAAAGACGATTCAGCAAGTAATTTTTCCTTTTTTTGAAAGGATTGGAATTTTGTGGCAAGCTGGTTCGATATTTACCGCACACGAACATTTCGTTTCAAATCTAATACGTAACCGCCTGATTGGTGAAACTGCCAAATTAGTAAACAAGGAAGCATCGAAATCAGCATTGTTCTTTCTTCGGGAAAATGAATGGCATGAGCTTGGATTATTGTACTTCAATTTTCTGGCAGCGCAAGCAGGATTCCGGTGTGTTTACCTCGGACAAAGCCTGCCATTCGAAGACTTAGCAAACCTGCTGACAGCGAATAAATATGATTTTGTCTGTACTTCATTTGTTCATGCTATTGAAAAGCCCGAATTGGAGTTGTATCTGGCTAATTTATCGCTGGTATTTAATCAGGATAAAATTTTAATAGCTGGCCGTCAAATCGCTATTCATAAACCGAAACTTCCTTCAAATGTGTTGGTTGTTAAAAATAGTAACGATTTTATCAAGAGAATCTCTGGATAGCTTTTCGACTATTGAATGATGAAATAGATCGCAAAAAAGTGCAATATACTGCCGGCTAAAACAAATAAATGCCAGATTCCATGACTGTACGGAAATTTTCTCCACATATAGAAAACGACTCCAATCGAATAAGCGATACCGCCCAAAATCAGGAAGGTTAAACTAATCGATGGCAACTTCTGATAGATTTGATTGCCAGCCAGAACAAACATCCAACCCATGATCAGGTAAATGGCTACCATCAATTTCCGGAAGCGGTGAACGTAAATCGATCGGATTATGGCGCCAACCAATGCAACAGTCCATATTATCCCGAATAAAGTCCATCCCCAGACACCTCGCAGCGAAGTGAGTAAGATGGGGGTATAGGTTCCTGCAATTAGTAAAAAGATAGAAATGTGATCGAATCGTGCAAAGAGGTTCTTTAATTTCGGGCTCGAAAAACTGTGGTAAAGCGTTGATGATAAATAAAGTAGGATAAGCGTGCTCCCATAAATCGAAAAACTAACCAAATGCCAGATATCACCCGATCTTCCTGCAACAATAATTAATATAATTAATGCTACAATGCTTAGTAATGCCCCGATTCCGTGGGTGATGCTGTTTACGATTTCTTCGCCTGTGCTGAGCTGCCGCCTATATGGTTCTGTTGACTGTGTATTCATTTTAAAGATTGTTGTTCAAGATAAACGACAAGCCAACTGTTTTGTTCCGAAAAAGCTGTTACCAAATGGTTAATTGGAAATTTGTTCATTTGAAAATGGATGACGTAATTGTTAGTCATTTTACGTTATCAACAACTCATAACTTTTATCAGACGTTTGTCCTTTTATCAATGAGGTACGAATTCCGATCAGTAGAATTCCGAACATTCAGTTCGGCTAAAAATCCGGCCAGAAATAGTTGTGTCCCGATTATCATGGCGGTTAGCGCCAGATAAAAATAGGGGCTTTCGGTAATCCTTGGAGCCCGTTGGTTATGTAGGGTAAGGATAATTTTTTGTGAACCTTCCCAAATAGCAGCGGCCAAACCAAGGATAAACATCAATGTGCCAAATACACCAAAAAAGTGCATCGGGCGTTTGCTGAACTTCGAAATAAAAATGACCGAAAGTAAATCGAGCGGGCCGCGAATAAAGCGCTCCATACCAAATTTGGTGACTCCAAATTTGCGTTCCTGATGTTGAACAACCTTTTCACCAATTCGTTTAAAGCCGGCCCATTTAGCCAATACAGGGATATACCTGTGCATGTCGCCGTACACTTCAATGCTTTTAACCACTTGTTTACGGTAGGCTTTTAGTCCGCAATTGAAATCGTGAAGTTTGATACCGGTCATCCGGCGTGCCGTCCAATTGTAGAATTTACTCGGAAGATTTTTCGAAAAAATGGGGTCGTAGCGTTTTTTCTTCCACCCCGATACCATGTCGTACTTTTCTTCAGTAATCATGCGGTAAAGTTCCGGAATCTCTTCCGGACTGTCCTGAAGGTCGGCGTCCATGGTAATCACTACATGGCCTTCAGCTTGTTCAAATCCGCAATACAAACCGGCTGATTTTCCGTAGTTTCTCCTGAATTTTATTCCTTTGATGCATGTGTTTTGCAAGCAAAGCTGTTCAATAAGTTCCCATGAACCGTCGGTACTGCCATCGTCAATTAAAATAATCTCGTACGAAAAGCGGTTGGCTTCCATCACGCGGTCAATCCACGACGTTAATTCAGGAAGTGATTCTACTTCATTAAAAAGTGGTACAACTACGGAAATATCCATTATTTTCTATTCTTCTGTTTTTACGTCTTCCATTGCTTCGTCAAAAGCATCTTCACCTTTCACATTCTTTTTAACAATGGCCGAACTAATCAACGACATAATCGCTCCACCAATAATTCCACCCTGAAGGCTTGAAACCAAAGTTTCCATTGGAGATGGAATCCCTTTTTGCTCAAATTTTACCATAGCCGAATCAATCTGCTCCTGAGATAAACCTTGATTGGATAACATCTGGTAGGTTTTATCCTGAATCATCGTCATTACCCGGTGCATATAATCAGGGTCGATGTATTTATTAAGAATATAACTATAGAGGGCACTTATAACAGAACTAAAAACAACAAGTAATACACCAAATGTGAATGCTTGCCCAAATGTAATTTTCCCATCAAACAGCGTATCTCGATATTTTTTAGTGAAATAAACTAAAAGAAAGGCTAAAAGGACAAATTGAAACACTCCGATAAGAGCAGAACCAAATAGTCCCATATGTTCGATGAGACTTGTTGCCCAAATAAACAGTGACGTAACGATACTAATTCCGGCAAGATAAATCCCATAAGTCATGGTTAATTTCATCCTGGTTGTTTGTTGTTCTTCCATTGTGCGTTTTTGATTAGTGATTAACAAATATATTTGATTTTATCGATAGCACTGTTATTTGCGACTAATTTAAAGTTTAAAAACAAAAGTTTAATTTTTTTTGAATCAATACCGGATTGAGCGTTAAAGGATTAGTTTGTTCGATTAAAAAAAAATTACAGGCAGCTCTTGATTTCATTTGGAGGCAAGGCTTTTTTTCATACTTTTGCGCCGGGTAAGTCCTGTACGACTAGCTCCTGTTGAATTCCCCCAGGGTCGGAAGGCAGCAAGGGTAAACGGTTGAGCGGTGCGATGCAGGTAGCTTACCCACTTTTATGCCGAATTAGCTCAGTTGGCCAGAGCACGTGATTTGTAATCTCGGGGTCCACAGTTCGAATCTGTGATTCGGCTCATTAATGAAGGTTGGAGTGTTAGAATCTTGAATATTAGAATGAAATGGGTTCCAATCTACCGGTTAGTATATTCTAATATTCTGACATTCAAGATTCAAATATTGTATTGGGGAGATACCAAAGTGGCCAACTGGGTCTGACTGTAACTCAGATGACGTACGTCTTCGTAGGTTCGAATCCTGCTCTCCCCACAATCAGGAATATTGGAATGGCAGAATCGCGAATTTTAGAATTATTCTAACTTCAAGATTCAAAATTCTAATCTTCACAATCGCGGGAGTAGCTCAGCTGATAGAGCATTAGCCTTCCAAGCTAAGGGTCGCGAGTTTGAATCTCGTCTCCCGCTCAAAAGAAAAAGCATCAGTTTACTGATGCTTTTTTGTTTTCAGGCTCATTGCAATTGATTCCTCCATTCAACTAATTGAAATCGGGTATTAGTCTTCAACGCTAAGGGTGAGGGTTTTCTGCCCGCCAGAAGGCTTGTCCGGCCGAAAGTCTCGTCCCCGGCTCAAAAAGTGTTCAGGAATGGATACTTTTTCTGTTTTTATATCCTTTTCCTTTTGTCAGAATTATTGAGTTTTAGTTTGAATAGTATATGGCGAAATTTTTGAGGCAAATTTCCGATATTCCTATCTGTTTGCTCATGCTTGGTTATTTAAGTTTCTGTAAATCAGCATTAAATTGATTTGTGTGTTGGTTGTATTTGTGGAATTTGTTGAACTTAAGCCAAGAATAAACGAGCTCAACACTTAGTGGAATGCCAGAATAGTATCATATTTTATCCGAATAGTATTAACCTATCGATCCGATTTATTTTTATTTTGTAATGCTAATTGTCAGTTGAATGGATTAGACAAAACTCAAAATAGTTAAATCATGGCATCGAATTTTAAAAAGAAGGTTCATAAGCTGCTCGACAAGCACGAAGAATTATTGTCGGCTAAAAACAAAAAGGTTAAAAATGGCAATGGTGTTTTCGATCGATATAAAAATCCGATTCTAACAGCTGCCCATACTCCGGTAATCTGGCGGTACGATTTGGACAAGCAGACCAATCCTTTCCTGATGGAGCGCATCGGCATGAATGCGACCATGAATTCAGGAGCAATCAAATGGAACGGCAAATACATTCTGGTGGTTCGCGTGGAAGGTGTCGACCGTAAATCGTTTTTTGCGATTGCCGAAAGCCCCAATGGAATCGATAATTTCCGATTTTGGGATTATCCGGTAACTATTCCTGAAACCGACATTCCGGACACCAATGTTTACGACATGCGTTTAACGGCTCATGAAGACGGTTGGATCTATGGCGTTTTCTGCTCAGAACGCAAAGACCCGAATGCTGCGCCGGGCGATTTGTCATCAGCAGTTGCTGCTGCCGGAATTGTACGAACCAAAGATTTGCTGACCTGGGAGCGCCTACCTGATCTGAAAACCAAAAGTCAGCAGCGCAATGTGGTGCTTCATAACGAATTTGTTGATGGGAAATATGCTTTATACACCCGCCCACAAGATGGTTTTATTGATGCCGGAAGTGGTGGTGGCATTGGCTGGGCGCTGGTTGACGACATGACCAATGCTGAAATCAAGGAAGAAAAAATCATCAATTTTCGCTACTACCATACCATAAAAGAGGTGAAGAACGGCGAAGGCCCGCACCCGATTAAAACCGATAAAGGCTGGTTGCATCTGGCACATGGTGTGCGTGGTTGTGCTGCCGGATTGCGTTACGTGATTTACCTTTATATGACTGCCCTTGAAGATCCGTCAAAACTGATTGCTGAACCCGCAGGTCATTTGATGGGGCCGATTGGCGAAGAACGCATCGGTGATGTATCGAATGTACTTTTCACCAATGGTTGGATTGCCGATGAGGACGGGAAGGTATTTCTTTATTATGCCTCTTCGGATACCCGCATGCATGTGGCAACATCAACAGTTGATAAGCTGGTCGATTATTGCCTGAATTCTCCAGCCGATGGCTATCGTTCTGCGGCTTCGGTAGAAACCCTGAAAGTGCAGATTGCCAGAAATCTGGAGATACTCAGAATGAAATAGTTCCGGGATGCGAGATGCGGTTTCGGGTAAATTAACTCATAACTTGTATCCCGAAACTCGTAACGTTGTAAATGAAAACCTAACTAAAAACAAACTTATATAATGGCTACTGAAAAAATCAGTCTGAAAGAGAAAATTGGTTACGGATTTGGCGACGCTGCTTCGTCGATGTTCTGGAAAATTTTCGGAATGTATTCCTTGTTTTTTTATACCGATGTCCTTGGTATTACGGCAGCCGCGGCTGGAACGATGTTCCTTGTTGCACGTTTGTGGAATTCGTTCTTTGATGTTTTTGTTGGAATTATCAGCGACCGCACTAAAAGCCGCTATGGAAAATATCGCCCATACCTATTATGGTTCGCCCTTCCATTTGCCGTAATGGGAGCTTTTACTTTCTTCGCCCCTGATTTTGGTCAAACAGGAAAGTTAATCTACGCCTATGTGACTTACTCTTTGATGATGATCGTGTATTCAATGATCAATGTGCCATATGCATCATTACTTGGAGCTATTTCTTCCGATCCTACTGAACGAAATTCACTTTCTTCTTACCGAATGTCATTTGCTTTCATTGGCAGTTTTGTAACCTTCATGTTGTTGCAACCGCTCATCGACTTTTTTTCCAAAACATTTGGCACGGTAGATCTTTCCAAAGCCACTCAGACTGCTGAATCTTCAATAAGCACTTCACCGGTAGGATGGGTGATGGGTGTAGGAGTAATAGGCATGATTTGCGTGATCTTGTTTCTGTTGTGTTTCAGTTGGACAAAAGAACGGGTCGTACAAATTGAGAGCGAGGAAAATGTTTCGATCAAGAAGGATTTGAAAGATTTATTTCAAAATGCACCTTGGTGGATTTTGGTTGCAACCGGCCTGTCTGCCTTGCTTTTTAATGCTGTCCGCGACAGTGTTGCGATTTATTTTTTCAGAGATTACGTGAAAGTGAACTATCGGATGACTGGAACCGGTTGGGATATGACTACAATTTATTTTCTTGTTGGTCAGGCGGCAAACTTAATAGGAGTAATGGCAGCCCCTTCAATTTCAGCAAAATACGGTAAGAGGAAAACTTATATGATCGCGATGTTAATTGCAGGAGTATTAAGTACAGGCTTTTATTTCATTCCGAATAGTATCACCTGGATTCTGATTTTTCAGTTTCTGATTTCCATTTTCGCCGGATACGTTTTGCCATTGTTGTGGTCGATGTTTGCCGATATTGTTGATCATCAGGAATTACTTACCGGGCGCCGTGCAACAGGATTAATTTTCTCATCCTCGTCGATGTCGCAAAAATTGGGATGGGCTTTTGGCTCAGCCATGAGTGGATGGATTCTGGCCGTATTCCATTATATGCCTGATGCGATTCAACAAAGTTCAGAAACCATTTTCGGAGAGCATATCATGATCAGTTTAATGCCTGCGGCATGTTGCGTACTTGCCTTTGTTGGTATGATGTTCTACCCACTTTCAGATAAAAAAGTAAAGGAAAATTCGGAACAACTTAATCTAAAAAGAAATAAACAGTGAGGACTTTATATGTCGTATTTCAATCGGTCGAAATCCGCATAATCTGTGGTGGTAACATAATGCAAATCAGAATAGTATGAAAGACAAATTTATAGAACTCAAACAGCAAGCTAGAGATGAGTTGACGCAAAATATCCTGCCTTTTTGGTCCGAAAAAATGATCGATACTAAAAATGGCGGCTTTTATGGGCAAATTAAAGGAAATGGGCAGCTTGTTCCGGAAGCCGATAAAGGCGGAATCCTGAATGCACGCATTCTTTGGTCGTTTTCATCGGCATACCTTCAGGAGAAAAACCCGCTTTATCTTGAAATGGCGAACCGCGCGAAAGATTATATTCTGAACCATTTTTTCGATCAGGAATTTGGCGGAACCTATTGGATGGTTTCCTATGATGGAAAGCCTGTCGATACCAAAAAGCAGATTTATTCGCAGGCATTTTTCACCTACGCGTTTACCGAACATTACCGCGCTTCTGGTGACGAATCGAGCCTTCAGACGGCCATTGATCTTTTCCGGATCATTGAAAAGCGCAGTTTCGATCCGGAGTTAAACGGTTATTTTGAAGCTTACAGCCGCGACTGGGTTTTGCTCGAAGACTTGCGGTTAAGCGAAAAAGACGAGAACGAGAAGAAAACCATGAACACGCATTTGCACATTCTGGAAGCCTACACAAATCTGTACAGGGTTTGGAAAGACGAAGAATTAGCGAAACAATTGCGCAACCTGATCCTGATTTTTATTGAAAAGATTGTGAATGGAAAGACTTACCACCTGGATTTGTTTTTCGATGAAAACCTGAATGCGAAATCTACCATTGTGTCGTATGGTCACGATATTGAAGCTTCGTGGTTGATTGATGAAGCCACGAGGGTTTTGGGTGACGCCGTATTACTGGCCAGAGTTCAGCCAATTTGCATTAAAGTGGCAGAGGCTGCCTGTAAAGATGGATTGCGTGCCGATGGAAGTATGGTGTACGAACTGGATAAGGGTCATTTGGAAACCGACCGGCACTGGTGGGTGCAGTCTGAAGCGGTCGTCGGTTTTCTGAATGCTTATGAATTGACAGGTAATCCGGAATGGCTCGCAAAGGCAGAAAAATGCTGGAAGTATATTTCTGAAAATCTGGTTGATCGGGCAGGAGGGGAGTGGTTTTGGAGCATTTCAGAAGATGGAATACCAAACCGTAACGGCGATAAGGCTGGTTTCTGGAAATGTCCCTATCACAACAGCCGTATGTGCCTCGAAGTAATGTCACGATAGTTACGAGTTATAAGTTTTCTCACTACTGATTTCTCACTATTGTATGGCAAAATCTTCTCAATACATGTTAAGCTGAGATTTCTCACTTCGTTCGAAATGACAATCAACGAGTTGTGTGAGGAGGGTAGTGTAGGTTTGCGGCGAAGCCGCAAACCTACACTACCCTCCTCAATACACTTATAAATAGCTGTCATTCTGAGCGAAGCGAAGAATCTCGGATTTTTAACCGGACACCAATGATAATTTATAACTCATAACTCTTTTAGTATCCCAACTCTTTTCCTTTTTGGATGGCTGGTATCCCAAATTGCATCCATGAAGGCATGGTTTCATCTTTCAGGTAATGATCAAAAAACTGTTTCATGCGGATTGTTAAATCCATCCGGTTGGCCCAGCTTTCCGCTTTCAGGTTGTGCTCTTCGTTGTTGTAGGTAAGCATCCACACAGGTTTGTTGAGGCGGCGCATGGCAGTGAATAACTCAATTCCTTGGTACCAAGGCACAGCTCCGTCGTTATCATTATGCATAATCAGCAACGGAGTATTTATCTTTGGCACATAAAACAATGGCGAGTTTTCGATGTATTGCAACGGTTTGTCCCATAACGTTCCACCTATGCGGCTTTGAGAGTTTTCGTATTGATGCATTCGCGATATTCCTGATTCCCATCGGATTCCACCATAAGCACTGGTCATGTTGCTAACCGGAGCGCCAGCCATTGCAGCAGCAAACATGTTGGTTTGTGTAATTAGCCATGCCGTTTGATAGCCACCCCAGCTTTGTCCCTGAATTCCAATTTTTTTGCGGTCGATAAACGGAAACATGTCGCTGACAAACTGAGTTCCGCTTACGATCGCATCAAATGCCGACTGTCCCGGATACCCTTCCTCGTAAGTAATGTCTGGAATAAAAACGATGTAATCGTTGCTGGTGAAATAGGTGCGGTTAACGGTTGAACGAGTTGGCGCCGGTGCTGTGTAAACGTGCAGATTATCAGCATTCCGCTCGTAAAAGTACACGATCATCGGGTATTTTTTCTCCGGATCGATGGTTTCAGGAAAATACAAAAGCCCTTCAAGTTGCTTTCCGGAGAATGAAGTCCAGTGGACTAACCTTACTCCAGGCCAAACAAATTGCTTTTGCTGTGGGTTTGCATCCGAAAGTTGATGCTTGCGCTCGAAAGTCATAGGCGCAGTCCATACTGCCGGTGATTCGTTTACATCTTCACGGGTCCAAATCAGGGCATCGGCCTTTTTTGCTTTTTTTAGGTTTTCAAAACGAAAATCTTCCATGATCAGTAATCGCGGATCCGTATAGTTTCGCAAATCAGCATTAAAGAAACCATCCGATTTATTGCGTTCGTCAAATGCACTGACGATAATTGGTTTGCTGGTATCAATAAATTCTTCTTCAGGATCAAGTTTTTCGTACCTCAACCGGAGCGAATTTTTTCTTCCATAGTTGTGTGTTGCACTTACCGGAACTTTACTTCCTTCCAGATCGATCCGCCAGATGTCATATCGGTCGTAGATGAAAACAGATTTATCGTTTTCCGACCAGCCAGCTATTCCATATGGATTGGGGTCGCCTGGCATATCCCAGCGTTCGTCGCAAAACGAAACATGAACTTGTTTAGTCAGTTTGTTGACTTCCTCTGAACTGATGTTGGTTGAACGTGAATAATAACACGAGTCGGAAGGATCGTACCAGGCGATAAAGTTGCCACCCGGCGAGAGCGAAACCACCGATTTATCCTGAACAATCAACCGTTTAGTACCTGTTTCGACATCCACCAGGTAATAATCTGCATTCGACTTGCCAGTCCATGATGAAGCCAGTTTATAGGGCGACTGGTCGATTCCGAGAGCAACATGTCCGTTTCCTTTTTGAATGGTCCGAATATCTCGTATTGCAGGATCAGCCAATTGTACAAATTTGTCCTTATCGATCAGATAAACCGCCTTGTAGCTCCGTTTTTTTTCTTTTTCGAGGTTGATTTTTTGTTCAGGCTGCAATTCTTTGTCTTGCCAGTTCCAGATGTCAAGCACAGGCTTTTCGTCTTCCAGAAGCGTATCTTTGGGCTCAGCCTTAGGTTTGCGATTAGTCCCAAAATAAAGCAGTTGACCATTATCCGAAAACGACACATCGCCAAATTCGCTAGGAGACCATCCCAGGGGAAGCCCCGACTGATCGGGTGAAACAACTGCTTTTGGTTCGCCGGTTGTCAGTGTTCCGTAGTACAAACTATATGCTTTCTCTCTGGTTGTGTCGGCAGAAAATACGAACCCCAGCTTTCCGCCTTGTTGATCGGAAGCAATTTTTTTCGCTGTTCCCAGACGATCGAAAATCACATTCGTTTTGCGGGTTTTGGTATCAAAAGTCAGAACTTCAGCGCGGTCGAGCGAGTCTTTGGTTTGGCGGATAAACATTATGCTGTGTCCCAGCGGCGCATAATAATATTCGCTAATGTTTTGGAAACAAACCGTGTCGCCCGTTTCGGCATTAAACAAAACTAACTGGCTTTTTTGATCAGCCTGATCATCATTTTTCTTTGTTTTCGGCTCATTTCCCTTCTTTTCCCCTTCCTTTTTGGGCTTCTTCATGTCAGTAGTAAAAGCAACCCATTGGGCATTTTCTTTTGGGAGAGAAAACTGCTTCAAATTCGGGAATGCATAAACCTTATGATGTTTAAAGACCAAAATGCCAATACTATCCTTTGGCATGAGCTCTTTCTTTACTTTTTTCTTTTTGGCATTCCTTGTCGAATCAGCCGGTTGCTTGATTTTATACACGATAAAATCCGATTCAGGAGAAAAACTAGCGGAATAGCCTCTTGCCAGCAGATCCTCTTTTTTCGAATCAATTGTCTTCAAAACTAAATTACCATCGCCTTTTTGTGGGTTGATTTCGAAGGCCGTATACTTGCCATCGCTTGAAATAATAGGGTTGTTAATCACTTTCCATGCCGCAAAATCGTTGGTAGTAAGCGGTTTTTTGTTGGTTACCTGGGCATTCAGGATTGGCAGAAAGCTTAATGAAAAAATCAAAAGCAAAGAGCAGGCTCGTTTCATATGGAGGATATCATTATTGTTTTCAAAGATAATGTTTGATTTGCTGTTAAAATAGCAATAGCTATCTATAAAACAGCCGAAGCGGGTTTTACCATTAAGGGAGAAACGAAAATTTGTCATAAAAAACAAAGGCGATCGTTTGGAGTGATCGCCTTTGTTTGCTGAGAATTCTGCTTTACTTTTTGATTGAAGGATTTGTTCCTGCCGATTTGGGTCGGTCCGGCAATCCTAACTTTTGTTTAACCAATGGTGAAATGTCAGTGCTTGCCTCGTCATAATAAATAACACCGCCTTGCGCCAGATCAAGAATATAGGTAAATCCGTTCGATTTGGCGACTTCGGCAATGGCTTTGTTTGCTTTGTCGATAACTGGCTTGTAAAGGCTAACTCTTTGCGATTGCAACTCTTGTTCTGCTGTTTGTTGAAATTGTTGAATTCGCTGCTCAATTTCCTGTAATTCGGAAGTTTTTGTCTGTCTGATCAACTCCGAATAAGAATCACGCTTACTCATAAAGTCTTTGTACTTATTGCCATATTCATTTTGCATGGTCTGAAATTGATCTTGCAAATCTTTGGCAACTTTCTCTATTTTTACTTGAGCGCTGTCGTTTTCAGGCATAGCCTGTATTAAATCCTGAGAATTGATATGCCCAATTTTTAGAGTTGCTTGAGCAAATGCAACTGTAGTAAAAGTCAGTACCGCGATTGTGAGGAATACTTTTTTCATTTTGTTTACGATTTAGTTTAACCTTTAAATATTATCAAGTATCACTAAAGGTAAAGCAACAATTTGTAATGCTATTTATTATGTAAGATTTTTTAACTAAGATTAAGATATTTAAAGGATTGCCTCCTAAATTTTGTTGCTTTTATGATGGTTTTTATCCCAAAAAACAAAGGCGGTCGTTTCTGATCGCCTTTGTTTTTCAATTTATTCCTTTTCTTTTAGTTTTTCCCAGCTTTAGGATGGTAATCGGCTGGATAAGTAAAATTAATAGGCATTTCGTATTTTACACTTACCGGCATACCTCTTTGTGTTCCTGGGTTCCATTTGGGCATGCTGTTAACTATCCGTAAAGCCTCCTGACAAAGCGAAAGGTCGACACCACTCTTGATTTTTGCATCGGTAACCGAGCCATCTTCTGCAACAGTAAAACCAACAGTAACCGGTCCCTGAATTCCTTTTTCGAGTGCGTAAGCTGGATACTTTAAATTTGCAGTTACAAACGCTTTCAATTCATCAATTCCACCCGGAAACGAAGGAAGTTCTTCAACTATAACAAATACTTCCTTTTCCTTTTTTAGATGGATTGAAACAACTCCATTTTTACCTTGATCACCATATAGTTTTGTTGCAGTTTCTCCTTTTAGAACATCAATCGATCCAATCGTATTGGGATCAATATCTTCAAGGTTATTACCCTTCATAATAGTGCCATCAACTACATAAAGTGGTTTTTCGGTCGTTGTAATTTCAATCACGCCGTTTTTTCCTTTTTCTCCATACTTCTTGATTGCCATTTCATCTTTCAAAACACTCATTGATTCAATGGTCTTTGGATCGATATCTTCCAGTTTAGTATTTTCCAGAAGGAGGCCATCTTTATAGATTATTGGGGTGTTTCCAGTTCCAGAAGTTCCGGCACTCCTGATTTTGACTCCATTGTTTGTGGATGTATTTTCATTCTGATCATTGGCATATCCGGTCACCTTAACATCAATTGGTGTATTTTGAGATGCGGATGCACCTTTTTTTGTAGTAATCAAAATCACTCCGTTTTTACCTTTGTCTCCATAAACTTTGGTGGCAGATTCATCTTTCAAGACACTGATAGATTCTATTGTTTCAGGAGGTATGTTGTTTGCATTCTGGGTTTTAGAAACAACTCCATCAACAATGATTAGTGGCTGCATACCAAAAATATTTGCATCTCCGAAATTCAAAGGCGAATTGGATTGGAGTTTTATAGTTTTAGTTGGGTCGTCATTTTTCAAGGTGATTAAAATGACTCCGTTTTTGCCCTTTTTGCCGTATTTCTCAATCGCCTTTTTATCTTTCAGAACATTAACATTTTCGATTTTTGCCGGGTCGATTTGATTCATTTTTGCCATCGTGGATTTCTTTCCATCGATAAAAACCAACGACGGGTTTGGCGCTTTTTCTGATTTAGAGGCGGCATTCCCAACAGCATCAATACTTATAATAGCAGGTTTCATCGTAATGACCATTTCCTTTGTAAAATCGGGTTTAACTACTTGTGTTTCGAAGCCGACAAATGAAAAAACTAAGGAGGAACGCTCGAGCATTTGAAGTTCAAAATTTCCATTTTCGTCGGGCATGGTACCAAAAGTTGAGCCAGAAACCACGATTGATGTGCTTTTCAGAGGTTTTCCATTCTCGTTGATAACTTTTCCTTTGACTGTTTTAAAGGATGATTGTGTTGCATTCTCCTGAATTGTTGAACTTTGCGGTGCCTCTATAAGTTTGTATTCAGGAGTGGCAAAAGCATAGAAAACTCCCGCGATTAAAGGCAAAACCAGTAAAAGTTTTAGTTTTCTGAAAGGTGAATATGTGATCTGTTTCATCATGTTAAATCGTTTTTTGTTGAGTGAATAATTGAACGAATTGGCCAGTGAAATTACTGGCCCGCCAAACATTTGATTGAGCAATGCCGCACGGTAAATAGCCGGATTTGAGCTGCGCTGCAGCGCCCGCTCATCGGCCAGATATTCGTGGTTCTGCCTGATCAGGTGGCCATAGAGCCAGCTTACCGGGTTAAACCAGTGCATCGTACGAAGGATTTCAAAAAGCAGTAAATCCATCCAGTGCTGCTGACGGATGTGTTCCTGTTCGTGGTTCACAATCTCGCTGGTTTCGGGTTCGTCGATTGAAGGATTGACAAATACGAACGAGAAAAATGAAAACGAGGCAGGATATCGGTCGGTGCGGATGAGTTTTATGGAGTTGAAATGATGGGTTTCTGAATTTCGGATAACCTTCCAAACTGCAATGGTTTGTTTGATCAACCGGAAGATCAGGTATAAAGCGCCTGTCAGATAGAAATACAACAGCAGGTTCTGTATCGGAAATGAATCGCTGACCGGCGTTACTCCAACGACTTGTGGTTCGAGAACTTCAGCTGTTGGTGTAACTGGAAAGATGACCGTGTAATGCCAGGTGAAAAGCGGAAAAATGATGGAGACGAGTATTCCGGAAACCAGATAAATCCGGTTCAGGACAAAAAAGCGCTCGTTCCGAAGAAAAGCAATGTAAATCAGGAAGAAGCCCGTCAGCCAGACGGTTGATTTGATCAGATAAAGGGCAAATGTTTCCATGATTGTCGGTTTTTATTCTTTCGAAAGTTCGCGTTTGGTTTCTTCCATCAATTGTTCCAAATCCTGAATGGTCAGGTCTTTTTCGCGGGCAAAAAACGATGCCATCGCGGGGAACGAATTGTTAAAGTAACTTTTCATCAAGCCGAAAAGCTGTGATTTTGAATATTCGTCCTTCGATACCAAAGGATAATAAACATGCACGTTTCCGTAGGTTTTATGCGATACAAAATCTTTCTTTTCCAGAATCCGAAGTACGGTTGAAACGGTGTTGCGAACGGGTTTTGGTTCGTCGAACCGGTCGCGGATGTCTTTAACCAATCCTTCGCCCATTTCCCATAAATGTTGCATCACCTGTTCTTCAGCTTTTGTCAGTTGCATAGCTATCGTTTTTAATTTGTCAATCCTTCGAAACAAACATACGACTATAAATTTAGTCATGCAAGTGTTTAGTTAGATTTCTGACTAAAAACATAGTCATTTGACTAAAAAGAATAATTTAAACACAGATTACACGGATTTTCACCGATAAAAACAAAAGAAATTGATGGAGAAAAAAATTGAAAGGATTTGTTTTATTCCTTTAGTAGGAGCTTAGCGGAGATTGAAAAAAACACCACAGAATACGCTGACAAACAACAAAATAATCTGTGATTATCAGAGTAATCTGTGGTGAATCTACCTTTAAAATTCCGAAGTGAAATGGAATTTAATATCTTTGAACTCGCTTTGTGCCATATCCAGAATAAACTGCGAATCGGCCATAAAAACATCGCGGCCACGTTTGTCGGAAGCCATTTTCTGGTGCTTGCGGTTTTTAAATTCGGTAAGGGCTTTCGGGTTGTCGCTCTGAATCCAGCAGGCTTTGTACATTTGCATGGGTTCGAACCGGCATTTGGCGTTATACTCGTGCTCCAAACGATATTGAATAACTTCAAACTGAAGCTGGCCAACCGTTCCGATGATCCGGCGCCCGTTAAACTGACTGGTAAACAACTGGGCAACACCTTCGTCCATTAATTGATCGACACCTTTATTTAACTGTTTGGTCTTCATTGGGTCGGCATTTTCCACAAACCGGAATAATTCAGGAGAGAAACTTGGTAATCCTTTGAAATGAATGTCTTCGCCTTCGGTAATGGTGTCGCCAATAATAAATGAACCATTATCGGGGAAGCCAACAATATCGCCAGGAAATGCTTCTTCAATGATCTCTTTTTGCGATGCCATGAATGCGGTTGGACTCGAGACCCTGAATGTTTTGCCTGAGCGAACTAATTTGTACACATTATTCCGGATAAATTTTCCGGAGCAAACTTTTACGAAAGCAATGCGACTGCGGTGGTTGGGATCGATATTGGCATGAATTTTAAACACAAATCCGCTGAATTTATCGTCTTCGGGGTCAATTTCACGTTCTTCGGTTTGAACGGCGCGCGGCCATGGCGCTACTTTTACAAACGCATCTAACAATTCCTGAATACCAAAATTGTAAAGGGCACTTCCGAAGAATACCGGAGCCAGATTTCCGGCCAAATATTCATTGTGATCGAATGGAGGATAAACACCGTAAACCAGTTCTAAATCTTCGCGAAGTTTTTTTGCATCATTTCCAATGTGTTTCTCCAGATCTGGACTGTTGAGGTCATCAAACGAAATTCCGGGCTCAATGTCCTGGACACTCGCTTTAAACAAATCCAGACTTTTGTCGAAAATATTATAAACTCCTTTAAAATCAGGGCCGCTGTTTATTGGCCAGCTCAACGGGTTGAGGCTTATTTGTAACTGGCGTTCGATGTCGTCGAGTAATTCAAAGGTATCTTGGGTTGGGCGGTCGAGTTTATTAATGAAAATAATCACCGGAGTTTTGCGCATCCGGCAAACATTCATCAGCTTTTCAGTTTGCGGCTCAACCCCTTTGGCAGCATCAATTACGATGATAACGCTGTCGACAGCAGTTAGCGTGCGGAATGTATCTTCCTGAAAGTCCTGGTGGCCTGGAGTATCCAGAATGTTCACTTTATACCCATCGTATTCGAAACCCATTACCGAAGTGGCCACCGAAATACCGCGCTGGCGTTCGATTTCCATAAAGTCGGAAGTCGCTCCTTTCTTTATTTTATTGCTTTTTACGGCACCGGCAACATGTATGGCCCCCCCGAATAAAAGTAGTTTCTCGGTCAGTGTTGTTTTTCCCGCATCGGGATGACTCACAATGGCAAAGGTTCTTCTTCGGCGTATTTCTGTCTGATTACTCATCGATTCCATTTTTTTGAAGTTGCAAAAATAGAATTTTTGCACAACAAACGACTATCATCTAATGACCGAATGGTTTAATTATCGAATTGTCAAATTGCCGGATCTTCAAATCTATTTTATTTTCTGCGCTTTGATGGAAGCTTTAATTGCTTTTGAAATCGTTTCCCAATATTTGACGTGAAATTCACGATCCTCGGGCGAAAGTATTTCGAAGAAAGACCTGGGCGAGTCGGTAGGGGCAAATTTTAGTTTTTTGTCTTCAGTATAAAGAGCCGAAACTTCAGGATGAAACTGTACTGCAAAAACATTTTCGTAAAGTCGGTGCCGAATGCCTTCAATTACCTGTCCGTCCATTGATGTTGCTGTTACAATCAGATTTTTACCTAAATCGTCAATCGACTGGTGGTGAGCGCTTAATACCAAAGGCTTCAGGTTTTTGTCAGCCTTTACGCGTTCAGGGAAAAATGGGTTGGCTGTATATACAATTTGATGGAAACTATTGTCCATCAACAACGTTTCTTTGGTTATTTCCTGCCAGTAATTTCGGTGAAGCTGGTCTTTATTTAGTTTCAGTGTCTCTTCAGCATTCATTTTATGGTAGGTTTGTGCCGGAATATCCTGAATTAATGAACCTCCTGTGGCTACATTCATGCTTTGCAATCCAAGGCAAAAGCCTGTAACAAAATAGCTTGGTTTCTCATTTAGAAAAGGTGTGAATTGTTCGTTCTGATAACCGCCCAACAAGTGAAACAGAAAGCTCAGTTCAAATAAATGCCGGTTTGGGTCGGTTACAACTGAGTACAGATTTTTTTGTTTGTATATTTCAGGCTGAATATCAGGACCTCCGAAGAAAAATACACCAACCGAATGGTCGAACAGTTTTTTAAAGGTCGTAGTCCATTCGTTTTGTTCAAAAATTTGTGTTAAGCTCATAACACCATCCACTTTCTGAAGGTGAAATTTACTCATTTCAGGTTTTTTCAAGAGGGCGACAGACTGATTGTAATCATAGTTTTCAGCCACTGAATAAATGCCAATAAACTCAACTTCAGGTAACTGAAGGATGCGATTCGTTAACAGGAAATTTATGGTCTCAATATTCGCAACTGTTGGATGAGCCAGCAAAACATAGGATTTGTTTGGCGACAGTTCGTTCTCTAAAAAATTCTGGCTAAATACCGGATTTAAGGATAGTGTTAAAACGAATATAATGAGCAGCCTACTGAAGTTTTTCATAGCTTATTTGTTTTACTTGAAGTGTTGATTTGTGTTTTATGTTTTACGAAACGATTTTTGTCTGGTAATCCAGAATTGCACTATAGACAGTTGAAAAGACAAGACACACCTATTTTGTTTTGAAAATAATTTTTGCCTGAAATTAACGTTTTTCATCCGAAGTGTGAAAAGAGTAGAGATGTTTGTTTTATTTGCTATTTTTAAAACGTCGAAATACCGATCAAAAAAAACCGATTATGTCGTTTAAACTTTTTATTGCCAGTACTTTCGGGTTGATTAAATCGACCGCAAGATTAGAAGCTGCTTATGAAACTCTTCATACAGATTACAAAATATTCTGTGAATTTGAGAAGTCAGCGGAATTAGCAGAATATAATGAACTTGATTCATTGATTAAATCATCAGCTTTTCAGCAGAAAAAAAAGGAAATTCAGCATTTATCTTTTAAAGGTAGTCAGGAAGCTGCTCAGTTGGCCGAATTTAAAAAGTTGGGCAGAAGTAGTCGTTTGCAAAAGTTCTATGCCACGCTAAAATCGGATGACTTGAAGCGTTTTGATCGGATTTCTGATTCAGAAACGCTGAAAAAGTATAAAGAATTAAAAACAGGGGTTGAAAAGCATTCGTTGTCAGCCTTGAAAAATATGGATAAACAGTCGAAAGAGTTTATCTTTTATTCTGAATTTGAGAAGTTAAGAGACTCTGATGATTTGGTCTTTTTTAGAAATTTCAGAAAGTCGTCGGCGTATCAGAACTACGAGCTAATGCTCGATTCCGTGGAGCACAAGCGTTATGAGGAGTTGAAGCAAATTACGGAATCGGATGATTTTATTGCGCGTGTAGCTTATTTGGAAGATAAGCAGAAGTGGGAGAAAACAGACGAACATAAAAAGGAAATCCGCTTTTCTGAATTGAAGAAATTGCCCCAACTGGCTACTTATCTGAAATATCAAAGCTCAAATGCATTTGATTTCTTCAGGAAATGGGACTTGGTTTTTGAAGATCGTTTTAATTCGGGTAAGCTTGATCGTGAAAAATGGATGACACAATCGCATTGGGCAAGTCAAACTTTAGGACGGAATTTCTCGCAGGTTGGCGATTTACATGCATTTTCTGAAGGACGAAATGTGTCGGTTGATTTTGATGCCCTAAAAATTGAGGTTCGGAAAGAAAAGACCCATGGGATGCAGTGGCAAGTTCCATACGGGTTTGTGGAGCAGGAATTCGATTATTCTTCGGGTATCGTTTCAACAGCGGGAGTTGAGTGGTGGAAGCACGGAATCCTGGAAGCCAAAGTTAAATATGCACCATCGAATCATTTGGTCGATGCTATTTATTTATTGGGCGAAGAAGCTTCTCCGCAGATTAATCTGCTCGAAATGGGAGTACAAAACCGAATGGGTATGCTTACCAAAGCTACCGATGGAATTCATGCCGAATGCGAGAGTATTTCGGGACTTAAAGCTGGTGAATTTTATATTTTCAGACTCGAGTGGAATGCCCATTCTCTGGTTTGGAAAGTTAATGACAGAGAAATTCTGACGGTTTCGAACAACGTACCTGCATTTAAAATGCACTTGAATATGGCTTCCATCGTTGTTTCGGAGCCGACCGATTTACCGCATCGATTCGAGATTGACTGGGTTCGATTTTACCAGCACCACCACAAAGCTTAATCCTTCGACGAGCTCAGTATCCAGTGTTGGAAGACTGGAAAAGAATGAAAATAATCAATCATCAATCATCAATGAACTGGACTGACGGATTTTTAGGCGCAATAACGGTTTGCGACTGCAAAGGAATTGTGGTTTACATGAATGAACGGTCGAAACAGCAGTTTGCCAAATCGGGTGACGGAGATTTAATGGGCAAAAGCCTGATTGAATGTCACCCCGAACCAGCCCGTAGTTTACTGCTGAAAATGTTGGCTGAACCATTTTCGAATTCGTACACCATCGAAAAAAAAGGAATCCGGAAAATGATTCATCAAACGCCCTGGATGGAGAATGGCGAATTCAAAGGAGTAGTCGAAATCTCATTCGAAATTCCAATGGACATGCCGCATCATATTAGAGGTTAATTCCCGATCACCTATTTTAGATTTCCTTAACCATCCTTAACTTATATTCAGAAGGAAGCGTAGCAAATTTCTTTTATTTTTGTTTAATACATCCGATAAGCCAGATTGAACAATGATTAGAAATCTACTTCCCTTTCTTATTTCCATTTTCTTTTTTCAACAGATGCATGCTCAGGGCATTCTTGGCCGCGTCACCAATTTGCAAGGCGAAGCCATTCCGTTTGCAACCATTTATGTTCCCGATTTATCAACCGGAACCACTTCGAACAGCGACGGAAACTACGAATTGAAACTTCCGGAGGGAAAACGAAAAGTGTTGTTTCAGTGTTTGGGCTACCAAACGCAAACTGTTGAGCCGATTGTCGGGAAAAGCTTTCAGGAAATCAATATCCGGCTGGAAATGCAGGAATACCAGATTCCGGAGATCAAAGTGATGGCTTCAGGTGAAGATCCGGCTTATTACATCATGCGAAGGGCGATAGCGATGGCTCCGTATTACCAAAAACAGGTTTCGAAATATTCGTGCAAAGTGTACCTGAAAGGATCGGGCAATTTTGAGAAGATACCCTTCCTGCTCGAGAAGCAGATGAAAAAGGAAGGTTTAAAAGAGAATCAGCCTTTTGTGATGGAAACCGTCAGCCAGATTGATTTTGAATTGCCCGATCGCCTGAACCAAAAGGTTTTGGCAATGCGCTCGTCAGGAAAAGAAAACAATACTTCGCCCATGGGTATGATTACCAATAATTTGTACGATGCCGAAAAATACGGCGTTGTTTCGCCGGTTGGGAAAAATGCGCTGAAGGTGTACAACTTTATTCTGTCCGGTGTCTTTCAGGATCAGGGTCGGACAATAAACAAAATCACTGTGATTCCAAAGACCAAGGGAAATGATGTGTTTTCAGGCTTTATTTTTATTGCCGATGAGTTTTGGAACATCCATTCGGCCGATTTGCATCTGCATATTCCGATGACAGACGTCAATGTGCGCCAGTTCTATGGCGAAGTGAATAAAAACACCTGGATGCCTGTGAGTCTTGATTTCGACATGGATTTTTCGGGGTTTGGCCTGAAAATGAAATACAAATATGTTGCTTCGATTAACGAATACAAAACCACTTTAAATCCGGAGCTCGATCACAGTTTCCTTGAACGCCTGAAGACGCAGCAACTAAATGAACAGCGGTCGGTTGAAGCTTTTGTTGCGAAAGAACAGAAAGAGCAACAGGCCATTGCAAAATCGAAAGAACAAAAGCGGATTGATGCGCTGATGCAGAAAGAAAAACTCAGTAACCGCGAAACATTGAAACTGAACCGGATGATTGAAACGGAAGCGCAGCGTAACAGTCCGCCCGAACCACTCGAAATAAAATCGAGTTTTCAGGTGAGCCAAAAGCAGGTGAATAACGATTCGGCTTATTGGAAAACATTGCGGCCAATTCCACTCACATCGGGCGAAAAGAGCAGTTTTGCAGCCAAAGATTCTTTTTTGCAGGTTTCGGCAAAGCCTGAATTTCAGGACTCGGTACGCAATTCGAAACGAAAATTTAAGATTAAGCATTTGTTGTTTGGGAAAACCTACGATTATTCCATCGATTCGATTCGTCAATATGAGCGGTTTACCATTCCAAACCTGACAGCCCCAACTTCGCTGTCGTTCAATTCGGTCGATGGTTTGCGCGCCCAACTGCCTTTCAGTTATGTGAGATCCGACAGCACAGGGCACTTGTTGCGCCTTGAACCCCAGTTTGCTTATGCTTTTGCACGCAAGAAGCTGGATGCATCGTTTTCGTTCAGTCGCCGAACGAATGGCATGACCAACAGTTGGATTTCTGTTTCGGCCGGTACGACAACGGTTGATTTTAACCGGACTTCAGGATTAAATAGCCTGACAAACGATTTTTATACCCTTTGGCTGGAAGAAAACTACAAACGATTTTATCGGCGCGATTTTTTGCAGTTGAACGCCTCTCGTGACTTGATTAACGGTCTGAACTTGAATGCAACCCTCGATTACAGCGACAACAGTGCGTTGAGCAATCACTCAAGCTACTCGTTTATCGATCACAAAGACAAGGTGATTCAGCCCAATATCCCTATAAATAACACACTTGAGTCGTGGCAACTCGAAAATCATCAGACGTTTGCCTACCGTTTAGTTTTGGAATATACACCACAACACCGGTATCGCGTTCAAAATCACACTAAAACGTATGTTGAAAGCAAATTCCCGACTTATTCGCTGATTTATAAAAGCGCTCTATCCGGTATTTTCGGAAGCGATGCCCGATACGATTTGCTTAAACTGGGTCTCAGGCAAAAGATCGATTTCGGAATCGACGATCATTTTTCGTATTCGGTGAATAGAGGTAAGTTCCTGAATCGTAACCGGGTGTATTTTGACGATTTTCAGCATTTCAATACCCAATCTACCGGATTTATGTTTTCGTCGTATGAAAACAGCTTTAGGCTTTTGCCTTTTTACCAGTTTTCTACCAGCGACCAGTTTCTTGAAGCGCATGCCAACTGGCAAACTCGCCGGTTAATACTGAAACAGTTGCCAGTGATAAAGAATTCATCAATTTCAGAAAGGCTATTTATAAACTATTTGGATACTCCTGAATTGAAGCGCTATGTTGAAACCGGTTACGGAATCAGCAATTTGTTTTTACTCCTGAATGTTGAAGCGGTTGCTGGGTTTGAAAATGGCAAATTTCGTTCAGCAGGCGTAAAAGTGAGTTTGAATTTGAAATAGGAACATATTTGAATCAAATTTGCATCCGAATTGATCAATTTGTTGAATGAATTGTTATCTTCAATCAACAAACATTATTTTAGCTCAACTGAAACGAAGCATGGAGACAAAAAAAACAGCGGTAATTCTGATCAATGTCGGTACGCCCGATGAACCAACAGTAAAAGCGGTGCGCCGGTATTTGAGCGAATTCCTGAACGATCGCCGGGTGATAGATATTCCGCTGGTACTCCAGAAAATTCTGGTTAACCTGATCATTGTGCCTTTCAGGGCGCCCAAATCGACCAAGTTGTATCAGCGGTTATGGACCGAAAAAGGCTCTCCGCTTTTATATTATTCGGAGCGGGTTCAATCGGGATTGCAGCAGAAACTTGGTGCGAAAGCTGACGTCTTTATGGCCATGCGCTACGGAAATCCTTCGATTGGAAAGGCACTTTCGGCTATTCAAAAAGGAAATTACGACAGCGTTGTGATTTTTCCCATGTTTCCGCAATACGCTTCGTCAACCAATGGAACAGCCATTCAGGCGGTGATCGATCAAATCCGTCGATGGAATACCATTCCGGAGATACATGCTGTCAATCAGTTTTACGACCATCCGGCATTTCTTGATGCCTTCGCCGAACGCATACAATCGTATCAGCCTGAGAATTTTGATCATGTAGTTTTTTCGTATCACGGTTTGCCCAACCGGCATCTGGAGAAAAATCATCCGGAAGAATCAATAACGACCTGTAATTGCGAAACGGCATTACCCGAATTTGGTAAGTTTTGCTACAAAGCTACGTGTTATCAAACCACTCGTGAATTGGCCAGCCGGCTTGGACTAAAAGTTGGTCAATATTCGGTTTCCTTTCAGTCTCGATTGTCGAATAACTGGATGACACCTTTTACCGATAAGAATTTATTGACCCGCGCAAAACAAGGTAGTAAAAACGTTTTGGTTGTTGCACCTGCATTTGTAGCCGACTGTTTGGAAACAACCGTCGAAATTGGTTGGGAATACAAGGAAATGTTTATCGAAAATGGCGGAGAGAACCTGCAAATGGTAGAAAGTCTGAACGACTCGCCCCGTTGGATTGCCGCGATGCAAGAAATACTGACTCCGTATTTAGGAAAAAGTCATTAGTCATTAGAAAAGATGAAGCTGCTTGCTAATGGCTAATGACTTTTTCCCAATGACTAAACGTAAAGGCAATAATAGGCAACCTGACCGTTAGCTTTTACCTTGAACTTAACATCTTTGGCAACAATAAAAGTTTCGCCTTTCAGGTAGGTTGTCCATACGGTTTCGCCCGGAAGCATAACATCCAGAATTCCACTTGTGATGGTCATGTGTTCAATTGTGCCGGTTCCAAATTCATATTCGCCGTCTTCCATTACACCAATGGTTGCCACTCCTTCAGCATTTTCGAGTGCTATCGATTTTACTGTACCTCCAAAATATTCGTTTACTTTTAGCATGATTGTTCTTTTTATGAATTAAAGAGTGGACAAAAATAAACCTTCCGTTCGATTTCAAATCTTTTGACTTTAAAAATTCTTCAGGATTGATGTAAAGTTTAGAGTTGAAGTACGTTGTCCCGATTTATGTCTTCGGTCTCCTATCTCCGTTCTTCTGTCTTCCTTCTCTAATCCTGCACTTTATGCTTGAGTGATTGAAACCCTTCACCCAGAATTTCGTGCGTATCCATTACGGTAATAAAAGCATCCGGATCGATGGTGCTTATAAATTCTTCCAGAATAGCGACTTCGCGACGGCTGACTACAGTATAAATAATGTGTTTGTCGTTTCCGGTAAACATTCCGCTTCCTTTCAGGTAAGTACCTCCGCGTTCCAAGTCGACAAGTATTTTATGCTTGATTTCTTCATGTTTTTCGGAAATGATCAGCAGCGCCTTGTTGTAGTCGCTACCTTCCAAAACCAAATCGATGGCACGACCCGTGATGTAAATAACGACCCACGAATACAGCGGAATTTGCCAATCTTTAAAGGCTACCAAACTTAGTAAAACGATGGTCGAATCCACATAAATCATCAGTTGGCCGAGTTGCATGCGGGTATATTTTGCAATAATCATGGCAATAATGTCAGATCCTCCGGAAGTTGCCCTGGCTTTGAAAATCAAGCCTAGTCCGAACCCAACCAGTACACCGCCAAATACACATGAGAGCAAAATGTCGGCTACAAGCGGGGCATCGCCATCAACACGCATATAAGTAATCACATCCATAAAAACTGAAGAAAGGACAAAGCCAACCACTGTTTTTACACCGAAGCGTGGTCCCAATATTTTGATACCTGCGATGGTCAGTGGAATATTCAGGATTAAACCGAAAAGCCCAATCGGGAACCCATCGGGTGCGAACGAAAACAGACCAACAGTCATGTAATGCACTACGATGGCAATTCCATAAACTCCACCGGGAACAATCCGGTGAGGCGAAATGAAATATACGAAACCAACGGCCAGAATGAATGCACCGATTACAATCATGCTGTAATCTTTAAACCACTTGAGGCTGAAAATTTTGTCGTTCGGAAGGAAAGTCATAGTGTGGATTTTTATTCAAGGCACAAAGGAACATAAGAAAATCGGGATAACCTTTGATTTTTATCACGAAGTGGTGGAATCAAACAGTAAATCAATTTATTCATGTACCTGCAAGGTTTTGGACATTCCGGAGGCGCAGGGGAATAATCCCTGGGGTTGGTAAAATATAATTATTCTTGTTTCTTATTTTTCTTATAATCTAAGTAATCAAGATAAATTAAAAATGCCATCACAAAGACAGTACCTATAACATATTTGGGTAATACAATTATCACTTCTTGCCAATTTAAAGGGTCAGAAGAACCAATGAGATTTCTGTATCCACCTCCCAAAGTTTTCAAACAAAGGATAAAGAAAAGTAAGAGCGATATATACCAGATTATATATTTTTTTATTCGTGTTTTATCAAACATATTCTAATGTGGTTTTTTCTTTGTTTAAAAACGTTGGATATAGATTTGCTATCGACACTTCTTAATTGTTGATCGGTGATTTGGCTCACACTTAATTGTATAGAATCTAACATTAAATCAATTTATTCGCCCTTACGGAAACCGTCATTCAAATTGATTGCCACCGAAATCAGGTTGCTCGATCCGGCCAAATGATAACGTGCCGATCCATAGTTAATCGCAAAGCGCGAAATCCGGAATCCAAATCCCCATGAAAACCCTACGGTCGACATTTTTGCATCCAACTTCATCTCTTGCCGAAGCTGGTAATTATAACCAGCCCGAATTGTGAAATTTGGTGACGGTAATAACTCAACGCCAAGGAGTAAGTGGCGCATGAATTTTTTGGTAAACTTATCTTCGGTATATACAGTTGAGCTTCCGGTATTGTCTTCGGTTGGTTTGGCTAAATCCCATTTTTGAAGATGCTGCATGGTGGCTGCCAAACGGATTGGGGCATGTGCCAGCTTTTGCGAAATTCCGAACTGAAGATCGAATGGAATTGATTCTTTCTGGGCGCCATCGTAATAGGTAGTGATTTGAGTGCCAATATTTCGGGCAACCAATGCGACAACCGTATTTTGGTTTTTGCTGAAATGGGTAATTCCTAAATCGGCGGCAAAGCCAATCGATTGGTAGCTTTCGAACGATGAAAGTATAGGCTTTAAATTAATTCCGTAGGTGAATTGTTTGTAATTATTCGACCAGATGATATTCAGTGCATATTCGGCAGCATTAAATGTTGCCCCGGTTTTTTCTCCGGTGGCAAGAGCTTCAACGAATTTTCCGTAGTTGATGTAATGCATCCCTACGGCAATGTTTCCGGGCAGTGGAGTGCCAAATGAATAAGCTGCGTAACCATAATTTACCCCTGCAAAATAATCAACATAGTTTATGGCGAGTTGATTCTTCATGTCGGGTTTCAGCAGCGAAGGATTGTTATACGAAACATTCAGGTCGAGCGAGTCGTTAATGGCAACCTGATTGCCGCCGAAAGCTGCCATTCGGGCCGAGTTGGTAAGGCTCATAAAATCGTAAGTGTTTTCGCCTCCGATTTGGCCGAACGCCATTGGATAAACAAGGGCTTGAAGAATAATCAGTATAATAAGTTTGCGCATAATTCTGTTGATTCGGCTTTTTATCCGAACGCTAATTTTCGGGTTTTAGTATTTGATAAATGGTTGATTGGTTTCATTGTCATGATTTCCTCGGTTTCCCGCCTCCTTTCTTCGGCCTACGGTCTTTTGTCTTTGGCTCTACTCAAAAAGGCTGTCCAGTTCTTCAGGTTTTGGAATATCGTTGAAATGGTATTTCCGAAGGATGGTTCCTTTCTTCAGAACAATCATTCCGGGATTGGATCGGACTATGGTTTTCAGGACAATTTCGTCGGTATTAAAAAAATCGAAGTTTGCTCCGGTTTCGGCTTTAAATGCTTCGAAACTGTCAGGCGATGTTGAGGTTAATGCAATAAAATTATATCCTTTTGCTTTTGCAGCAACAGCCAGACTCGCGGCTTTTTTTATTCCTTCTTTATCTGTTTTCTGAAGGTTGGAAGCAATCACGATAAACGTATATTTCTCGTCGTACAAGAAAAAGTCTTTAATGTCTTCACCTTCCGGAGTTTCAATCCTGAAATCGTGAATGGGCGGTGTATATCCTTTTTGGATCAGGACTGCATCTTCAGCTTTTACAAACTTCCAGTTCAGCGTATCTTTCCATGGATAATTGGCTTCAGTAAATTTCTTTTCCTCACCAGTTTTCAGATTTTTGTATATGAAGTTGTTTTCATAGATCGCTTTTGGAGCTCCTTCCGGAATGCTCATCGCCTTTGGGATATTGACACCTACTTTGTAAGGGCTGAAATCGATAATTGGCAAATGGTTATACGAATAAGCGACGAGGTAAAAATAAACGACCATTGTCATTCCGGAGAACGCGATGGAGAGGAGTGGACCGTTTTTACTCTGGAAGTTTTTTCGCTGTATGAAAACGAAAACGGCCAGAGCAAGTAAAACAATATTTTTGTAAAAAGTTTGCCAGTTGGTAATAACCAACGCGTCGCCAAAACAGCCGCAGTCGGTTACCGGATTGGTGAGTGCCAAAACAAAGGTTAAACCCGTAAAAAACAGCATAAACGCAAGCATAAGCCAGCTCGTAATGCGAATAAAGAAATTGAAGATAAATGCTACGCCCAGAAAAAACTCGGCGGCTGCCAGCAAAATGCCCAATGCAAAGGCCAAACTCGTGAGCCAGGGCATTTGAAAAGCGTTGAAATAATCGGTGAATTTATAGGCCGAACCCCACGGATCGATACCTTTTACAAAACCGGAAAATACAAATGTTAATCCAACCAGAATGCGGGCAATGTGTTTGAACATGAGCGAAAATTTTAGAATTCAATCTTAATTAACGCAAAAACGGCATAATTGATCATGTCGAGGTAATTTGCTTCAATGCCTTCGGAGATAATCGTCTTGCCTAAATTATCTTCAATTTGTTTGGTACGCTTCAGTTTCATCAAGATTAAATCGGTGTACGAGCTCATTCGCATGTTGCGCCAGGCCTCGTCGTAATCGTGGTTTTTGGCCATCATCAAATCTTTGGCTTCAGTAAAATATTTCAGGTATAAGCCTAACGTCTCGTCCTCGGTCAGATCTTCCGAATCCGAAATTCCCTTTTCGAGCTGAATGATACCCATGATGCAGTAATTTACAATCCCAATGTATTCGGAACGTACTCCTTCGTCAATTTTGCTGATTCCTTTTTGTTCAATACTCCTGATGCGCTGAGCTTTAATGTAAATCTGATCGGTCATCGAACTGGGGCGAAGAATTCGCCAGGAGATGCCGTAATCTTTCATCTTTTTAGTGAAAATATCCTGACAAACAGTAATCACATGATCGTATTGCTGGCTTGTTTTATCCATGATTATCTTAATTTTTGAAGCCATAAAAGTATTAATTTTATTCTACTTTAACACTTTTGAAAAATCAACCTTTTTACCCTGAATCCCTGAATGGATAAGGTTGCTTTTTCACTATTATCCCTTTAAGGGTAAGGTGAAAAAGCTAAAAAGTCATTCCTTAAATCAATCAGTTAAAGTAGAAATAATGTGTATTTTGATTGCATTTTATTTTACTTTTGTGAAACACATGATTTTAAGGGCTCAAAACTTCATCGTATGTTAATCACCACAACCGCGACTAAATTCCTGAAACGCAAGAACACAATTAACCTCAACGGGCAGATTCTAAACTTGACGCAACCTGTTGTAATGGGTATTCTGAATGTGACTCCCGATTCATTTTTTGATGGTGGTAAGTATAAAACAGAAAAGAAAGTAGTTAAACGTGCCGAAGAAATTCTGGAACAGGGAGGTTCGGTTATTGATATTGGAGCTGTTTCTACCCAGCCAGGTGCTGAGCCCATTTCAACTAAAGAAGAAATTGATCGGCTCTTGCCAGCTGTAAAGGCTGTCCGAAAACACTTTCCCGACGCCTTCATTTCCATCGACACCTATCGCTCGTGGGTGGCGCTGAAGGTCATCGAAGATTGTGGTCCTTGTATGGTAAACGATATTTCCGGAGGTAATTTTGATGCGCACATGTTCGACACCATTGGCAAACTTGGAGTTCCATATGTTTTGATGCACATGCAGGGAACCCCGCTTAAAATGCAGGAAAATCCTGAATACGAAGATATTATTCGTGAAATCTCGCTTTTTTTTACAGATCGGGTCAAAAAACTAACAAAGGCAGGAGTTAAAGATGTAATTATCGATCCGGGGTTTGGTTTTGGTAAAACGCTCGAACATAACTATGAACTATTAAACCGGCTCGACTCTTTTAAAGTATTTCAGTTGCCTTTGCTGGTTGGAGTTTCACGAAAATCGATGATTTATAAGTTGTTAAAAACTAAGCCCGAAGAGGCGCTGAATGGCACTTCGGTAATCAATACGCTGGCTTTGATGGGTGGTGCCGATATTTTACGGGTTCATGATGTTCGTGAAGCTGTTGAGGCCGTTCAGATCATGAATAAGATTCGTTCAACTTCTGAATGATTCAGGAAAAAGCCATTTGTCATCAGGAAAATAAGGCACACTTTAAAAATGACTATTGACATTTTACTAATGACAATTTACTTTGATTTATGACATTATTTATTACGATAAGGGCTTTAGATGTAGTTGATATTCTGCTGGTTTCCATTCTGCTTTATCAGATGTACCGGATTATCAAAGGAACTGTTGCATTCAGCATTTTTATTGGTTTTTTTCTGGTTTATGTGAGTTGGTTGGTCATTAAGGCCCTGAATCTGGAGCTGTTGAGCACTTTAATGGGTCAGTTTATCGGGGTGGGAGTGCTGGCGCTGATTGTGGTTTTCCAACAGGAGATCAGGCGTTTTTTGCTCCTGATTGGTACAAATTATCAAACAAAGCGAAGTTTTGGTTTCGACAAACTGTTTGCTTCCGAAAAAATTAAGCCAGCTACGAACATTCAAATCAAGGAAATTGTAAGGGCTTGCGATAATCTGGCCCGGTCAAAAACTGGCGCCCTTATTGTTATTCCTCAGAACTCAGAGTTAAAAGATATTATTCGTTCAGGAGAAAAGATGAATGCCCGAATCTCCTCCGCATTGCTCGAAACTATTTTCTTTAAAAATACTCCTTTGCACGATGGTGCCGTGGTTATTGTGGGAACCCGGATCGCGGCTGCCCGCTGTATTTTGCCGCTAACTGAACGACAAGACCTTGATCCTGGCCTTGGACTTAGGCATCGCGCTGCTGTTGGCATTTCAGAAGTTACCGATGCGCTGGCCATCGTAGTTTCTGAAGAAAAAGGTACCATCTCGCTGGCCATACAAGGCGAACTGCTGCACTCGATTTCAATTGTACAGCTCACCACCGAACTGGAGAAAGTAATTGTTGAGGAAGCCTGATTTTTATTGGGCGTCCATATTCTTGTTGTAAAGTAATTCTATACTTCATCTGGATTTAGTTGCTACAAAATCTGCTTACCGGAGAATGTCTTTGTAATTTCAGGTTATAGGGTCATTCCTTAATTAATCTACCCTTGACTTTTCATCCAGATCGCACATCAAAAGGTAGTGATCAAAAAAATGGGTTTGTCTAAAAAAAAGAGAATATAGTTATCAAATCATCAATAAATTTTTCGGAAATTTGAATATTCCAATGATTTGTTCTTTAAACTTAGACCTAAAAAATTAAATGAAATAGTTGGAGACCCCTCCTTTTAAAGTGAATACCTAATTAAACCGACATGAAATCACGTAATTCAATCATCCCAAACAAGCTGCTTTTTCTATTGATAATCTTGACCTTTTCTTTTACAGGCAAAATGACCTATGCAAACTTAAATATCAAATTTTCGGTTGATCTCAACAAACTGATCAGCCGGAATTCTTTTGATCCTGCTGCTGATCAGGTTTATGTTTGCGGATCGTTCAACAACTGGGAAAAAACAATCCCTCTTTTGGCCAGCAACGATAATATTTACTCAGCAACCGTTTCCATTCCTGAAAATAGTTGGCAAGAATATAAATATTGTATTTCGACACCAGGAGCAGCTAATAGTGGAATGGAAAAGGATTTTCAATTCCAAACTTTCTACGGTTCCAAGAGGAATCGCCGGCTTCAGCTAGGAACGAATGATCTAAACCTGCCAGTGGTATTTTATAACGATGAGGATATGGTACTAACCAAATCGACTGCGCATTTCAATTTTTATTGTACTTCTCAGGAAATAGATATTATAAATGACTATTCTTCTCGGCTGGAGCAAAATTACGAACGGATCGTTTCTGCTTTACAGGCCATTATTACCGAAAAAATCAACATTTACATTTATAAAAATCTGGATGCATTGCACTTGGCCAACGGTTATCCTGAATCGGAAGATTGGGCAACGGGTAGCGCCTGGGGAAAAGCACTAATTACCACTGTTTCGCCTACGAAAGTGGATTATACCGGTAGCGTTGATGTATTGGTTCATGAATTTACCCATTGTGTAAATGCCTGGAAAACTAAAGTTACCCTACCAGCATGGCTCAACGAAGGCGTTGCTACTTATTATGGACGACAAATATCGACCAAGGATTGGATTAAACTGGATGTGCAACAATTTGGCAAACCCAAAATTGAAAAGCTTTTTACCGATTCTCGTAACGGCTATCCCTATTCGTATATCGTAGGGTATTTTATCGCTAAAACAAAGGGTGAGGATGCTATGGCCAAATTTGTTGAAAATATGAACTATGCCGATATAGGCTATGCCAATCTGGATGCCTTGCAAACTGATTGGGAAACCTTTCTGGACAGCTATCTTGATCAGACGAAAACGGTCAATGTTAAGTTTTCGGTCGATATGGCTGCCATGATACAGGCTGGTTATTTTAACCCGGCAACCCATAAAGTCTTTGTTAAGGGCGATTTTAATTGGTGGAATCCAAAGAATCAGCTTACTCTTGAATCGGGTACAGTTTATTCTGCCATCATCCCAATTAGTCAGTATGGATTGTATGAATATAAGTTTTTTACCAATAGTTTGGCAGCACCAAATTCGGGTTTGGAACTGAATCTCAATGAAACAACCAAAGGAAATAGATTGTTAGATTTAGTCGATGTAGATTTGACTCTTCCAACAAAATCATTTCATTTTTCGGATCAAATCACAAATACAACAATCGATTTAACCAATTCTGTATTTTCTTTTTTCCCAAATCCTTCAAGTGGAATTATAAATTTGAAATTTGAAAATGAATTAGATTCATCTTGCCTCATCAACATTTCTGGTTTAAATGGCAATTCAGTTTATTCGAAAAGTGTTCGTTCTTTTGAAAACGGTATGATTGATTTACGCAGTTTACCTAAAGGAATATATTTTATTCAACTGCGAAATCATGAAAAGGTAAAAACCAGTAAGTTGATACTTCAATAGCTTTGAAACATTGATTCTCTTCTTATTATTCAATCAGGTTCTTATTAATATAAGTCCCTTCGTCATCGAATTTTCTACCTTTGCACCGAATTTCAGAATTTATATTTTTTGATATGGAAAACCGGATTTGTAAACTCTTCGGGATAAAATATCCAATCATTTCGGGAGGAATGGTGTGGTGCAGTGGCTGGAAATTGGCTTCAGCGGTTAGTAATAATGGTGGTTTGGGTTTGATTGGCGCGGGTTCGATGCATCCCGAAGTGCTTCGCGAACACATTCAGAAAACGAAACTTGCTACAACAAAACCTTTTGGAGTAAATGTGCCCTTGTTTTATCCTGAACTGGATACCATCATGAACATTATTGCCGATGAGAAGGTTCCTGTTGTTTTTACTTCTGCCGGAAGTCCGAAAAAATATATTCCGTGGCTGAAAGAACGCGGAATAATCGTTGCGCATGTCATTGCCAGTTCTGCTTTTGCGCTGAAATGCGAAGAAGCCGGAGTTGACGCTATCGTTGCCGAAGGTTTTGAAGCAGGCGGTCACAACGGAAAAGAGGAAACCACGACCCTGACGTTGATTCCGGCGGTTCGGCGGGTAACATCATTACCACTATTGGCTGCCGGAGGTATCGGAACTGGTGAAGCTATTTTAGCTGCCATGGCGCTGGGTGCCGACGGTGTTCAAATCGGTTCACGGTTTGCTATTTCCGAAGAATCATCAGCTCATCCCGATTTCAAAAAGTTGGTTACCGGGTTGACGGAAGGAGATACCAAACTGGCGCTGAAAAAGATTGGTGCAGTTCGCTTGATTAAAAATGAATTCTTTCAGGAAGTAAACAAACTCGAACTGGAAGGTGCAACTCCTGATACTTTGCGAATTTTGTTGGGACGTGGCAGGGCTAAAAAGGGAATGTTTGAAGGCGATCTGGTTCTGGGTGAATTGGAAATCGGGCAAGTGGCTTCAATTATCGACGAAGTTTTACCGGTTGAAACGATAATGAATAACCTGATTCAGGAATACCAGAAAGCCAAGGAACGCTTGAATAGCGATCTGTTTGAATTTTAATAAAAGAAAAATATTGCGAGTTACGGGTTCCGAGTTTCGGAGCAACCCGCAACCCGCAACCCATAACTCGACTATGATACATTTTGAACGTACTAAATTAGCAAACGGATTGACCGTGATTGTCCATCAGGATAAAACAACCCCGATGGTTGCTGTAGATGTTTGCTACAATGTGGGCTCGCGAGACGAACATCCCGATCGCACCGGGTTTGCCCATCTTTTTGAGCACCTGATGTTTGGTGGTTCGAAGCATATTCCATCGTTCGATGAACCTTTGCAAAAGGCCGGTGGCGACAACAATGCGTACACCTCGAACGACCTGACCAATTATTACCTGACTTTACCCAAAAACAATATCGAAACTGGTTTCTGGCTCGAATCTGACCGTATGCTCGAATTGGCTTTCTCGAAAAAGAGCCTTGATGTGCAGCGAAACGTTGTTATCGAAGAATTCAAACAGCGGCAACTGAATCAGCCTTATGGTGATGTGTGGCCCTTGCTCAGGCAATTGGCCTACAAGGTTCATCCGTATCAGTGGCCTACTATTGGGCGCGAAATCAGTCACATTGAAAAAGCAACGATGCAGCAGGTCAAAGATTTTTTCTTTGCACATTATGCACCCGACAATGCCGTGCTGGTGGTTACCGGTGATGTGGATTTTGATCAGGTAGTGAAACTGGCCGAACGCTGGTTTGGCCCGATCCCGAACCGGAATGTGAAGCCTCGGAATATTCTGCAAGAGCCTACCCAGACTGAAATACGTGAACAGACCGTTATTCGTGGTGTGCCAAACGATGCGATTTACATGGCCTACCACATGTCTGATAGACTCGATCCGATGTATTATGCCACGGATATGGTTTCAGATGTGCTTTCGAACGGTAATTCGTCGCGCATGTACCTGAACCTGGTTCAGAAAGAAAAACTTTTTACTGAGCTGGACGCTTATCTTTCAGGCGATTATGAACCGGGTTTGTTTGTTGTTTCAGGAAAACCAAGCGACGGCGTTTCATTGGAAACTGCCCGCAAGGCCATTGAGCGCGAACTCGACCGAATGAAACAAGACCGAGTGCCTGACTATGAACTTGAAAAAGTAAAAAATAAGGTAGAAGCCAACATCGTGTACGGTGAAATGAATTACCTGACTAAGGCGATGAATTTGGCTACCAATGAGATTCTGCACGATGCCAGCCTCATTAATTCGCAGGTTGAAAGTTATCGTGCGGTTACTTCAGAGCAAATTCAGGAGGTTTCGCAACACATTTTTAGACCCGAAAACTGCTCTGTGCTTAATTACATTGCTAAAAAATAGAACATGCTAAATCGCAAGATACAACCTACAGTTAACCCGATTGAACACATCGACATGGTGAAGGCCGAAAAGCGGATCCTTTCAAACGGTATTCCGGTACATTTCGTCAGTGCCGGAACTCAGGATGTGGTAAAAATTGATTTTGTTTTTGAAGCCGGAACATGGTTTCAATCTGGTAATCTGGTTGCAAGCCTTTGTAATTCGATGCTCGAAGAGGGTAGTGAAAATTATACTGCTGCTGAAATTGCTGAAAAAGTTGATTTTTACGGAGCTTACATTCAGTTAACAGTTGACCAGAATCAGGGATTCGTCAGTATAGTGAGTCTCGGGAAATACTTGCCTGCGATATTGGAAGTAACAGAAGATCTGATTAAACGTTCTGTTTTTCCGGAGTACGAACTTCAGGTGCTGATTGACAAAAACAAGCAGAAATGGCTGCTCGAAAACGAGAAAGTTCGCACCCTTTGCCAGAAGAAATTCACACAAGTGATGTTTGGCGATGCGCATCCATATGCCATCAACAACAAATTGGAAGATTTTGATGTGATTACCCGAGATGATTTGATGCAGTTTTACCGCACTCATTACCACTCCGGAAACTGCCACATTATTGCTGCCGGAATGATAGATGAAAATGTAATTGAGCATTTGGATAAGTATTTTGGAGGAAGCGATTGGTCGCAAAATCAAGCAGCAGTGCCTGAATATCGCATTTCCACCGATCGGGTGAAAAGGCATCATGTGGAAAAGGTGGGTGGTATTCAATCGGCCATTCGTGTCGGGAAATTCTGGGTGCCGAAAACACATCCCGATTACCACGCATTATCGATTCTGGTAACCATTTTCGGCGGATATTTTGGTTCGCGACTGATGACTAATATAAGAGAAGAAAAAGGTTATACCTACGGAATAGGCAGTTTCGTTTTGACTCTGAAACAGGCCAGTTACCTGGTTATTTCAACCGAAGTAGGCAACGAATATGTTGAGCCAACACTTGCTGAAATTGCTGTTGAGATGCGCCGACTTCAGACCGAACCGATAACTGAAAATGAATTGGAAACTGTAAAAAGCTATTTACTGGGCGAGTTTCTGCGCGATTTCGATGGCCCGTTTGCTTTGGCCGGAAGCTTTAAGGCGATTAACGATTTTGATTTGGATTATACATTTTACGACGATGCTTTGCAGGTGCTTCGCAACATTACTTCGGATGAATTAATGGCTTTGGCGAAACAGTATCTTAATCCTGAAGATTTTTATACGGTTGTGGCTGGAAGCACAAATCCCAATTTGGATTGACTTTCAACCAATATCGAATCAGTTTTTCATTCGATTGGAATCGAGAAGTAAAATGTTGAACCTTTTCCTTTTTTCGAATTAACCCATATTTTTCCACCAAGAAGTTCAACAAATCCTTTGACAATCGAAAGTCCAATACCGGTACCTTCGTATTTGCGGGTACTTGCAAAATCTTCTTGTTCGAAGTTGCCAAATATTCGGTTTTTGTATTCCTCTGAAATACCAATGCCTGAATCTTTCACGAAGAAGTGATACTCTTGCTTGTGCTTTTCGCAACCAATGGCTATTGTCCCGTTAGAGGTGAATTTCACCGCATTGTCGATTAACTGATAGAATATTTTAGATAAGAGTTCTTCGTCAGTTAGTATTTTCAGCTTTGTATCCTCAGGCATGGAAATGGTAATCTTTTTTTGCTGACATGAAGCTTTGAATTTCTCGTGAATGTGGCTAATTAGCTCAAATAAAATAACTTCAGTTTTTACTACTTTCTGATTTCCTGAAGCCAACAGTGAAATATCCATGATGTTGGTAACTGTATTGATCAGGCGATCGCAACTCTCGTTGAGCATTCCGTAGTGACCTTCTTTTTCTAATTCTGAAAAGGTAGGATCGGTTATAATCTGACTAAAACCTAAAATTCCGTTTAATGGAGTTCGTATTTCGTGCGAAATATTATTCATAAAGGCAGTTTTGAGTCTATCGCTTGCCTCTGCTCTTTCTTTGGCTTTTATCAATTCCTGTTCGGCCAGTTTTCGCTCTGTAATGTTTTTGTCGATTCCCCGATACCCTTTTAGTTGGCCATCCTGGTCAATAATGGGTAATCCATTGGTAAGCAAACAAATGGGCTCTCCATTTTTTCCAATATTCCAGTTTTCAAGGTCTTTTATAGGTAGTTTATTGGCTGTAATCTCTTTAAATAGGATTGATACACGTATGGCTTCTTCGGCTGGCATAAAGTCGAATGGTGTTTTTCCAATAATTTCG
Source organism: Aquipluma nitroreducens (assembly GCF_009689585.1). Lineage (GTDB taxonomy): Bacteria > Bacteroidota > Bacteroidia > Bacteroidales > Prolixibacteraceae > Aquipluma > Aquipluma nitroreducens. The sequence continues at coordinate 883,945 of NZ_AP018694.1, read as the reverse complement.
TTAGGAGTTACGTTAAAAAGATCGATGTCGCGTTGTGAACTGTAAGTGTATTTGCCATTCTCATCAACTTCCCAGACCCAGTCAGCAGAACTGAATAGGATATCGCGGAGCCTTTCTTCACTTTTTCGAAGTGCTTCCTGTGCATTTTTGTGTTCAAGTTTAATTCTGGCTTCATCAAGTGCTCTCTTAATAGCAAATGGCAGTCGCTCCATTCTGTCCTTAATCACATAGTCAACTGCTCCGTTCTTCAGGAGTTCAATGGCTTTTATTTCACCAATTGAACCTGAAACACAAATGAAGGGAACATCCGGACAATACTTTTGACATAGCTCCAGAGCTCCGAACGCATCAAATTGAGGCAGCGTATAATCTGCCAAAATAATATCGAAATAGTTATTCCGGATGGATGATGTAAACTCAAACTCTGTTTCAGCGCGCGAAATTTCGATCTGAAATCCGGTAAGGTCCAGTTGCTCAGTGACTAATTCGAAGTCGATATCAGAGTCTTCGAGCGAGAGTACATGAAGCGTGCGCGGTAGCTGTATTCCGTTTTCCATGGTTTATTTGTTACTCTTCGTTTGGACGTTCGTTAATTACCGCCCAGAATACACCCAATCGTTGCGCAGCATCAAAAAAATCTCTGAAATTTACCGGTTTAACCACGTAGGCATTCACTCCAAGGTCATAACATTTTCTTAAATCAGGTTCTTCGCGCGAGGAAGTAAGCATAACTACCGGGATTAATTTTAGTTTCGAATTGGCTTTTACAGCCTGTAGAACTTCGATACCATCCATTCTGGGCATTTTTATATCCAGAAGTATGACTGCCGGATTTTCAGGCTTGCGGTTCGAGAATTCTCCTTCGCAAAGGAGGTATTCCATGGCTTCCACTCCATCATGAGCAACAACCACCCGATTCGCAAGATTGCTTTCGGTCAGTGCTTCCAGAGTTAATTCAATATCGGGTAAATTGTCTTCAACTAAAAGTATTTTTTTCAATTCAATCATTGAAGGTCCTCCTTGGTTTTAGGTATGGTAAAATAAAATGTTGCGCCCTGATCGACTTCAGATTCGGCCCAGGTACGCCCCCCATGTTTATTAATAATTCGTTGTACATTAGCCAGTCCAATGCCGGTTCCTTCGAATTGCTGTTTAGAATGAAGCCGCTGAAACACACCGAATAGTTTGTTAACATAGCGCATGTCGAAACCAGCGCCATTGTCACGAATATAAAAAATAAATTCCGTTTTTTCTTCGGTGTACCCAATTACGATTTTCGCATTTTCTTTTTTCCCGGTAAATTTCACTGCATTGCTTATTAAGTTGACCCAAACCATCCGAAGGAGAGAAACATCTCCGGTTATTATGGGCATCGCGGCAACTGACCAATCAATATTCCGCTTTTTGGTATCTTCATCAAAAAATCGAATCACTTCCTGAAGTACCATGTTCATATTCAGATTCACTTGCTGCATTTCCTGCCTTCCGGTTCTGGAGAATTGAAGTAAATCATCGATAAGAAGGCCCATTTGGGTTGAGGCATCATTGATGACAGACAGGTAATGTTTCCCGTTATCGGGAAGCAGATCGACATATTTTTGGTTCAGTAAATCAACAAATCCGTTAATGTGTCGCAAAGGAGCACGCAAATCGTGAGATACCGAATACGAAAATGCTTCCAGTTCCCGGTTGGCCTCCTTCAATTGGGCGGTCCGATCTTCAACGCGCTGTTCAAGGGTTTCATTGAGTTTCCGGATTTCATCTTCCACTTTCTTGCGATCTGTTATGTCAATAAATGTGATCAGCAAATTGGTGTTGACAATTATGCCTGAAACAACAAATGTACGTTCTGCTCCATCTTTACAGGTAATTTGGTATTCTTTGGGTAGAATATCGGTATTTGTTTCTGTTGCATATTCCAGTGCTGATTCCCAGTTCTTGATCACCCATTTCCTGTATTTTCCAGATGGGTATGCTTTTAACCACCATTCTTGGACCGTAGGCACTTCCTCAAAGGTATATCCGATTACTTCCAGAAAACGTTCATTTCTGAAAATGATTTCCCCGGAATTGTTTACATAAGTAACAGGTAGTGGAATGCTTTCCATTAAACCTCGGAATTTTTCTTCACTTTTGCGAAGCGCTTCTTCAGAAAGTTTTAGTCCGGTGATATCCTGAAACGAACCTTGAACTTTAATTATTTTTCCATTTTCAACGATTGGTCGTCCGATTGTTCTTACCCATTTATGATTCCCTTTTGAAGTGATAATCTCTAACTCCAGATCGTATGGTATGGCTTGTTCTACCGACTCGCGAAATGCCTTTTCGATGATGGGTTTCGAACGTTCGGCGTAATAATTGATGCTTAAAGCTACCGAAGCAGGTGTTTTGGGATCGAGATCGTGAATGCGTGCAACTTCTTCGGTCCAGGTTGAATGACCGGTAGCCGGGTCAAAATCCCATCCACCTACATGAGCAATGCGGCCAACTTCCTGCAACAGTGCTTCATTGTAATGAAGAGCATCCTCAGTCCGTTTTCGGTCGGTAATGTCTCTGGTTATACTAATGATGTGTGGGGTGCCTTCAATTTCAATGATTGCCGCAGACATGAGTCCATTGATCAATCTGCCGCTTTTTGCACAAAATATAGCCTCGAGATTTGATACAAAACCTTTCGATTTCAATTCATCAGTAAGTTTCTTTCGGTCTTCCGGGTTTTTCCATATGTTAACTTCCAGAGATGATTTTCCGACAAGCTCTTCTTCTGTATATTCTATTGTTTCAACAAAACCCTGGTTAACGGAAACGTAAATTCCATCCTCAATGCGTGTAATGTTAATCGAATCAGGGCTTGTTTTAAAGGCTTTACGATAAATCTCTTCACTTTCCCGAAGTGCTCTTTCCACCCTTTTTCGCTCTGTAATATCTTCAATAGTGCCTTCGTAATAAGCAATTTCGCCATTGTTGTTGTAGAAAACTTTCGCATTTTCACTGACATATACAGATCTGCCATCCGCAGTTTTCCATACCGACTCATAGGAAGTCAGGCTCCCGGTTTCTTCTATACGTTTACGAAAATCGTCTCTAAGCAAATTCGTTTCAAAACCTTCTTCCTTAAGGTTCCGTTTAGCCAGATCATCGAACGAACTGAAACCTAAAATCTTTATTAAGGTTGGATTAGCCATCAGTATCTTTCCGTCAGGAGTTGTGCGATAAATACCAATTACAGCGCTTTCAAATATATTGCGATATTGTTCTTGATTTAACCTTAAAGCTTCTTCAGCCAACTTTCGTTGAGTGATATCACTGCTAAATCCATACCAGATAACGGTGCCATCTGATAATCTTTCAGGAGTTGATTGCGAGTATATCCATTGAAGTTCCTTCCCCGGAATCTGAACCCTAAACTCGCAGGTGAAAGGGGTCACATGCTTTGCGGAATCCTTCAGGCTCTGAATTACCCGCTCTGCATCATCTGGATAAATAACCTTTTTTATCGGAGTAAGATCATTCAAAACGTCTTCAGGAGCACAACCGAATATATTACGGATACCTTCGGAGGCAATGGGGACACAATAAGTTCCGTCAGGTTTTCGGGTAAATTGATAGATCATGCCTGAAACATTGGCAGAAAGTTTTCTGAATTCCTGATCTTTTTGCCTGATCCTTTCTTCCAACTTTTTGCGTTCTGTAATATCCTGAAAGAAACCATAGACTCTCCTGTTTTCAAAATCTGCTTTCCCTATTGAATGGACTTTCCGATGATTTCCTTTTGCAGTTATAATTTCCAGTTCGAGATCAAACGAATCGCCGAATTGCATGGCTTTTTGCACAGCCTTTTCTATAATTGGTTTGGATTCGGGAGTGTAAAATTCTAATCCTTTGTTTAGATTGGGATCAAAATCAAAATCAACCTCATGAATGCGGTAAACCTCATCAGTCCATGTTATTAACAGGGTATCCATATTGAACTCCCAGCCACCTACTTTCCCCATTGACTCTGTTTCAGAGAGTAATTGTTTGCTCTTTTTCAACGCGTCCTCAGTCTGCTTAAGGCCGGTGATGTCTGCTGTAACTAGTATAACTTTCCAGTCAGGAAAATCAACAGGCACGGCGTTTACGTTTGTCCAAACGGTATTGCCATCCTCCTTTACAATCCCTGTTATAAAATTGTGCTGGGCTGTATTCTTGCTAAATGCGAGTGAACTGGCAAATTCTTCAGGAGGCTTTATCGTTCCATCATTTCTCAGATATTTACGTTTTCGATAGTCACCACGACGTAAGCCTTCCATGGTGATACTCAAAATATTTTCTAATGCTGGATTTTCAAATATAATTTTCTGATCTTGATCCAGAATGGAGATTCCTACCGGCAAAAGGTTTAAGATGGTACTTAGTTTGTTCTCGCGCTTTCGCAGTTCCTCTTCTGCCTGCTTTCGCTTCGTTATGTCTTCTACAATGGCCAGGTTATATAGGAAACTTCCATCATTGGAATAATTGGCTGTTACAGTTAGCGATCCCCAAATTTCTACACCATCTTTTCTGATGTATCGTTTTTCGGTTTTAAAAACCGAGATTTCTTTATTGATAAGTTTCAGAACATTGGGAAGGTCTTTGGGTAAATCTTCCGGATGTGTAATGTCTTCAAAGGTCATTTTCCTGAATTCCTGTTCGGTATATCCCATCATTTCCTCGAATGCAGGATTTACACTTTTAAACCTGAATTTCGAATCTATCATTGTCATTCCAAATGGACCTTCTTCATATAGCTTACTGAATCTAACTTCGCTTTCGTACAGTAGTTTTTCCTTCAGTTTACGTTCTGTTATGTCAATAGATAAAATGAATACACCTTCAGGAACCGGTTGAATGCTCAGATCAAACCAGCCAATACTATCATCAGGGAATAGAAATTCGTTTTCAAGATGATTGGGAACTCTTGTTTCGAGCACCTGGTTGATAATTTTAAATACTTCGGTTTGTTCAACTCCCGGCCACATATCCTGATATCTATGCCCTAATAATTCATTGTTAGGACGGCGGTTGTGAATTTCAGCGCAGCGATTTATGTAGATGTATTTCCAGTCAAATCCAATAATCTGGCACCCTTCCAGCATATTGTCAAGAATATTTCGGGAGCGTTCTTCGCTTTTTATTAGCGCTTCATTCAACTGTATCTGTTCTAATTTCTGGAATGTGATTTCGCTGATGAGTTGAGTCATATCCAGCAAAAAATCCATGGCAACTTTTACTTGCTCTTTTGAAACAATAGGTACATTTTCGAGTGCCTTTAAATATTTCTGTTCATTAAAACCATGAGTGCCGGCTTGTTTTTTAAAGAAGGAATGATCGGGCTTCTCAAAAAAGAATTGTCCTGAAAACAGGTTGGCAATATGTTCGCCATTAATTATGATGGGAACAGCAACATCAACCAATCCATTTAAACACTCGTAGAAATGATATTTTTCACCTTGGCCTAATTTATTAGCCAACACGGTATCGCTTATGGTGCAGTTTCTTGATGTTTTTGGATTACTCCGGTGAAATTCGGTACATATTTGTCTCCATCCTGATTTCGACAATACGTTCCCTTCGAGGTCTAAAATAGCTGTTACAAATCCAGTTGATTGATTGAATCCTTCGAGTAATTTATTAACTTCTTCAAAATCGATTAAATCTAAAATTTTATTCTTCCCGTTTTTGATGATCGAATTTTGCCTTTTATTCTGCATGAGCTCTTGATTCTGTAATTCAAGCTCTATTTGGTTAACCTGTAATTCGTGAATCAGTTTTAAAGTGTCAGCTTCTGTGAGAGGTAAGACTGCAACTGGATGTCTCGATTTCAGGATATCTTCGGCTTGCTCACGCAAAGAATTCGATGTAGATGGATGTATTTTTTTCATAAGGCTTTTGTTTCAAAAGTCAAAGGGTAAAAATATGAATATCCGTTTGAGTACATGCAAGAGAGAAATGAGTTTAAATGAGCTCACCGATGGCCTCAATAGATTCTCCTTTAAGGTTGGCTTTCAAGCGTTAAAATCGGTAATCTGTTTTTTCAGAATAGCTCCTGTTCATAATTCGCTTCAAGTTACAATATTTTTTTGATAAATATTATATTTTTATCTACTTTAGTTCTTTATGCACTTACTTACAGTACATTGATCAGGGTGATGCTTAAGACTGCATAAGAATTTACTAGTGGGTGCTTCCATTTATTGGGAACCTCAATGAGGAGAAAAAATGAATTCTTGTGTACGCGAAATACCAGATTTGTCGGATTTAAAGGCTCAATGTTCGATCGCTGGACTCCAGGTTAATTAAGTTCTGGATGGAAATTTTTTATTATGAATATCCGTTTTGTTGACTACTGATGATTTAATGAAAGTATATGTCGATGCTCTGCACCTCTTTTATTTCTTTTCTACTTTATTCTATAAAGATTTTGGTGCATTGTACCTTATTTTATAAGACTCAAGGGACAGCGCCCCGGGATATTTTCTGGGTTGAAATAATTTACCTGGAGCAATTAATCTTCGCTAGTTTTGAAAAACCACGCAACCATATGCTACAAATCCCCATCTTTGATTAGTCAATAGAATCCTTATTGGGAAAGGGATTAGGTTTAATCCTTCGGAAATGATATTTTTAACAAACAATTAAAACGTACTTTAGAATGAAAAATTTCAGAAAATTATTTACAGGTTTTTTATGCCTCTCTTTTGGTAGTTTAGCATTGGTGTCATGTATAAAATCTACTCCTGTTGCTCTTCAGGGGGTGGCCGATGTTATTATTCAGGATATGAAAACTGACGCTGGCATTAAATATGGAATTGTAATTTATGCATCAGCAAATTACGATATTGCTTCGGTCAAAGTAACAGCACCAGGCACTCCTGGCAAAATTTACCAATTATCTGCAACTTCAAACAAAACGCAATTCGTTTACACCCCACAGGCATCGGATTATACTACTGATATGCCTGTAAAAGGTGACTATTCGATTGAAATGGTCACCGTGGCTGGCGAAACGCTAAATGGAAAAGATGTTGTTGGAGATGAAAAATTGACGCCTATTGTTATTATGACTGCAACGATGTCTTCGCAGTCGCTTAAAACTACCTGGGATAAGGTAACCGGCGCCAGTGCCTACGTGGTAAAATTGTATTCTGCTAACAAAGCTGATCTTTTATACTCTAGTAACTATCTTTCTGCCGATGCTGTTGATTTTCAATTTAGTTCATCGTCATCTGGCTGGGCTTATGGAGTATCTCCTGTTGCAAATACAGATTATGTAGTTGAATTGATTGCTATTAAGGTAGAAACCGGAGTTACAGTTGATCAGGCGAATAATTTGCAGTTTATTACAACCGATTCGAAAACCATTAAGTGGGAATAGATTTTGATGCTTCTTATAAACTATAACCCGGTCAGTTTGACCGGGTTTTTTTATGTCGAAACTGAATTTAAAATTCCAGACTTGAAATGATTGATAAATCTGGTATCGGAAACGATCAGGTTTGTTTTAGCAGAGTTCAAACTTTGTACTTTTGTACTCCGTAAAATACAATGTCAGAGATAATCGTGAAGATTTTATTTCGAATGTAATGTCTTATGGGTCTTAAAATTAGATAATAAATGCCAGATCATGCCCTTAATGTTGCAACTCATGTCAATCCAATTCCAGACAGAAGGCGGGTTAGGTTTGCCGTTGCATTGGTTTATTTTAGTATGGGACTGTGCTTTTCATCGTGGGCCAGTCGTATACCCGATATCAAAACGGCACTTCATTTAAATGATGCCCTTTTTGGTACCATTCTTTTTGCCTTACCTGTTGGGCAGTTCCTAATGATGCCATTCTCCGGAAAATTGGTTACCCGTTTCGGAAGCCATAAAGTGTTGCTTTTTGCATTACCTGCTTATACAATTTGTCTGACCAATGTTGGTTTAGTTCATGTTGGATGGCAATTAGCCATTGCCTTATTTTTATTCGGATTGTCGGGTAATCTTTGTAATATTTCGATTAACACTCAGGGCGTTGCAGCTGAACGTTTGTATGATCGTCCAATCATGGCTTCTTTTCATGGCGGATGGAGCTTAGCTGGTTTTACCGGTGCATTAATCGGTTTGGCTATGGTTAACCTGAAAGTACCCGTTTACTGGCATTTCGTAATAATCGTCCTGATTGTTTGGACAATTGTTTGGATCAATTACCCATTTTTGGTACGAACTAATCCGGCGACATTGTCAGATGAACCGAAAAGGAAATTTTTTAATAAACCAGATAGCATTCTTTTGCAGTTGGGAATCATTGGCTTTTGCTCTATGGCCAGCGAAGGTGCTATGTTCGACTGGAGTGGAATATACTTTAAGGATGTGGTAAACGCTCCGGCCTCGCTTGTTGTATTGGGCTACACTTCATTTATGATTATGATGGCAACCGGGCGCTTTGTAGCAGATTACCTGATCTCAAAGATTGGCCGAAAACGCTTATTGCAGATTTGCGGAGTAATGATTTCAACCGGGTTGTTCACCGCAGTATTCTTCCCGTATCTCGTTCCAAGCACTTTGGCTTTTATGTTGGTTGGTTTAGGCGTTTCGAGCATTGTTCCAACTGTTTACAGTGCTGCCGGAAGACATTCGAAAGTTTCACCAGGAATTGCATTGGCAACTGTTTCGAGTGTTAGTTTTCTCGGATTTTTAATGGGACCGCCATTAATCGGATATATTTCGGCAGCTGCCGGTTTGCGTTATTCATTCGCTGTTATTGGAGTATTCGGAATTGGAATCACCTTGATGGTCTCCCGGGTTAAAGCGTTGAACAACGATTAGTCTGTTCACCTCCAAGGCCAGGTAAAAGCACATCTCCTAATTTTTCAGGAATTGACAAGCAATGATTCGAATGAAAAAGTTGTACCGATTGATTTGTGATTTAAGAATTTCCTTTTCGATAACTTCAGATAAGAAATAATTACCACCTTTATACCTGAATCTCACAACCGGCAATTGTTGCTTGAGAAAAATCAACAAGGAAACCAACTAACTAAGCCAATTCTTATGCGAACAATCGTTTTTATGCTCAGTTTCATGCTTTTTACTATTCTTTCCGGAGCATCAACCAAAGACAATCAAAATCAAGGCAATTCGATACCATTGATGGGAACCCGGTTTCTTACCTTTAATGCAGTGATTCGGGTGAACCAGATCGAAGTTGCGCGCGATAAAAATGTAGGGGAAGATGAACGAGATCTACACACTCCTTCGGTGGTAATCAAATTCAGGGAAGCTATTAATGCTGGTTTTCCCGGGGCTAAAATAACCTGGGCTTTCAGCTGGCTGGCTCTGCATGACACAACTTCAAATTACAGAAAAATCAGAGAGCTCGTTGTTGGATACCAATCGAAGTACGGCGATGAAATTACATTTATTCCGGGGGCTTATTTTGCCAATGCATACAATCCTACTGAACAGGTAAATAAAGATTTGCACGATGGCTTGGCCAAAGTTTCTGAAATCGTAGGAAATGGTTATCGTCCAAAGAGTGTCGTTGCAGGTTTCTTGTCAGCAAAAAATCAGGATTACCTAGCAAAAAATGAAGGAATTCACGTGTGCCAGGGAAATATATGGAGCCAGTATGCCATCGATAATCAGGATGGGGATGGAGCTGTTACCTATCCGTTTTATCCGTCGAAAGAGCATTTCTGCAAACCGGCACAGGGAAAAGATGATTTTGTTGATTGTGTAAATCTGGATGGGTGGACTACCGATTTTTTGGCGGCTCGCAGGGAAGGTTTCAAAGATGGATTTAACAGCAGAATGGGAGTTGGTCCAATTGAAACTTTGAGTAAATACGGATTAGACTTGGGTTTGAAAGAAATGCTGCATACAACAGCGATTCATTTTGACCGAGGTTTTGAGCTAAACGGTTTTGCATGGGTAACCAATTGCTGGGAAGTTTCACTTCCGATTGATGTGACCGGCCTGACCAACTGGCTAAGTGAAATTAAAAAACGTTGGCCTGATGTAAAGTTTATCACTCAGGGAGAGTTCGGTTTGATCTGGCGGAAACATTATCGCGATAACAGTTTTAATTACCGCTTTGAAGAAATAGGTTCTGGGATTGGCGGTTCGGATGCTGATAAGGAAATCCGCTGGTTTATGAATAAGGTTTTTCGTTTGGCATTGCTAAGTGATTTAAATAAGGACAATTCAGAAACTGTAATTGATTTTACCCGATATGATTTGCCAGCCAAAGAACCTTCAGAAATGACCCGTCGATGGAGTTTGATGGGCGATATCAATCAAAAACAAACCCGTCCGCAGGATAAACCGGTTCTATTGAAACAGCTTCCGGAGGAAATGAAAACCATCATCAAAACGATTTATCCAAAGCTGTTTCCCATTCAGTAAATTGAAATTGCTAATTTATAGAGAGATAGAATTGTGTTTTATTCCCATTAAAATATAGTCTCTTGTTTTTTCTACATTCTTAGCAAATGATCGGCCGACTGCAAAATCTTCATCTTTAAATCTTCAGGATAATCCGGGTGATCGGTCAGAAACTGTCTGACAATGCTTGCCGCTTCCTTGCTGTTGTGACCTTTTAGCAGACTGTCGAGCCACGATTTTGGGAAGAAAATATCGCCAGTTCGTTTAATTTCCTGCAACTTATCGAGAGCGGGACGAATGTATTGCAGACTTTCTTTTTCACGGATTGGATGGTTCAGGAATGCCATCGCCTGTTCGACCCAGGGTTCGTGTTCGCGGTTTTTCTCCTGAAGCAATGATTCAAAGAAGCGGTTGCGTTCGGTTTTATCCGGATTCAGGCTCTTTCGTACAAACTGAAACTGGGCTTTTTTATCCTGATTTGTAATCTGCTTTTCCTGACTATCCAGAATTTCCATGGCTTTTTCGGGCAGCTTCAATGCTAACTGAAAAGCAAGGTCGTTTTGCTGATCGGCACTCAGTTTGATATCTGTTTGGAGCATTGGATTTTTCAGGCAAGTTTCAAGCCAGGTTAACGAATTTGCGGTTTGTGCTAACCGCATGATGCTGTTAATTAGCGCAGTTTGTTGATTTTTTCTCGCTGCATATTCTTTCCAAAGGACTGCCTCCATTTCTTCCTGAATCGCTTTTTGTTGCTCAGGTGTGGCTTGATAGATGAAGCATGATTCCAGATCATTCAGCATTCGCTCAAAAATAACCGAATTGGTTTCCTGAGGAAGCTGATGGACTAATAAATTCAGGTAATCATTAATATTCAGATTTCCTTCGTGCAGGTTTTCGGTCAGGTCGGTCAGTAGGGACGCCCGCAAAAGATCATCCGTTACAGCTGAGAAATGATTCAGAAAATAGTTTCTCGATGTGGAATCCAGTTCAACAAAGCCATAGGTATTGCCTTTCGCATTGAGGTAAATCCATTCTGGCTTTCCTTCATGAAACAGATTTTTAAGCTCTGTTTTTGCTGAATTCATGATAACTTTCTGATACCTGGTATCGCCATTTTCAGAAAAAGCCAAATCCAGTTTTTGAGGCCAAACGCGGTTCTTTGCGAACGGATCCAATTGTTCAATGACGAGGCCATGCCCTTTCGCTATCGCTTTCAGGTGTGGTCGTCCAGCTTCATTAACCCAACTTGCCGACCAACGCGGCAACTCGTCTGTTTTTGCAGTATTCAGGATGTCAATCAAATCCGTCCATCCGGCATTTCCATAGGCATTCTGCGAAAGGTATTGCTGAAGTCCTTTTTGAAGCGCGGTTTCTCCCGTTTTTTGCTCCAGCATCCGCATAACAATGGGCGCCTTGTGGTAAATGATCGGTCCGTATAAGCTACCGGCGTCTTTCATGTTCGCCAGCTTTTGCCCGATGGCGTTGGCACCCGAAGTGCGATCGACCGAATACGCCACATCGTAATGAGCCAGCAGAAATTGCAGATCGAAGTTGAATTCAGGATACATGGGGGAACCCACTTTATCCGCAATGAAATTGGCAAATACTTCTTTCAGCCAAACCTCGTCGAACCACGACATGGTGACTAAATCGCCAAACCACATGTGAGCTGTTTCATGCGCAATCAGATTAGCCCGCCTCATTAGCTGCTGCTGTGTTGGATTGGCATCCAGAAAAAGGCTAGTTGCACGGTAAAGCGTAGCTCCCGGATGCTCCATACCGCCATACTGAAACGATGGAACAGCCACCAAATCGTACTTTTCGAAAGGGTAGGGCATGCCTGTGTATTTTTCAATCCATGCGATCGAATGAAACAACAACCAAAAAATGGAGTCGGGGTTGTTATGCAATTCTTCTGGCTTTTCACGATGATACATTACGATTGTCTTCCCATTTTGGGTTCGGCTGATGGTGTCGAATTTTCCGGCAGAGAATGCAAACAGGTAGGTTGGAAGTGGTTTGGTCGGTTTGAAATTGATTGTCTTTACCGAATTCGAAGTCTCTTCCTGTTCAGCCGGTCCATTGGCAACGGCTTTCCATGCTTGCGGAATCTGTAGTTGAAGTTTGAACTGTGCTTTCAGATCGGGTTGGTCGAAACACGGAAAAGCAGTTGAGGCGCGGTCGGGAACAAAGAGCGTGTATAAAAACTCCGGATTCCGGTTGAGCGACCAATCGGGACAAGTAAAATTGAGTTTTATCTCATTTATCCCGACTTTCAAATCCGTTTTACTGATGACCAAATGTCCGTTTCTAATGGCAATATCTGACGATTTTCCATTGCTCGTAACGATATAATTTACAGCAGTTTCGCCCTTAAAATCGAGTTGAAGGTCCTGCTCAGCATTCTTTAAATCAAGCCTGATGGTTTCCTTGCCTACTATCCGACCATCTATCTTGGCCGGAATATTAAAACCTAAATCGTACGTAATATTTGATATTGTTGATTTTCGATACTGAGCCAGTTCCTGAGAAACACCAGAGCTGACAGGAAGTTGAGGCTTGGAACAACTGGTAAAAAGGAGTGAGAGAAAGAAAATGTGAATTAAATATCTCATGAAAAGAATGTTTCAAGTTTTTATTTCCCAATCTCCGAAGGCGGAACCCCAAAGTATTTTCGGAAACAGCGCGAGAAATAGAGCGGATCGTTAAACCCAACCATGTAACTGATTTCGGAAATGGTATGCTGATGTCCGTTATTCAGGAGTAATTTCTTTGCTTCTTTCAGGCGGATGTTGCGCACAAACTCGGTTGCCGACTGGCCTGTAAGCGATTTCAGTTTCGAATACAATAAGGTTTTGCTGGTGTTCATCAAATTGCAGAATTGCGGCACATCGAACTCCGAGTTGTCAATGTTTTCGAAAACAATGGCAATGGCTTTATTCAGAAAATCAAGGTCGCCCGGATTTTGAGCAAAAGTGTTCGCTTCAATCTCTTCCTGATCGGCAAACCGGTCTTTCATGCGGCGGCGGTTTTCAATCAGGTTGTAGCTTCTCGCAATCAATTCATTCATCCGGAATGGCTTGGTGATGTAATCGTCGGCGCCGGTGCACAATCCTTCCACTATATCCTCTTCTGAATCGCGCGCGGTGAGCAGAATAACCGGCAAATGACTGGTTTTTGGATCAGATTTCAGCTTTTTGCAAAATTCCATACCGGTCATTCCGGGGAGCATCACGTCCGACAGAATCAAATCAAACATTTCGGTATTGAGCAATTCGTAAGCTTTTTCAACCGAGCCAACACCTTTTACCCTGAAATAATTTTTCAGTTCATCAGCCACAAAACGAAGCATCAGTTCCTCGTCTTCAATCAACAATACCGATGCTTTTTCGCCCCAGTTTAGTTTATCGAGATCGATGTCGGCTTTGGTTTTATCGGTTTGTTCGGTTACTTTTTCGGCTTTAATCAATGGTAAAGTCACGTAAAAGCTGGTTCCGTGAATTCCGTCGCTGATCACTTCAATTGAGCCATGATGGAGGTTAATCAGTTCTTTTACCAACGATAGCCCAATACCACTGCCGGGAATGCGGTTGAATTTTTCGCTCCTCAAACGATAAAAGCGATCGAAAACATTTTGCTGCATTTCTTTAGGAATACCAGGGCCTGAGTCGTTGACCCACAATTGCAAGTTGTCGTTTTGCGGATCAATTTTAGCAATTAGCTCTACTTTCTCGTTTTCAGGAGTAAACTTGAAGGCATTTGAAAGCAGGTTGACCACGATTTTCTCAAGTTTGTCGGCGTCGTACTTGGCCCAAAATTCCTGAATGTTGCACGAAAATTCGAACCGGATATTTTTCTCGTGAGCAAGTGGGGCATAGTATCCAGATATATTTCGGAGTTGTAAAACGAGGTCGCCCGGACTCAATTCCAACTGAATTTTGCCGGCTTCCAGCCTCCTGAAATCGACTACCTGGTTAACCAGATTGTTGAGCCTCTGCACATTTGTATAAATCAGTTCCAGACCATCGAAGTTTTCATTTTTCCTTTTGGCTTTGTCCAACAATTTCTGGAGAGGAAGCGAAATTAGCGTGAGTGGGGTCTTCAATTCGTGCGAAATGTCGGTGAAAAGCCGAAGTTTTAGCTGATCCAACTCGTGAATTTGCTTGTTTCGTGCATACAGCCGGATGAGCAGCCAGACAATGATTCCGAGGAATGTTAGAATCGTTAAAATGAACCATGCCCGCATGTAAACAGGTCGCAACACGGTGAATGATATTCGTGCTGGCTTGGGCTCAATATTATTGTCGAGGTCGCGCGAACGAACTTCGAAGGTATAGTTGCCTGCGTTTAAATCCAGAAAAACACTTGATTTTTTCTCGGAAAATGGCGACCATTCTTCCTTGTTCAGCCGATACGAGAATTGAATTTTTTCCGAAGGCGTTTCATTCCAGTAGTCGTTGCCATTGTAGGTAATAATCACATTTCCGGAGGAAGAAATTTCATGATCAGAGAATGAAATCGTTGTTTTTGGCGGGTTGTTTTCGCGCCGGTAGAAAGTCGTTTTAAACAGTGCCGGGTTTTCGGCTGTATTTTTGAAATCGTACAAATACCATTCGCGCGTGGCCTGATTGATCCAAAGTGCGCCATCCTCCGATTTGTTCAGGAAACCGCGTTCCCGCTGTATGTTGAGTTCTGGGTTTATAATCTGCGGAATAAACTGCTTGCCGTCGAAAAATGAAATACCCTTGTCGGATGCAACATATATCAATGTGTCGTTTTCGACGAAAAGGTTGGTTACCATGTTGCTTGCCAGTCCATTGAGCGTGGTGTATCTCGTCCATTTTTTTCCATCGTTGTAAAACAAGCCAGTGCCTCCCTGAGCTACGAGAATATGATTCGAGGGTGTTACTTCGATATCGTCGGTCCAGCTGAGCGATTTCGCCGGAAGTTCGATTTGGTGGTTTTTCTTGCCATCGAACATGATTACATTGTTTCCTGAAAACCAAAGATTCCCATTGGAAGTTTGCCCAATGGATGGAATTCGCTGTGGAACTTTGTCGCTTGAATAATGTAGCCACACCGATCGTTTGTAATTGTAAGCAACAAATCCACCTTTAAAATTGGTGTTGTCCAATTCGAGAACTCCATTTACCGGAAATGCCACGGCAGAATCGCCCAATTCGCAAATTCCGTTGTATGCAATTCCGAGGTAGAGATCGGGAAATGTAGTCATTGTCCAATGTCCGTGTTCGAATCGGGCAATAGCTGCCTTGCCCTGGTTACTTCCGGCTGCCCACAAACCGCTTTTGGGCGAGTAGTGCAAGGTCATCGTCATCGACATCAAACCATCGGTTACCGAATATTTCTGAAAATTCTGCATCGACTGGTTGCACGAAACAACTTCGCCGGCATTGGTGGTAAACCAATATTTCCCGTCCGGAGTGTTGCAGTTGAAATTTAATCCCAGAAATGTGCCGAACGATCTGGATGAAAGATCAAGTTTCATGAGGCTTCCGTTGGAGCCAAACACGAAAATATTGTCATGTTTGTCACCGTAAATTTCAATATACGAAAGTGGAAGTGAAACTTCAGGATACTGGTACACTTTCCATCCTGACTCAGTTAACGAATAAAGTTTGCTGTGTCCGCCGATCCATAGATTTCCATCCGAAGTCTCCAAAATTGAAGCTTGAACATTGTCGCCTCCAAATACTTTGAGGTCGATGCTTTTCCATTTTTCCTCAGAAATCTGATACTGTAGAAGCATGATGTTTGGATTCGAGCTGGTTATCCAAAGCGAATTCTCGTGTTCGCAAAGTGCAGAAACATCGCCGACCGACAGATTAGGTACTTTTATGTATTTCCAGTTCAGCGAGTTTTCAGGAACCTTGGAAACATCGACTGATGCTAAATTTTTGTCAGGCAAATCAACCGTCATCCAGATTTTTTGCGCCCGATTTATGGCCAGATTGTAAACAGGGAATCTGATTTCCCTGATCGAAGCAAGTCGGTAATCATTGGCCTTTTCATATCTTAACGTGTTCAGTATTGATCCATTGGCATCTATTTCAAAATAACCTTCAGGATTGAGGCAGTAGTTACCTTTTGAAGTAATCTTAAGTAAGCCGAATTCGCAACCTATCCAGCTGTCGCCATTTAAGTCGGTGGTGAAATTTCGTTGCGAGTTGAAATTGAAATTTAGTATTTTTCTAAATTCACCTTCTTTATACCTGAAAATTCCGTTTGTTGTTGCAACCAGCAGATTGTTGTCTTTTTCGAAAGCTAATGAATGGATAGCAGTGCTGTCTGGAATAAACTGAACGGTTTTGTAGCCATCGTAGTAAATGGCTTTGTTGCCAATTCCCATCCACATTCCCTTGTCGCTTCCTTTTGCTATGCAGGAAATCCGAATGGTGTCATATTCCGGGAATTCAGTCCACCGCCAGGGTTCAAAAACCGGATTGGCAAGTTGAGGTTTGTAGGGTCCGCTTGCCTGCATTTGCAAGGACAGTAACGTAATTCCAATGAAGATGATGAGATTCCGGATTTTTATCACTTTTTCAGATCTTGCACATTTGTTAATCTAGAGAGGGTTTCAAAATTAGTAAAAAATTGGCGACTGAAGAATGAATTACAGAAGGATTGTAAAATGGGAATTCCGGAGCGTGATGATAGCCGCAAAATGTAGATTTAAACCGGATAACGTAGATTTTACTGAGCTCTGACAGTTATTGATTCATCATCAATTGTCGGGCTTCCTGCTTTAGAATTTCTGGTAAGTGAATGTGCCTGCGTCCAAGGCTGACGATCCATTTGCTTATTTCATTGGTTTTCATGGTGTACAGTACTTCACGTAAATCATCAATTTGGCTGGCGGTAAGATCAGCTTCCCGAATGTTTCTCAGTTCATCTAACTCTTCGTCGTTGAAATAGACGATTATCTCTTCGTTAAAAGCCGATTCGTCGAATTCACAAATTTCATGTGCGCCGCAACAATCAGAGGCAACTTCTCGCGGCTCTTCCTGAGTTTCCGGTTCAATTGTATCTTCCGGTTGGGCTTTCTTTAGTTTGAAAACCGCAAATAATACAATAAGCACGACCAGTACAATGATTAAATAAAGCATACCCCAAAGTTATAATTTGAATTCAAAAATGGATAGTATAATTCAGTTTAATGAGTATCTGATCTTTTACCAAAACATTAAGAATAGCGACCGGCCTTGTCAGGTGAGCCGAAAAACAAGTGAAGACGGCATTAAAAAATCTTTTCTGTTTGAGCCGTAGGCGAGTTTAAAAGATTTTAGCCGTCGAGCGCTAGTTTTTCGAGCGAAGCGGACACAGCCTTGACTTTTTTTGATTCCTTTTTTGTGTTAAGACAAAAAAGGATTTAGGGTTTGGGGCAAAGCCCCAATTGTAGATTCAAATAGGTATGCAACCGGATATTCATTTTCGTTTTTTTTACATATCGAAATAAAAACAGACAACCATGTCAGCCCTCATTTTGTTGGGAATTTTAATGTGCTATATTTGATTTTCCGGATGAATGGTGTGTTTGTCGATTGAACTATTTGATTCCGGATTTAAGTTAAACGTTATAAATTACGGTCTAATGAAGTATTTTTTCTTGCTGATATTGTCAGTTTTTCTGGTGCAAAAATCGGAAGCTCAATTTAACAAGTATTTTGAGGATAAGTCTTTACGACTCGACTATTATCACTGCGGAAATGCAGAAACCGAAAAATATTTCTTTGATGAATTGATTCAGGAGCCTTATTGGGCTGGTTCTGAAACGAACATGATTGACACCAAAGGATACGGAAATCATTTGGTTGAAGTGCGTACTATCAATGACAATGAGCTGGTTTATTCAAGGGGGTACTGCACGCTTTTCGACGAATGGCAAACCACGCCTGAAGCTAAAACAACCGATTGCTGTTATCCTGAATCAGTAATTATGCCTTTTCCCCGCGAAAAAGTTGTGGTTTCGATTTTGAGCCGGAATAAAAAAGGCGAATTCGAAAAAAAGTTTGAATATCAGGTAGATCCGAATAGCTATTTCATTAAAAAAGAACGGGAAAAACTTCCTGTTTTTGATGTGATCCATTCGGGCAATTCAAACAAAAAGGTTGACTTGGTTTTGTTGCCTGAAGGTTATTCCGAAAGCCAACGGGAGCTATTTGAGGCTGATTGTAAGAAGTTTGCTGATGAATTTTTCTCGTACGCACCATATTCTCAGAACAAAGATAAATTTAATATTCGGGGAGTATGGGCTGCTTCGAAGGATGAAGGGCCAGATATTCCGGGACAAAATATCTGGAATAAAACCCGGCTGAACGGTTCTTATTATACGTTCGACTCTGAACGTTACCTGATGATTAAAGATTTTCAGGGCGTACGCGATGTAGCCGCAAATGCCCCGTACGATTACATTTATATCTTGGCGAACACTGAAAAATATGGTGGTGGTGCTATTTATAATTTCTATGGAATTAGCGCTGCCCATCATGCAGAAGAAGCAGGCAAGATTTACATCCATGAGTTTGGCCATTTGTTTGCCGGCCTGGGCGATGAATATGTTGGTGGCGTTGAATATTCTGAATTTTACCCTACCAATCTCGAGCCTTGGGAACCAAATCTGACCACTTTGGTTGATTTTGACAAGAAATGGAAGAGCATGTTGCCCGAAGGAACAGCCGTTCCAACCGCTACAAAGTTCGAAAATTCGAAAAAACTGGGAGTTTATGAAGGTGGCGGCTATGTGAGTAAAGGAGTTTACCGGCCATGGATAAATTGCCTGATGAATAATTTACATACCATCGATGTTTTTTGCCCGGTTTGCAGCAAGTCCATTCAGGAAATGATTGATTTCAATTGCAAGTAGATTTTGTGTGGTTAAATTGTTGATTCCACGTATTTCTTAAAGTTATCCAGAATAGATTGCCAGCCAGCTTTTTGCATTTCGATTGGATTTTCTTCCTCGGCTTCGAAGTTCTCAACGATCGTCGTAGAATCTTTGCCTGAAGCAAAATTAATGTGCACTTTACGACCATCAAAAAGGGTGTATTTAATCGTTTCGTGCTGTTTTATTTCGTTGTAAGCGCCGGCAAAGTCGAACCCAAAACTGCCATCTTTGGCCTCCATGCGCGAATGAAAACTTCCACCAACCCTGAAGTCGTTTTCTGCCCAAGGGGTATGCCAGTCGTCTGAAGCATTGTTCCAATGAATGATGTGCTCTGGAGAAGTCCAGCATTTCCAAACGCGATTAACAACTGCGTCAACTGTAGTCTCAATGGTAACGATTGTTTTGCCTGTTGTCATAGTTTCGAATATTTAGTTTCAATATAAAAGCAATAACGCGGCAATTTGTTCATAATGAGTGTTAATATCCCGAAAATAGATGAACTGTAAAGGTTTTTAATTGTCTTCTTTGATGATATTTCTTAAATTTAAGCAACTTAAAACCTGATATCATGAGCACGCCAAAAAATTATCCATTGTCACGTCGTAATTTTATTAAAGTGTCGGCTGTTACAACAGCAGGAGTTTCCATGTTGTCGTTTAATAGTATTCCTGAAAAAATGCCAGCACCCATGAAACGCAAATTTGGGAACTTCGATTTCGAGGTCACTACGCTGGGTTTGGGTGGGCAGGCTTCACTGCAATGGACACCTGCTGATGTTGACCCGGTTCCAATTATCCTGAAGGCTTTTAAATTGGGGGTTAATTATTTCGATACGTCGAACCTTTATGCCGGAAGCCAACTGAACTACAACAAAGCATTCAAAATACTGAACCTAATTCCCGGAGAATCGAATTACGACGAGAAACTTCGGAAATCGATCTGGCTAACCAGTAAAACCTGCATGCGGTGGGGTAAACCCGGATGGCCTGAACGAAAGAATGTGAACAACTGGTCGAATGGAATGCCGGACGTTAAATGTGCGGTTGATGATCTGAAGCGCTCGCTTTCTCAGGTTTTTGGCGACAACAAAGGCGGTTATCCTGAAGGCGCTTACCTTGATATGATTCTGATTCATACCTTAAATACTACCGATGAGGTGAATGTCCTTTACGAAGGATTGGAAACGCCCCTCGATCCGAATGAAAATTTGGGGGCACTGGTTGCGTTACGCGATTTTCGCGATGGAACCAATCTGACAGGGATGAATCCGAAAAATGAAAAGTTAGTCAGGCACATCGGGTTTTCAGGCCATAATAATCCGCCTGCGATGGTCGATATGATTCAGCGCGACGAATATGGAATTCTGGAAGGAATGCTGATTGCCATCAATGCCAACGACAAAACCAAATACAACATGCAGCACAATGTGATTCCGGTGGCAGCGGCAAAAGGAATGGGTATTATTGGCATGAAAGTATTTGCCGATGCAGCCATGTATCACAAAGAGCCTCGCTGGTCGCGCGATCCGAACGATGTGTTCCGGAAAATTGGGACACCTGAATTGCCGAGTCGTCCGTTGATCGAATATTCACTTTCTACACCTGGTATCCATACTTTAATTATCGGAATCGGCCAGATTGATGACGACCCAATGAAATGCCAGTTGATACAGAACTTTTATAGTGCGCAAATCAATCCCAATGGAATGCCTGAAAATGAGCGGAAACGAATTGAAGACCAGGCAACTTTGATAAAACCAAAATCCAATTATTTCCAGATGGAAAAAGTTGGATTAACCGCTCCCGGAAACCTCCGAAAAGAAGGAAATAAAATTGTTTGGGATACCGCTTTAGCTGGCGATGCTGCTGTGGCAACGTATGAGGTTTTGGTTAACGGCATAAAAGCTGGTGAAGTCAAACATCAGCCACAAACGCTGAAAAGTAAGCCATTTATTTTTGAAACTTCATTTAAAACTGGCGATAAAGTGGAGGTTGTTGCTGTTGATCGGAGTGGGGGCAGGGCGGCTGTACAATTGGCTTAGCCATTCTTTTTTTCAATCCGAAATTAGGTTTGAATACGGTAATCTGTTTAGTTTTCTTATAAAAATTTCACTTTTATTAAAATTATGGATCTCTAATTTAGAGTATTTTAGACATATCGTTAACGTGGTATTGGTATAGTTGATTTTTTTTTGAAAACTGCCATGTACATTTTTTTGATAAAAGGTGTTTACACTAGTGGGCACTTAAAACCCACTGATTGTTAATTGTTTATAATTTAGTTCTTTGACATTCTTGTAATCGCATTTTGTAAGTATTTCTCTTACAGGCGCTTTGTCGAGTAGAGAGATGCTGAGAATCTGTAGTATTTCGTAGATTGAGCGATCAACTTTCAATTTGTTACCGACAATGGCAATCAGACAGTAAGCAATGATCGCGCAATAAATTTGGACTTTGACAGCATTCATGGTTGTTCCCCAAAATGATTTGATCCTCAAGTGCTGTTTCATCCATTTGAAGAACAGTTCAACTTCCCAGCGTTTCTTGTACAACATGGCAATTTCTTCGGCTTTCAGGTCAGTGTTGTTGGTCATGAAGATGAAGGTTCTGTCCCGATTTTGATCGTAATATTTGATCCTGCGCAGCTTTTCCGGATAGTCTTTTCTGGAATAGTATGTTTCCAACCGACCTATTTGATCATAAAGGACTCCGGTTGTTTTGTCAACTGCGCTGGAATACATTCGTTTAAAACGCATGTTGTCTTTTGCTCTTGTGACAAAAAACGCTCCTTTTAAGTGCAATCTGTACAGTCGCTTAAAATCGATGTATCCTTTGTCAACAATGTAAAAGCTCCCTGTTTCATAAGGGATGAGATCCAAAATATTGACATCGTGAACACTGGCAGTTGTGATGTGCAAAAAGCTTGGTATGGAGGTCTTCACATCGTAAATGGTATGAAGTTTAATCCCTCCTTTATGCTTTCTAAATTCAGCCCACCAGAAGACACTTAAACACAGGTCTATCGTTGTGGAATCCAAAGCAAAAATATTGCCATCAACATCAATCTCGAATTCGTCTTTATAGCAGCTCCTTCTGGCTTCTTCAATCAAAACGTAGGCAAACTCTTCAAAGATTTTATAACTACGTTTTTCGTTCGCTTTGCCAAGGTTTCTGCGGGTGATGGTCGATCCCAGACCCAGATGATAATACTTAGATTGATGAGCTTCAAGGCTCAACATTAAATCACGCATGCTGTCTCTGGAAGTGAGTTGACCGAAAACCATACAAAGCATCTGGTTCCAGCATGTAAAATGCCTGACATATTTATTCCCTTGATGGTTTTCAACTATTCGATCAAAGACTCGGAGAGGTAAAAAATCTGTAAGCTGTGCGAAGATGTATTTGCCTTGATTCATGAGATAGTGCTTTTGTTAAAGCTAAAATCTAATCGTCAATTCAAATCGTCACGCTATAAAAAAACGCTATAAATGCGATGAATAAAGAATTTCAAAGAACGATTTTTAATTTTTAGTACCCATTAATGAGGTGTTTACTAAACTAATTATTAAAAGATGAAACAATCAGAAGAAAATTTCCTAAACATGGTTCACTCTGTTTTGGATACCTTGAATAAAAACCAGCCGATATGGATTTCGGAATCGGCGATAGTAATGGAAGTTCATTCAATTGAGCGAGATTACTATGAGACTGTTGGGAGACTTAACCACAATTCACGTATTCGTTACACTACGCTAAACGATGATTTAAATTCGATCATTCGTGCTACAATTAAGCTTTGCCGAAGAATGTATTTGTATGCGCATAGCCATAATGATGAAATTATGATGAAGCTAGTGGATCATTCTGAACCTTCGCTGGCCAATGGAAGTGATAGAACCGTAATTCAGCGCTGTAATACCATTGTTTGCAGGGCCGAATGGATGCTTTATTATTTAGAACCATACAATATTACAGCAAGTCAATTAACCAAATTACATAACCAAATCGATGAATATGAAAAATCGATAGGAGATCGATCAAAGTTCAGTAATATAGCGCACCGGCCAACTGTTTCATACCAGATAGCTCAATTGAAAGATAGGATAAGCTTGCTCGACGAATTAATTAATGGATTGATCGCAAACACTAAATTTATTTCAGAGTACGAGAATTCGAGGATTATTGTTGATTACAGTAAAGCTATAAAAAGAGTTTCCGAATCGGTGTTCAGATAGGCAATATTGGGTTGAAAGTGCATGTTTCATTTTTAATTACATAAAAAAAGAACCACTTCCTCTTTCTGAAGAATGGCTCTTTTCTTTTGCATTTTAGCGTCCTCCCGGAGGACAATGCATTTTTAAATAGTTGGTATATAAGGTCGATAAATGTTTGGATGTTCCTTCTCCTTCCGAAATGCTGTGCGTGCGGTTGGGGTAAGGCATAAACTGAAATAGCTTGTTATACTTGATCAGTTCGTTAACCAACATTTCCGCGTTTTGGTAATGTACGTTGTCGTCGCCTGTGCCATGAATGTACAGCAAATTCCCCTTTAAGTTTTTAGCATAGGTGATGGGCGAGCCTTTTACAAAATCTTCCTTGTTTTCCTGTGGCAATCCCATATAGCGTTCCTGATATACATTGTCATACGTGAGCTGATTGCCTACTGCTGCTATTGCGATCCCGGTTTTGTAAATTTCGGGATGTTGAAACATCAGGTTTAAAGTAGCTGATCCGCCGCCGCTCCAGCCCCAAACTGCCACCCTTGACGAATCTACAAAATCCCATTTTAGTATTTCAGCTGCCGCATTGGCTTGGTCGCTAATGTTTATCTGACCAACCTTCCGGTAAATCGATTTCCGCCACTCCCGTCCTTTGGGCGCTGGTGTGCCACGATTGTCAATCGACATGTAAATGTAGCCATCTTCAGCCATGTCACCGGCATAAAGGCCATTTCGGCTAACTCCGTAAGCGTCAGAAACGGTCGCCCCGGCAGGTTCGGTATATACCATAAATACTACCGGATATTTCTTTGTCGGGTCGAAGTTTTTGGGTTTGACCATCCAGCCATCCATTTCAACATGGTCTTTAGTTGTCACCCTGAAGAATTCGGTTGTCGATTTTACCTGAAGAGAATCGAGCCAGTAAGCAATACTTTCCTTTTCGTTAATTGGTTTTTGGTTGGCTACGGTAATAAACTCATTGGCGCGTTTGGTAAAATGGTTCGAGAAGGTATGAGATGCATATTTCCCAGTGGCCGAAAACGAGTAATTGTGATTTCCTTTTAACGATGATGGACTGAGTAATTCCGGAGTGCTGCTGCCATCAAGTTTGGTGCGGTAGAGGTATTTCTGGGTAGCATTCTCGGGTGAAGCTGTAAAATACACATAACCTGCTTTCGGATCGGTATATTCCAGATCAATCAAATCGTAATCGCCTTTTGTAACAAGCTTTTCGGGTTTTCCTTCCAGCGAAACCTGATAAAGATGTCTCCATCCGTCTTTTTCCGAGGCCCAAAGAATACTCTTGTTTTCATTTATCCACGTGAAGTTGTTTGTAAAGTCAATCGTATAGGCATTCCCGGATTGGAAAATATCGATCCAGGCTTCATCCGTTTCCTCCTGAATGATTTTCGAATGGCCTGTTGCAATTTCAGAAATGTAAAGCTTGCTGTCGTTCTGTTTCCGGTTTAATTGCTGAATCAATAAGTTGTTTGAAAAAGGAATGTATTCCATCCGCACAATATAGTGTTGTGCCGGATCGCCGGGAATATTCATCCATGTGGTTTTTGAGTCGGCAACAGTTACAACGCCCACTTTGACCGCAGATGGCGTTTCTCCCACTTTTGGATATTCGATGGGTATCAATTGCGAGTATATCGAATCCGTATTGTTGATCATGTAAAATTTCTTGATTTTGCTGGCATCAACCTGCCAGTAAGCAATCGATTTGCTGTCGGGACTCCAACGGAAGCCATCGCGGCACGAAAATTCTTCTTCGTAAACCCAATCGAAAGTACCATTAATTAAGGTGACAGATCCATCAGTCGTTAACGTTTTGATTTGCGATGAGGCCAGATCTTCAGCATAAATATTATTGCCACTTACATAGGCAACCGACTTGCCATCCGGCGAAAACTTGGCAAACATTAATGACGATGAGGGCATGGACTTGCCCAATTGATGGAGAAATCCGTTTTTTAGATCTAAAACCCAGTAATCGCCCTTTGTATTTAATCGCCAAACTTTGGTTGTATTTGTAAACAGCAAAGCTTTTTGCTTATCGGCCGAAAATGTATAAAAACTGATTTTTAGCGGAGTCGTACTTCCTTGTGGAGTCAGTTGCTGTTTCGAAATAATAACTTTTGATTTGTTGTCAGGCAACGAAAATTGAACAATCTCATCGTTTTCAATTCTGAAATAAGAATTATCATCTGCCGACCACTTGATGGGTCCACCTTGAGAGTGAACCTGAGATGAAAAGATTAATAACAATGAGATGAAGCCCCAGAATTTTAATCCTGATTTTTTTACAAATCGATTTTTGCTTGTGCGCATATTTGGAAATTAATTGGTTATGCTATTTGAGTAATGTATGTGGTACATGGAAATACTAGCAGAGACTGCACGTAAATAGGGGAATTCAAACATATAGAATTCAGATTTATATAAACCTGACTTTTCTCCATTTATTTCTTAATATCGGATCTACATTAAAAAATAGGAGCGTTTTGAATAAATATTCATCAATAATGTATATTTATTTATTTTGATTTATCTTTGATGCACAAAATATACGTAAGATATGAAACTTTGGGATAAAGGAACGTCGGTTAATTCGTTGATTGAAAATTTTACGGTTGGAAAAGACCGCGAAATGGATTTGTATTTGGCTAAATTCGACGTTTTAGGCTCGATTGCTCATGCTAAAATGCTGCAATCCATAAATTTGCTGACAAAAGATGAGCTTGCCGAACTTCAGACCGGACTTGTTCAGATCTATCAGGTTATCGAAAAAGGTGATTTTAGCATTGAGGCTGGAGTGGAAGATGTTCACTCGCAGGTGGAGCTGATGCTAACCCAGAAATTGGGCGATACTGGTAAAAAAATCCACAGTGGACGTTCGCGCAATGATCAGGTTTTGCTTGATTTAAAGCTTTTTACACGTTCCGAAATTCAGAATTTGGTAATTTCGGTTTGCGAATTGTTTGATAAGTTGCTAACCAAAGCAATTACTAACCGCGAGTACCTGATGCCCGGCTACACCCATTTGCAGGTAGCCATGCCATCATCGTTTGGATTGTGGTTTGGCGCTTATGCCGAAAGCTTGGTTGATGATCTTGTCCTTTTGAAAGCGGCCTACCAGATAACCAATCAAAATCCGCTGGGTTCGGCTGCCGGTTATGGTTCATCATTTCCGCTCGACCGGCAAATGACCACCGATTTGCTAGGTTTTGAATCAATGAACTACAACGTGATTTATGCCCAGATGGGTCGTGGTAAAATGGAGAAAACCGTCGCTTTTGCTCTATCTTCGATTGCAGCGACCATCTCGAAATTTGCCTTCGATGTGTGCTTGTTTATGAGCCAGAATTTTGGTTTTGTTTCGCTTCCCGACGAACTGACTACCGGCTCAAGCATTATGCCGCACAAAAAGAATCCGGATGTATTTGAGTTGGTTCGTTCTCATTGCAATAAAATACAAGCCATTCCCTATCAGATTAGCTTAATGACCAATAATCTACCAAGCGGTTATTTCCGGGATTTGCAGATTTTGAAAGAAGTTTTCCTACCGGCATTTCAGGAATTACACGATTGCATTAGCATTGCCGGTTTTGCCATCGATAATATGACCGTGAATACCAACGTTATGGCCGACGAACGGTATAAATATGCGTACAGCGTTGAGGATGTAAATAAGCTGGTGATGCTTGGAGTTCCTTTCCGCGATGCGTATAAACAGGTTGGAACTGAAATCAATTCAGGAACATACGAACCTTCGCGTGAAATAAATCATACTCATGCCGGTAGTATTGGTAATTTATGTCTGGATGAGATCGCCGAAAAAATGGTTGTAGTCGTTGAGGGATATGACTTTGAGCGAATAGAAAAAGCCTACGCAGAACTACTTGGCTGATTTTGTGTTCTGTTAATTAATCGTTATTTTTTGAACTTTACAAATAATTCGTGAAGTTGCTGATGTATATTGTAATTTGTTGAATAATTGAGGATTGAATGAGACTAATTGTATATTTTCAGAAGCAATGAAGTCGTTTCGATCTTCCTGTGTTTTTCCAAGAAATGGAATTTTCTATAAAAATCACTACTTTCGCTTTCAGTTTGTAAGGAAAATGATGAATTTGCTTATAATTTTTCGGTTTTAGTGAATTGATTTGTTCAGAATGATTAATAATCAGATGAACCGACCCCCATTCACGAAATCAAAATAACAAAAATAAAGATGATGAATTTAGGATTGCCAAAAGCGCAGGGGTTGTATGATCCAGCCAATGAGCACGATAATTGCGGAATCGGTTTCGTGGCCAACATTAAAGGTCAGAAAACGCACGACATTATCGAGAGAGGATTAGAAGTACTTGAAAATATGGAACACCGGGGAGCCACCAGCGCCGATAATAAAACAGGTGACGGTGCGGGTATTTTAATGCAAATTCCCGATCAGTATATCAAGGAAGTGTTGAAGGTGGATATTCCTGATTCTGGCAAGTTCGGAACGGGCTTGATTTTCTTACCTCAGGATAAAAAAGAAGCGGCTGCTTGTGAGGATATTTTGACCAAATATATTGTACAGGAAGGCCTTACCTTAATTGAGTATCGCGATGTTGCTGTTGATAGTTCAGCCCCTGGTGAGATTGCAAAGTTGACAGAACCTTACATTCGTCAGATTTTTGTGAAAGCCGATTTGGAGCAGGATGTTCTGGAGCAGAAATTGTATCTGGCTCGTAAACAGGCTGAAAAGGAAATCAGAAATTCGAATTTGAAATTCCGTCAGGCTTTTTATGTCCCAAGTTTATCAAGCAAGACGATCATTTATAAGGGAATGCTTACTTCCGGACAGTTGAGAGAATATTTCAAGGATCTCTCGCATCCGAAATTTACAAGCGCCATTGCTTTGGTACATTCCCGTTTCAGTACAAACACTTTCCCAACCTGGGATTTAGCTCAGCCATTCCGTGTAATTGCGCACAACGGCGAAATAAATACCGTGAAAGGTAACCGCATGTGGATGTCGGCCCGCGAATCGCTTTTGAAATCAGAAATTTTTGGCGAAGATTTGCCAAAACTTTTTCCGGTTATCGAACCCAATAAATCCGATTCAGCTTCATTCGATAATACGCTTGAATTCCTTCACATGGCCGGTCGCTCAGTACCTCATGTGTTGTGTATGATGATTCCTGAATCTTTCAATTCAAAGAATCCGATTCCCGATAGTCTGAAATCATTCTATGAATATCACTCAACCATCATGGAGCCATGGGATGGCCCTGCTTCGATGGTTTTTTCTGATGGACGTTACATCGGTG
This sequence comes from Aquipluma nitroreducens, assembly GCF_009689585.1. Taxonomy (GTDB): domain Bacteria; phylum Bacteroidota; class Bacteroidia; order Bacteroidales; family Prolixibacteraceae; genus Aquipluma; species Aquipluma nitroreducens. The sequence goes on along the minus strand of NZ_AP018694.1, from coordinate 855,117 downwards.
GAACGCTCGACCGCAATGGTTTGCGTCCTTCAAGGTACATCATCACCAAAAATGATATGATTGTGATGGGTTCTGAAGTTGGCGTACAAATTTTTGCTGCCGAAGATATTAAAGAAAAAGGCCGTTTGCGTCCTGGGAAAATTTTGTTGGTTGATACCAAACTGGGAATTATTATTCCGGATAAAGAAGTAAAAGCTCAGTTGAGTTCACGCAATCCATACGGAAACTGGTTGAAAGAGAATCGTTTGCAGATGGAGGATATTGAAGTTAAACAACGCGTGTCTTCATCCATGGGTGATCAATTCCCTGCATTTTCGAAAGTATTTGGCTATTCGAAAGAAGACATGGAAATGATTCTGAAACCTATGGCGGTAACCGGCGATGAACCGACCAGTTCGATGGGTAACGATACGCCGCTGGCCTGTTTCTCCGAACAACCACAGCGTTTCTTTAATTATTTCCGCCAGGTATTTGCACAGGTAACCAATCCGCCGATCGACTCGATCCGCGAAGGTTTGGTAATGTCGCTGACCAACTACATCGGTTCGCTGCACACCAATATTCTCGACGAATCGCCTGTACATGCCAAACTGATCAAATTCGACGATCCGATTATTACCAATACCGACCTTGGGAAAATAAAGGACTTTAAACACGAACAATTCTCGCACACCACCATCCCGATGATATTTCCGGTGAAAGAAGGTGCTGAAGGGTTCAAAAAAGCATTCGAAGGTTTGCTGCAACAGGCTGAACAAGCAGTGGATGATGAAAAGAACTTTATCATTTTATCCGATCGTCAGGTCTCTGAAGAGTTTGCTCCAATTCCGTCGTTATTGGCTGTTGCAGCAGTTCACCACCATCTGATTCAGACTCAAAAGAGGATGCAGATCGGTATCATTGTTGAAACTGGCGAAGCTCGTGAAATTTCGCACTTTGCCATGTTATTTGGTTACGGAGCGAGTTCTGTAAACCCATATCTGGCCTTTGCTGCCATCGACAATATGGTAAAGAGTGGTGAGATTAACATGGATTATGCTAAAGCCCGATACAACTACATTAAATCCATCAATAAAGGCTTGCTGAAAATCCTGTCGAAAATGGGAATTTCAACGCTTCGCAGTTATCATGGCTGCCAATTGTTCGAATCATTGGGTGTTTCAAATGAAATTATTTCCAAATATTTCACCGGAACTGCTTCAAAATTCAGCGGAATGGGCCTCGAAGAAATTTGTCACGAATCGTTACTGTTCCACAAGGAAGCTTATGGGAAAAAGAAACAACTGATAAACGACCGGTTTGAAACCAAAGGTACATACCATTACCGTAAATATGGAGAACATCACTCCTGGAATCCTGAAACCGTTGGTTTGTTGCAATGGGCTACCCGCACCAACGATTACAGCGTATTTAAAGAATTTAGCAAAAAGGTAAATTCCGATAATTCGAAACCAACCTTTATTCGTGGTTGCCTGAATTATAAACGAAATCCGATTGATATTTCACTGGTTGAGCCTGTTGAAAGCATCATGAAACGTTTCGTAACCGGAGCTATGTCGTATGGTTCTATTAGCAAGGAAGCTCACGAAGCGCTTGCTATGGCAATGAATTCTATCGGCGGACGTAGCAATACAGGCGAAGGTGGTGAAGATGCTGAACGATTTGGTACTAACAAACGAAGCGCCATTAAGCAGGTTGCATCGGGTCGTTTCGGGGTAACCAACAATTACCTGATGAACGCCGACGAATTGCAGATTAAAATTGCCCAGGGCGCAAAACCGGGAGAAGGCGGTCAGTTGCCAGGGTTCAAAATCAATAAGATTATTGCTAAACTGCGTAATTCAACACCGGGTATTACCCTGATTTCTCCACCGCCTCACCACGATATTTATTCGATTGAGGATTTGGCACAGTTGATTTACGACCTGAAAGTAACCAATCCGAACGCTAAAGTTTCGGTGAAACTGGTTGCCGAAAATGGGGTAGGAACCATTGCTGCCGGGGTGGCCAAAGCATTCTCCGACCTGATTATTATTGCTGGTTGTGAAGGTGGTACAGGTGCCAGTCCGGCCAGCTCAATCAAATTTGCAGGTTTGCCTGCTGAATTGGGTATTGCCGAAACTCAGCAGACTTTGGTAATGAACAACCTTCGTGGTCGTGTGAAACTGCAGGTTGACGGTCAGTTGAAAACCGGACGCGATGTGGTGATTATGGGTTGTTTAGGAGGCGAAGAATTTGGTTTCTCAACTTCAGCGCTGATCACACTTGGTTGTATCATGATGCGTAAATGCCATCTGAATACTTGTCCGGCTGGTATCGCCACTCAGGATGAATCTTTACGCAAACGTTTCATCGGACGTTCAGAATTTGTAATCAATTTCTTCCGTTTTATAGCCATGGAAGTACGCGAAATTCTGGCTGAAATGGGCTTCACAACTTTCGATGATATTGTTGGCCGTGCCGATCTGTTGGAACAAAATCGTGAAGTTGGAAACTGGAAAATGAGAAAAATGGACTTCTCGCGCATTATTTATATGCCTGAAGAAGCTAAAAAATACGACATAAGAAATACCAATCCGAACATTAAATCGGTTGATGAACATATGGGTCATGCCTTAATTCGCGATGCCAATAAGGCCATCAAGAGCAAGGAGAAAGTATGGCTCTCATACAACATTACCAATGTCGATCGTACTGTAGGTGCCATGTTGTCTGGTGAAATATCACGTCGGTATGGTGAAGAAGGTTTGCCAAACAACACCATTATGGCGAATTTTAACGGGACTGCCGGACAAAGTTTTGGAGCATTCCTAGTAAAAGGTATTAGTTTCAGACTTGAAGGTGATTCGAACGATTACATTGGGAAAGGTCTTTCCGGAGGACGAATCATTGTGGTGCCACCAGTTGGTTCAACATTTAAACCTGAAGATAATATCATTATCGGAAATACTTCATTCTATGGAGCAACTTCCGGAGAAGCATACATTCGTGGTGTTGCCGGAGAACGTTTCTGCGTGCGTAATTCAGGAGCCAAAGCGGTAATTGAAGGCAGTGGCGACCACTGTTGCGAATACATGACTGGCGGACGTGTGGTTGTTTTGGGAACTACCGGACGTAACTTCGCGGCAGGTATGAGCGGTGGAATCGCTTACGTACTCGATGTGAACGGTGATTTCGAATATTTCTGCAACAAAGGTCTGGTTGAACTCGGACCGGTTGAAGACAAAGTGGATATTGTTGAACTTCAGGACATGATCAACAAGCACCTGTTGTACACTCAAAGTACAATGGCTGCTAAGATTCTGACCAACTGGGACGAATACCTGCCTAAATTTGTGAAGGTTATTCCGTTCGAGTATAAGAAAGTGCTGGAAGAATTGAAACTGCGCGAACTGGAAGCTAAACTTCAGTTGAGTGAAGACAATCCAACAAGGCACGAGTAATAGGAAGTTCGAAATTCGGAGTACCTATAGTTCGAAGTTAAAACTTATGGCTCTCCACATTTAAAAGATTAAAAAGTAAAAATAGTATCGGGTTAAAACTATAGACACTTCGAACTTTAGGCACTCGACACTTTAAAAATAAATTACCATGGGAAATCCAAAAGGTTTCATGACAATAGGACGGAAAGATGCTGGTTACCGTCCGGTTAATGACAGAATTTACGACTACGGTGAAGTAGAGCAAACACTGGACGATAAAGACCGCATTGATCAGGCTTCGCGCTGCATGGATTGCGGTATTCCGTTTTGCCATTGGGGCTGTCCTGTAGGAAGTAAAATTCCGGAATGGCAGGATTTGATCTACAAAAAGGATTGGAAAGGCGCTTACGATATTTTGCACTCAACCAATAGTTTTCCGGAGTTTACCGGACGCGTTTGCCCCGCACCATGCGAAAAATCGTGCGTGTTGGCTATTCACAACGAAGCGGTTACCATTCGCGAAAACGAGGCTTCAACTGTTGAGCATGCCTTTAATTTAGGTTTTGTTCAGCCACGTATTCCTGAAGTTCGCACAGGTAAAAAAGTTGCTGTTGTAGGTTCAGGTCCTGCTGGTCTTTCGGCAGCCGACTTGCTGAATCAGGCCGGACATACCGTAACTGTATTTGAGAAAAACAGCGCCATTGGAGGTTTGCTTCGTTTTGGTATTCCTGATTTCAAACTGAGCAAAACTGTTATTGATCGCCGTCTGGAAATCTTCCTTGATGAAGGTCTTATTTTTAAACCGAATGTAGCCGTTGGAAAAGACATTTCCGGCGATGAATTATTGGCACAATTTGACGCTGTTGTTTTAGCGAATGGAGCTGAGCAGCCACGCGATCTTCCAGTTGAAGGCCGGGATTTGAAAGGCGCTTATTTCGCTATGGAATTCCTGAGCCAGTCGAATAAACGCATTGCCGGTGAAATCATACCTGAAGAAATCAGCATTTTTGCGAAAGATAAAAAAGTATTGGTCATCGGTGGCGGCGATACGGGTTCCGACTGTGTGGGTACATCAATCCGCCAGAAGGCCAGAAGTGTAACTCAGATTGAAATTCTGCCAAAACCTGCTACTGAACGTGCCGATAACAATCCATGGCCATATTGGCCCAATACGCTCCGTACATCAAGTTCGCACCTCGAAGGTTGCGAACGTCGCTGGAGTCTTTCAACTAAGCGCATTATTGGCGAAAATGGCAAGGTGAAGCAGGTTGAGTTGGTTACTGTTGACTGGGATAAAGACGAAGCCGGACGTTGGGTCATGACCGAAAGACAGGGCTCTGAAGAAATCATTGATGTTGACCTGGTTTTGTTGTCAATGGGTTTCACTCAGCCGGTTCACAGCGGACTGCTTGATTCGCTCGGAATTGAATACGACGGACGCGGAAACGTGAAAGTGAATGCCAAAAAGCAAACTTCGAACGAAAAGATATTTGCCTGTGGTGACGTTGAAGCAGGTGCCAGTTTGGTGGTTCGTGCCATCGAAGCAGGTAAGATTGCTGCAATGAATGTGGACGAATTTCTTTACCCGACCGAGTAGAAACTTAACAAGTATTATATAGTTCAAAGGCTGTTCTCATATTGTTGAGGACAGCCTTTTATTTTTTACCACAGATTTTCGCGGAGAAAGAAATTTTAAAAATCGGTGTTAATCAGTGTAATCAGTGGTCGATATCCGAGCTTTCCAATGTGCCTATGTGGTTCGTATTATCCCGGATCTAAAGCGATTCCATCAGTTCATCGGTCAGCTCAAGGTTGTGATAAACGGCCTGTATATCGTCGTCTTCTTCAAACACATCAATCAACCGCATCACCTTTCGTGCATTTTCAAGGTCAAGTGCAGTGGTATCTTTGGGTATGCGTTGTAGTTGAGCACTTTCCGGTTCTATGTTTAGAGCTTCGAGTTTTTTCATCATGGCGCCAAAATCTTCCAAGGCAGTGGTTATCGTAAAATAATCTTCTTCAAGCTGTATATCTTCAGCGCCGGTTTCAATCATTTCCATTTCAAATTCATCGGCATCGAGTGTGCCTTTCGGGACGGTAAAAACGCCTTTTCGGTCGAAGATAAAACTCAACGATCCATTGGTTCCCAAACTGCCGTTGTGCTTGTTGAAATAACTCCGCACATTCGAAATGGTTCGTAACTGGTTGTCGGTTGTGGCTTCGAGGAAAATGGCCACTCCGCCGTTGGCATAGCCTTCGAAGGTACACTCGATAAAAGAGGCTGAATCTTTATCAGATCCTTTACTGATGGCGCGCTGAATGTTATCTTTGGGCATACTTACCCCTTTGGCATTCGATATGGCCACCCGGAGCCGTGGATTGCCTTCCGGATCGGGACCGCCTTCCTTAACTGCGACGGTAATCTCTTTAACCAATTTGGAAAACATCTTCGACCGTTTCGAATCTAATGCTCCTTTTTTGTGCTTAATGGTTGACCATTTACTGTGTCCCGACATCGTTTGTTGTATTTACAGATTGTTATTGGTTCAATAATCTTGTGGTAAAGTTAATGCTTTGGTGGTAATAAGACCCTCTCTGGAAGTATTTCTATGGATTTGGAATATAACAGAGAATAAGTTGGATGTTGAAATTCATTATCCGAATTATTAACACGCAAAGAGCGGCTGAACTTCGGATTTTACACCTTAATTCAGCCGCTTTAAGAAGGTTTTTATTCAATACTTAAATCTCAATTTTGGCACCCATTACCTTCAGGAATTCACGAATGAAACTGGGATGGGCAGGCCATGCCGGCGAAGTAACCAAATTGCCATCGACATAAGCCCCGGTAACCGCGATCGACTGGAATTCTCCTCCGGCCAGGGTTACTTCAGGTCCAACTGCAGGGTAGGCGGTTAATTTTCTTCCGCGAACAACATCGGCTGCAGTCAGAATCTGGATTCCGTGGCAAATGGCAGCAACTGGTAAGTTTTTTGCAAAGAAGTACTTTGCAATTTCAATCACCTTTTTGTTTAGCCGCAGGTATTCTGGTGCGCGACCTCCGGCAATAACCAATCCGCTGTATTGGGTTACATCAACATCGTCGAAACTGTAGTTCAGCGCAAAATTATGCCCCGGTTTTTCGGAGTACGTTTGGTCTCCTTCAAAATCGTGGATGGCTGTTTTAATCGTGTCGCCCTTCTTTTTATCGGGACAAACAGCATGAACTTCGTATCCAACCATTTCAAGCATCTGGAAAGGAACCATAGTTTCATAATCTTCGGTGAAGTCGCCTGTTAAGAACAATAATTTTTTCATGGTTTAAAATTTTAGATGTGTTAATACTATTGAAGTTTTAATTTGATCATGTTTTGAAAGAACATTTAAAGAATGCATTAGTTTTTAGTGAGTTCTATGTTTTTGATGCAGCTAAACTCAAAGGCAAAACCGGTACAGCCTCTTTTTTCCGATTTTCAGGATAACAGATTGGTCAATCATAAAGTTACAAAGCTTTCCGATGTAAAATGCACAAAATACATTTTTTAACCCTTTTGTAATGAATCCGATACTTTCAAAAACAAAGCGGCTGAACTCCGGAGTTTTATCCGTTGTCCAACCGCTTTCGTATATTTTGATCAGCCAACTTTGGCTGTAACTTGAACACTATTTTGAGGCAACTACATATCCGCGATTTTCGATTGCTTTCGAAATGTCTTTCAAGCTGGTTTTGTTGGAATCGAACCGTACAAATGCAGTTGAATCCAGATGGTTGGCACTGATGCTGTCGATGCCAGCCAATTCGTTTACTCCTTTGGCAACAGAAGCTTCACATTCGTTACAGGTCATGCCTTCCACTTTTAGCTTGGCTTCAACCATAACGGGAGCCTGGGCTTTTTCTGCAGTTTTCTGAGGTGAGTTACAGGCAATAAAACCTAATAATACCAGTACGATGAAAAGAATTTGTTTCATGATGTTTTGTTTTTAATAATTGCAGTCAGGTAAAAATCTTACTTCTTTTCCACTTTTACTCCCTGCGGAGCTTTCTGATTCGGAGGATTTGTTCCGTGCAGACTTAATATATAAGCAACTACCTGATCGATTTGTTTATTACTTAGCTGACTTTTATACGAAAGCATTCCTTTGTCAATCACACCGTCAACAATTATTTTCTTTAAGTCTTCCGGACGATTGCCATGAATCCAGTAGTCATCGGTGAAGTTTGGACCTACCAATCCTTCGCCAAATTTTCCGTGGCATACGTAACAGATTTTGTCGAAAGTTACTTTTCCGGTGGCTAGAATCTGCTCCTGAGTCATCGCTGGCTGTGCGGCGGTTTGAGTAGCCTCTTCCTTTGCAGCGACTTCCGTTTTAGCCCGTGCAGCCGCCATTTCTTTCGAATATTCCTTTTTCTGAACAATGGTCGCGTCTTTAAAAACAACCAGACGTGTCAGGTAAGCAAATGAAATGATGATAGTAATGTAAAAGATGTACTTTAACCAAGGCGGTAGCGGATTATCAAGCTCTTTAATGCCGTCGTATTCTTCGTGTCCACCGAAAAATTTTATTTGAGTTTCATGATCACTTTCCTGATGAGTGTTCTGTGGCTCCTTTAAATTATCGTCGTTATTTGCATGCATAGTTCAGTATTTTGATTGAATTTTTAAATAGTCATTAGTTCATTCGTCATTAGCAGTTCTGCCTAAAAATTATCAGACTAAAAGTATTATCTAACTGATTGGTAATTGGAAAAAGTCATCGGTCATTCGAAAAGGCGCTTCTTTAAACAATTTTCCAATGACTAATGGCTTTTTCCCGTTTAAGGGTTAATCGTCATTTAGCCCCAAACTCATTGCTCTCAAACGAGTCTTCCAACGGCATGTTGCTTATTTGGTCAACTTCATCTTTTTTCATCAGGAATGCCTGAACGGAAACAAAAATGAAAAAGGTGAAGAAAATGAAGAAGCCTAAAATGGCATAGACTTCCACATTTGTTATACTGTTGAGGGTTTCCTTATACATGGCTATTTTTTTACCGGTTTATTCGAGATGTCAACACCCAATCGCTGAATGTAAGCAATCAGCGCAATGATTTCGCGGTTGCTGTCGGTTTGGATACCGTTTGCGCCTAGGTCTTTTGCAATGCTGTCGGCCTGTGCTTTTAAATCCGCAATGGCTTGTTGCTCGTAATTGTCAGGGTAGGGGACACCCAATACCTTCATGGCCCTGATTTTTGCTGGTGTCGATTGAATGTCGATTTCCTTTTGAGCCAGCCATGGATATTTAGGCATGATGGAAGCTTCGTTCATCTTTTGCGGATCGATAAAATGGTTGTAATGCCAGGCGTTCGGTTTGTATAGCTTTCCGGTTTTTACCCCTTCGCGCGCCAAATCAGGTCCGGTACGTTTTGATCCATATTGGAACGGATGGTCATAGACCGATTCGCCAGCTTTGGAATATTCGCCGTAGCGTTCAGTTTCCGACCGAAATGGCCTCACCATTTGCGAGTGGCAGTTGTAACAACCCTCCTTCACATAAATGTCTCTGCCCTGCAATTCGAGCGGAGTATAAGGTTTTACGCTGGTGATGGTTGGTATATTCGATTTAATCAGGTAAGTCGGAATCACTTCAACAACACCGCCAATCAGGATGGCAATGGTTGCAAAAATCAGGAAACGGATTGGTTTGCGTTCCAAAAAGCGATGCCAGGTTTCTGACTGAGTCTTCATTTCTGATTCGGAATGCAATGCCGGAGCTTGTGCTTCTTCTTCAGCCACAAACGAACCAGCCTGTATGGTTTTTACGATATTGAATACCAAGATCAGGAAACCGGCCACATACAAAGCGCCACCAAAAGCCCTGATGGTGTACATCGGGATCAACTGGGCAACTGTTTCCAGAAAATTCGGGTATTTCAGAAATCCATCCGGAGTAAACTGTTTCCACATCAAAGCCTGGGTAATTCCGCCGATGTATAGAGGAACTGCGTAAAATACGATCGCCAAAGTAGCCAGCCAGAAATGGATATTGGCTAGTTTTACTGAATAAAGTTTTGTATTGTATAAACGTGGTACTAACCAGTAAATCATCCCAAAAGTGAGCATTCCATTCCAACCCAACGCACCAATGTGAACGTGACCGATTGTCCAGTCGGTAAAGTGACTGATGGCATTTACCGTTTTGAATGACAGCATTGGGCCTTCGAAAGTTGACATTCCATAGGCAGTGATTCCCACCACAAACATTTTCAGGATTGGGTCGCGGCGTACTTTATCCCATGCACCGCGCAAAGTGAGCAATCCATTAATCATACCGCCCCAACTTGGAGCAATGAGCATCACCGAGAACGTGGTTCCAAGTGCCTGAAGCCAGTCGGGCAACGAGCTATACAATAAATGGTGCGGACCTGCCCAGATGTACAGGAAAATGAGCGACCAGAAGTGAACGATTGAAAGTTTGTATGAATATACCGGTCGTCCGGAGACTTTGGGAACGAAATAATACATCAAGCCAAGGAAAGGAGTAGTCAGGAAGAATGCTACCGCATTATGACCATACCACCACTGTACCAATGCATCCTGAACTCCGGCGTAAAGCGTGTAACTTTTCATGAAACTAACCGGTACAGCCAGCGAGTTAAAGATATGCAGAACTGCTACTGTAACCCAGGTGGCAATGTAAAACCAAATGGAGACGTAAATGTGGCTCGTGCGGCGTTGCAAAATAGTTCCGCACATGTTCCATCCAAAAATTACCCAAACGAGCGTAATTGCAATGTCAATAGGCCATTCCAGTTCGGCGTATTCCTTGCCAACGGTAAATCCAGAAAGAAGTGAGACAGCTGCAGCAACAATAATTGCCTGCCATCCCCAAAAATGAATTTTGCTTAGGGTTTCGCTGTACATTCGTGTTTTCAGCAATCGCTGTAACGAATAATACACCGCCGTGAAAATCGCATTTCCAACGAAGGCAAAGATCACTGCATTGGTGTGAACCGGACGGGTTCGCCCGAATGTGGTAAACTCCAATCCGAAATTCATTGCAGGAATAAAAATCTGAAGGGCAATCAGTAATCCAGCCAACAGACCAACGACACCCCAGACAATGGTTGCAATCGCAAAGTTCCGGGTCATGCGGTTGTCGTACGAAAACTTTTGTAATTCCATATTGATGTGTTTAGTTATTTTTGTTGCTAAGGTCAAATTTCAATCGGTCATGTTCAATTAGCTGTTTTAACTCTTCTTCTTTTGGTAAAATCAATAGATATTTACTTGCAAAAAGGTTATTCTTGTCATTCAATACCGAGTATTTTACAATAGTTTCATCTTTTTCGGAGCAAAGTAATATGCCTATCGTTGGATTGTCTTCCGGATTTCTTTTTAAATCGTCATACATTCGGACATACATATCTATTTGCCCAATATCCTGATGGGACAATTCTCCTGTTTTCAAATCAATGATTACAAAACACCGGAGCAGGTAGTTGTAAAAAACCAGATCAATATAAAAGTCAGAAGTATCAGTAACAATATGCTGTTGTCTGGCAACAAATGCGAAACCTTTACCAAATTCTAACAGAAATTGTTGGATATGATCGATGATGGCCGTTTCAATTGAATGTTCAGAATTCTTTGTTTCAGGCGATAGCCCCAGAAACTCGAAGATGTATGGGTCTTTAATGAAATTGTGGATAGTCTGTTTTTCCAGAATAGAATCCGGTTGAGTTAAAACCCTTTCAAATGCGAGGCTATTAATTTGGCGTTGAAGCATTCGACTATTCCAATTTCCTGCAATACTTTCGTTTATATAGTAGTTCTTTTTGTCTTCTGAATCGATTCTGGAAAGTAGTCGATAATGTGACCAACTCAATTCGTGACGCAGTGTGTCACGAATTGGAAATGCTTTATAAAAAGTCCGCATATTGCGCAGATTACTATCATCAAAACCACTCCCAAATTCCAATGTAAGTTGTTTTGACAGGGTTTTTAAAGTGGCTCTCCCGTATTCCGCCCTGCGTTTTCCCTGAAGTTCATCTTCAACAATGGTTTTGCCAATTTGCCAATAGGTTTCTATCAAAATAGAATTAACCATCCGAAATGTACGGCTCCTTGATTCAATAATAATCTCCTTTATAGAACTAAATAATTGATTTTCATATAAATTAATTCCTTCCATAATGCTGAAATCTGATTTTTTCTATCCCGATTTGATTAAGAAACACCTTTGTTGATGTTTCGTATTTACTCACAAAGAGCAACATTTTATAAACTCTGTTTTTCAGTCTCCGTTTTCCCTTTCCTTTTTTACTTTTTTCAGGCCTTTTTCTGCTAGCTGCGACTGATCACTGCGACTCTCGGCCTCTTTCACCGGCGGATCATCAAACAGCATCCTTACCGATGGGGTATAGGTGTCTTCATACTGTCCATTTTTGACCGACCAAATAAAGGCGATTAAAAATGCACTGGCCATAATGATTGCCGCAAATACCAAAATGAAAACAACTGACATCTTATCTTTTTAAAATTTAACCACTTTTGCTGATAAACTTACTGAAAAACTTGCAAAAACCACCACTGAAACTGAACTTATTGGCATCAGTATCGCCGCCACAATCGGTGTCAATGTTCCCTGAACCGCAAACGATAAACCCACCAGATTGTAAAGAAATGAAATCAGGAATCCTGCGTAAACGATTCGCATACTCCGGTGGGTAAAGCGCATGAACTTGTCCAGATTGGCAAACTTGTCCGATTGAAGGATGGCATCGCAGGCGGGCGAAAAGTTGAATACATTGTCGGCTACCACAATTCCTACATTACTTTCGTTCAGCGCTCCGGCATCGTTTAGTCCGTCGCCGATCATTAAAACCTTTTTGCCTTGTTTTTGTAATTCCCTGATGTATCCCAATTTGTCGGTTGGCGTTTGGTTGAAATGAAGATTTCTTTCTGTCCCGAAAATGCGAACCAGATTGGCTTTTTCTGCATCATTATCGCCAGTTAACAAATGAAGTTCATGTGTTTTCTGAAGCTTTTGAATCAGTTCTCCCAATCCGGGACGATATTCGTTTTCAAGCTGAAAATAACCAATAATCGAATTGTCCAGGTATACCCAAACTTCCGTTTTTAGATTATCATTTTCAGTTTTATCACCACTAACAAAATATTTGGAGCCGATGTTTAATCTGATCCCATTTATTTTTCCTGAAATGCCCAACGACGGAATCTCCTGAAAATCGCTCACTTCAAGCAATTCATCAGCCTCAATAAAATTGAATATGGTTTTGCTTAGTGGGTGCGACGAATGGAATACCAGTGACTTAATCATCTGCAATTGTTCAGTACTTAGTTCCTGCCCAATAAACCTGATGTCAGACATTTGTGCGTTTGTGATTGTGCCTGTTTTGTCGAAAACTACCGTGTCAACTTTATACAGATGTTCGATCACTGCTGTATTTTTCAGGTAAAACCCCTTTCGGCCAAACTGGCGCATCGTGCTTCCGAACGTGAACGGAACGGTTAAGGCCAATGCGCAGGGGCAGGCAATTATGAGTACCGATGTAAACGCGAAAAGTGCAATTTCGGATCGGTTGAAATGCCAGAAAATGCCAGAAATAATGGCAATCAGTACCACAATAATGGTGAAATATTGACTAACCCGGTTAATGATTGTTTTCAGTTTATTGTCGGCAGTAAATGGGTTTTCGGTCTGGTTCCAGAGTTGTGTGAGGTAGCTTTGCTGAACTTCTTTTTCAATCGTAAGTTCAATGGCATTTCCAATTTGGCGGCCACCGGCAAATACAAAATCGCCGGCACTTTTGGCAACTGGCATCGACTCGCCTGTTACAAAACTGTAATCGATGCTTGCCATTTCGCTTTTCAGAATCGAATCGGCTGGCACAATTTCCTGATTGCGTACCAAAATCCGATCTCCAGCTTTTAAGTCTTCCAGCGCAATGGTTTGATTGCCCGTTTCTGTAATTTGTGTCACAGCCAAAGGGAAATAGGTTTTGTAGTCGCGCTCAAACGAAAGTGCATGGTACGTTTTCCCCTGGTACCAGCGGCCAATCAGCATAAAAAAGACGAGTCCGGTCAACGAATCGATGTAGCCAATGCCTTTTCCTGAAATGATTTCGATTAAACTTTGGCTGAAAAGCATGATTAATCCCATGGCAATCGGCAAATCGATGCTAATGATCCCTTTTTTTAGACTTTTGTATGCGGTAAGGAAATAATCGCTGGCGCTGTAGGTCAATGCAGGAATGGCAAGTGCAACACTCAGCCAGCCAAACATCTCGCGGATGTTAGCTTCCAGAAATTGGTGTCCTGGCAGGTATTGCGGAAAATGGTAAATCATGGCATTCATAAAACTGAATGCGGCAATTCCAATTTTGATGAACAGTTTTTTGTCTGACTGATCGGTTGAAGATTTGTCGATGCTGTGTTGGTTAATTTCAGGAATATAATGGATACTAACCAGCAATTCGACCAGCTTCCGGAGTGAAATTTCGTTTTCCCTGAAGGTAATGTTGATTTCTTTCTTCGGGAAATTAACTATGGATTGAATGATGCCGGGATTCAGGCTATTTAGATTTTCCAACAACCAAATGCACGATGCGCAATGAATTTCAGGGATGAAAAAACTGACTTTTGAGAAACCACCTTCAGAAAAGGTTAGAATTTTAGATTTGAATTTCTCAAGATCGAGAAAAGCATATGTTTCGTCAGTAGGCTTTTTTTCGTCTTCAATTCGGATACCCTGCATGGGCTCGATCTGGTAATATTGCTTGAGCTGATTGGTATTTAAAATTTGATAGACGGTTGAGCAGCCTGAACAGCAGAATGGGTTTCCCTCAAAAATCACAGGAGAATTTCCACACGAATTTCCGCAATGAATACATTTTAATTCTTCACTCATAAGTTCCGGGCTGGTCGTTGATCGACGTAAATAAGGATTGAAACTGGTATTTGTTCAATAACAGCGGCGAAAAAGTACAAATAAATCACGTTGAAAAGGGTTTGTTTATCTGTAATGTATTGTCAAACAATTATTTTCGGCATAATCTATCAGTTATCGATATTATTGATCTTGTTTTAGTGGCTTGGGGTTTTATAATCGTGAATTTCAAATTAACTTTAGATGTCAACTATTTAAACCGTTTATAGCCCAAAATATGAATGTATTTAAACGTACTTTCCGGTTTTACTATGATGGATTTTCAAACCTTCCCCGCTGGGGTAAACAGGTTTGGTTGGTCATCCTGATCAAGCTTTTTATCCTATTCGTCATCCTGAAAATCTTTTTCTTTCCCAATTTTCTGAAAACGAATTTTAATAACGATTCGGATCGGAGTAATCATGTGCTTGAGAATTTAACAAATATCAACTAATTTTTTAATAAAAAACCTATGCTTGAAGGAATTAGTACATCTTTAGTCGATTGGTCGAGGGCGCAATTTGCACTTACGGCCATGTATCACTGGATTTTTGTGCCTTTGACACTTGGTCTGGGGATTATTATTGCTATTATGGAAACGCTCTACGTTAAAACCGGAAATCCGGAGTGGAAGCGCATTACCAAATTCTGGATGACCCTTTTCGGAATCAACTTTGCGATTGGTGTTGCCACTGGTATTATTCTTGAATTCGAGTTTGGTACCAACTGGTCGAATTATTCATGGTTTGTGGGCGACATTTTTGGGGCGCCG
This sequence comes from Aquipluma nitroreducens, assembly GCF_009689585.1. Lineage (GTDB taxonomy): Bacteria > Bacteroidota > Bacteroidia > Bacteroidales > Prolixibacteraceae > Aquipluma > Aquipluma nitroreducens. The sequence continues at coordinate 839,994 of NZ_AP018694.1, read as the reverse complement.
CTGGCCATCGAGGGAATTCTGGCCTTTTTCATGGAATCTACCTTCATTGCCATCATGTTTTTTGGGTGGAACAAGGTGAGTAAAGGATTTCATTTAACGGCAACATGGTTGACAGCTATCGGAGCCAATTTATCAGCCTTATGGATTTTAGTTGCCAATGGCTGGATGCAAAAACCTGTTGGCATGGTTTTCAATCCTGAAACTGCCCGTATGGAAATGACCAGTTTTTGGGAAGTGTTGTTTTCGCCCATGGCCGTTCATAAGTTTTTGCACACCACTTCGTCATCATTTGTTTTAGCGGCTATTTTTGTAATTGGTGTGTCGTCGTGGTATATCCTGAAAGGCCGAGATATTGTTTTTGCGCGGAAGAGTATTGTGGTTAGCTCCATTTTTGGCTTTTTGGCAATTCTCTATACCGTTTTTACAGGCGATAGTTCGGCTCGCGACATTGCCCATCATCAACCGATGAAATTTGCTGCTTTCGAAGGTTTGTACAACGGAAGCGAAGGCGCTGGACTGGTTGCCCTCGGTTTGTTTTCGGAAAACTCTACAGATCCGAATAATCAAAACCTGAAGGACTTTGCGGTAAAGATTGAAATCCCGAACATCTTGTCGTATATGGCTTTCCTGAATTGGAATGCTTTTGTACCTGGAATAAATGATTTGATCAATGGAAACGAGAAGTATGGAGTTTTATCGGCTGACGAAAAAATTGCCCGGGGCAAATTAGCCATCGAAAAACTTAAAGCATTTAAGGAAGCCAAAAAAGCAGGAAATGTTGTTGTGGCAGATTCACTGAAAACCCAAATCATGAGTCCCGAATTTCAGAATAACAATTTCAAATACTTTGGCTACGGTTACATTGCCGATAAAAATACGCTGGTTCCGAGTGTCGCATTTTCGTTTTACAGCTTTCACATCATGGTTGTGCTGGGTATGTATTTTATCTTCTTTTTCCTGTTTGCCTTGTACTATACGCTCAAAGGAAAAATTCATAAAAAGCGTAAATTCCTGAAAATTGCGATCTGGACCATCCCATTGGCTTATATCGCCAGTCAGGCAGGTTGGGTTTTGGCCGAAGTTGGCCGTCAGCCTTGGATTATTCAGGATTTGATGCCTACAATTGCTGCAGTTACTAAAATCAGTGTTGGAGCAGTTCAGGTTACATTCTGGCTTTTTGCGATCATTTTTACCACATTGCTTATTGCCGAAATAAAAATCATGACGCGTCAAATTAAAATCGGATCTAAAACAGAAGGAGGAACCAACTAATGTTCGAATCACTATCACTCTTAAGTTTACAGCAATACTGGTGGCTGATTGTTTCGCTGCTGGGCGCTTTGTTTGTTTTCCTGATGTTTGTTCAGGGTGGTGAAACTTTGTTTTTTACCATCGCTAAAAATGAAGAAGAAAAGTCGCTTCTGGTGAATACACTTGGCCGGAAATGGGAATTTACCTTTACCACATTGGTTACTTTTGGTGGCGCGTTCTTTGCGTCTTTCCCGTTGTTTTATGCTACTTCGTTTGGTGGCGCTTACTGGGTTTGGTTTGCCATCCTGATCTCGTTTGTCATTCAGGCTGTTTCGTACGAATTCAGGAAAAAACCTGATAACTTTTTAGGCGCTAAAACCTACGAGACCTTCCTTTTTATCAATGGATTGCTCGGGCCGCTACTCGTTGGAACGGCTGTTGGAACTTTCTTTAACGGTGCCATGTTTTCGCTCGACGACATGAAACATGTGACTTGGGGAACTGAATTTCGTGGTTTGGAAGCCGTACTTACGTTCCATAACCTGGCTTTGGGATTCGCTGTTGTATTTCTTTCACGCATTTTAGGTTTGCTTTATTTCATGAATTCAATTGACAGTGAAGCAATTTACGAACGCTCAAAGAAGCAATTGTTATACAATACGGTTCCGTTTTTGGTATTCTTCCTCTATTTTGTGATTGCGCTTCTTTTCAAGGATGGATTTGCTTACAATCCAACTTCCGGGGAAATCAGCATTGAATCGTATAAATACCTGCACAACTTGCTGGCTATACCGGTTAATACACTGATGCTTTTGATTGGGGTTGTTGGTGTATTGTGGGGAATTGGCTCAACAATCCTGAAAGGCGGTACTAAAGGAATCTGGTTTGTTGGTGGGGGAACTGTTTTAACGGTTTGGGCTTTGTTGATTTTGGCAGCATTCAATAATACCAGTTTCTATCCATCAATCTTCGATATGCAATCGTCATTGACTATCGAAAATGCGTCATCCAGCAAGTTTACACTGGTGGCCATGAGCTACGTTTCACTATTCGTTCCGTTTGTACTGGGCTACATCTGGTACGCCTGGAAATCAATGAACAATGAAAAAATCAGCACCAAAGAACTGGAGCAGGAGCACCATGTTTATTAAAATAGGAAAGAGTCATTAGTCATTTGAAAAGGGGAAAGCATTTTCCCGATGACTAATGACTTTTCCCAAATCTTTAAATTGTAAATCTTTTAAATGAAATAGTATGTACTGGAGTTCAATATTGTGGTTTATAAGTTGGCCGGTGTTGGTCATTATCAGTTATCAACTGATAAAATTTACCATTCTGAAATACGAAGAAATTCTGGAAAAGCCAATCAAAAAGGCAGCTCCGGAGAAATAGGAGGATGTTAAGGGTCCAATTATTTATCTATCAAAACCTTCAGGGCGTAATGCTCTGGAGGTTTTTTATATCAAAAAAGGCTACCATAACGGAAGCCTTTTTCGATATATTTCACGAATACTATTCTATTAAATAGGCAATCGCCACATGAAAATTCCCATAAACAATACAGCAACAGTGCAAACTATAATCAGCGCTCCATTGATTTTGCTGACAATAATCGGATAGGGCTGTTGCTTGTCGGTAAAAATTTCGCGAATCACGAAGAAATAATAATACACTCCGATGATGGCCATGACAATGGCGAAAATACTTGTCAGTAAAATTCCCTGGCTGATAGACAATACAAAAACCTGGTACTTGGCCATAAATCCTGAAGTTGGCGGAATACCTGCCAACGACATCAGCAAGACAATTGCTGGCACAGCAACCCATGGCTTTGCTTTGTAAAGGCCACGGAATATAGTAAGGTCTTCCAAGCCATCTGAAGCACGTTTCATCAGGATAAAAATGATGAACAATGGAACTGTAGCCAGCGAATAAACAAAGGTGTAGTATAATAAAACTGATGCCGATGAGTCGTGCTGCGATAGCATGGCGAGCATAAGGAACCCGCTGTGCGAGATAGCCGAATAGGCAAGAAGTCGTTTAAAATTAGTTTGTTTTAAAGCTCCAAGATTTCCAATCAATAAGGTCAATCCTGTCATTACCCAAAGCGCCTTTTCGAGTTGTGGAGGCAATGGTAACAGTCCCATTCCGAGTAAACGGTAAAAGGCAGCAAACCCTGCGGTTTTTACCACAGTTGCCATAAACGCAGTGACAAGAGTCGGAGCTCCTTCATACACATCGGGACTCCAGAAATGAAAGGGAGCCGCTGCAATTTTAAATGCAACACCAATCAGGATAAAGAGGAGCCCAACCATTAACATTGGAGGCAAATGACCGTTGAATTGGGCAATGTAAGTTTTGATTTCAGGAAGATAAAATGTTGCTGAAGCTCCGTAAACCAAGGCAATTCCGAAAAGGAAAATGGCTGTGGCAAACGAACCGAGCATAAAATATTTAAACGATGCTTCGTTAGACCGATAGGAGTATTTTTTCCCTCCCGCCAGCACATACAATGGAATAGATAGAATTTCAATACCCAGGAAAAGCATAATCAGATTAGAGAACGAGGTCATCAGGAAAGCTCCTGTAAGGGCAAACAACATGAGTGCATAATGCTCAGCAACATGAAACTCCATCGTTTCGTAATAGTCGACTCCAAACAGAAAAATCAGAATGGTTATAATGATCATGGAGATGTTGAAGGCAATCGAAAAATTGTCGAGTATAATCATGTCGTGGAAATACTTCGATCCGAGTCCCCAATCTCTGATTGAAAGTATGAGTGAAACTCCTAAGCCTGTAATCGCGACAGGCGCCAAAATGGCTTTGTTTTTGGTGAATCCCAGATACAAAACTATTATTCCCAGAACTATCGTAAAAATTAATGCACTCATTGGTGTATATCTATGTTTCTATTTTTTCAATTTTCTAACCGGAAAAAGTAAATGGTCATTCGAAAAAAAGTATAAAAGTGACTCTTCAATGACTGATGACTATTTCCCTTTGTCAATAAGTTAAATATCGTTTTTATTCAATCACATATTTAATGTGCCAAGCCCGAAAAGACTTCGGCAACAGGCTTTAGTATATCAAATATCGGTTGCGGGTAAATTCCAAGTCCGAGAATTACAACGATCAACGGAATTAAAATCCAGTAATCCAAAGCACCTAAATCTGTCGCTTTTGCAAAAGCAAGCTTTTTATCGCCCAGCATAACCCGTTGGTAAGCGTAAAGCATGTAAATGGCTCCAAGAATCATGGTTAATCCTCCAAATAAAGCGAACCAAATTGATTGTTGAAACAGCCCGGTTATCATCAGAAACTCTCCCACAAAACCCGCAGTCAGCGGAAGGGCAATTGATCCCAACAGAATGATCAGAAATAAAATAGCCATGTTTGGTGCGTTTATTTTTAATCCGCCCAATTGGGGCATTTCAGTTGTTCCTGTCTGTTCTTTAACCAAGCAGGCCACGTAAAATAGGGCTGCAATGGTAACTCCGTGACTGAGAACCTGAAAAATAAGTCCCTGATAAGCATAGGAATTTAGTACAAATAGGGCAGCGGCCATGAGAGAAATGTGCGCCATCGACGAATAAGCGATCATCGTTTTCAGGTTGGTGTGCTTATAGGCAATTACCGACGCGTATATAACGCCAGTAAGGCTCATTATAATCACCAGATTCTGCCAGTATAAAACTCCGAGTGGTACAACAGGAAAAAGGAAGCGTAAAGCGCCGTAAATTCCCATTTTGGTCATCACTCCGGCCAGAATCATTACGCCTTGTGTAGATGCCATTTTATAGGTTGGTGGTTGCCAGGTATGAAACGGAAATATTGGCATCTTGATGGCAAAAGCGATGAACAGAATCCAGAACAGCCAGTTTTGGGTTCCTGCCGGAATCTGTAGTTGACTGAATGCCGAAAAATCAGTTGTATGTGTGCCTGGCGTGAGTTGATATAAATAAATAATCCCGAACAACAGGAATAAGCTTCCGGCCAGGGTATAAATGAAGAATTTCAGGGTGATTGCTTTCCGATCGTCGCCACCCCAAACCAACAGGATGAAATAAACCGGAATGAGCGCCAGTTCCCAGAAAACATAGAACAGGAACGCGTTCTGAGCCAGAAAAACTCCGATTAATGCGGACTGAGCGCACAAAATCAAACAATTCAGCATCGGAACATTCTTTTGGTCGCGTCCGAAGCCAGCCATAACAATGAATGGGAACAGCAGATTGGTTAGCAAAAGCATAATCGTACTAATGCCATCATAACCCAGCGAAAATTGAATTCCCAAATAGTTGATCCATTCGGCTGAATAGGTTACCGATTGATCAGCGTTTAGCAGCGACAACGTCAGTAACAAATTAACAACTGTTGAAATGAGAGCAACTGTTCTCGCTGTTCCTGCCTTCCTAAAAAACAGGAGTGACAGACCTGTCAAAAATGGAATTAAAAGTATTATCAGTAGTATCATGTTTCTAAATTGTCAGTATAAATACAACAAACAAAAGAATTCCGGCAACCATGGCAAAAAGATAAAAACTGATGTTTCCACGTTGCAATTTGCGGGTTAAGTCACCCAACTTCGAGGTAATCGTTCCAACTTCGTCAACTGACGGTCCAAGAATAATGGATTCAACTTTTTTGAAAAGGAAATTCGAAAGGAGCCCGAAAGGTTTTTCAAATGCGGTTTGGTAAATCTCGTCGATGTGAAATTTGTTGGTAATTATTCGTTGTAACGGAGTTTGTTTTACTTCGTCTCCGGAAGGGATTTGTGCTTTTCTGACATAGGTTTGGTAAGCCCAGTAGATGATCACTACTAAAAGTATTACCGAAAGGAAAATCATTCCAATTTCAGTGGAGTGGCTGATTTCTTCGGAAGATTTGGAAACTACTGCACTGTCGAGATAATTACTGAAACTAAGATTGCCTCCGAAAAGTGACGGGATATTCAGGAACCCTCCAAAAACCGAGAGTACACTTAAAATCATCAATGGAACAGTCATCACTTTGGGCGATTCGTGCGGATGTGCACCGGACATTCGTTGTTCGCCAAAGAACACCAGATACAACAGCCTGAACATGTAAAAACAGGTAATCAAAGCTGTTCCGAGAGCCAGAATATACAGAAGAATATTGTGCTCTAAAGCTTTGCTCAATATCATGTCTTTGCTGAAGAATCCGGAGAATGGCGGAATCCCGCTAATGGCAAGCGTTGCCGCCAGGAATGTGATGTATGTTATTGGCATTTTCTTTCGTAGTCCACCCATTTTGCGGATGTCCTGCTCGCCACCCATCGCATGAATAACACTTCCAGCGCCCAGGAAAAGCAATGCTTTAAAAAACGCGTGTGTAGTTACGTGGAAAACTCCGGTGGAGTAGGCTCCCAGCCCTAAAGCCAGAAACATGTAACCCAATTGCGAAACGGTTGAGTAGGCCAGTACTTTCTTAATGTCGTTCTGCTTTAAACCGATGATGGCTGCAAAAGTAGCTGTGGCCATACCAATCACAATAATAATATTGAGGGTGATTGGCGCCAGATTATACAGAATGCTCGAACGGGCAATCATATAAATACCGGCGGTAACCATGGTTGCAGCATGTATAAGCGCCGAAACCGGTGTTGGGCCAGCCATTGCATCGGGCAGCCAGGTGTAAAGCGGAATCTGAGCACTTTTGCCCACTGCACCAACTAAGAGCAGCAGCGTAATGAGCGTGATGGCTGGTGCTCCAACCTGCATGGCACCGGCTTGTGTAAATATTTCAGAAAAAGAAACAGATTTAAACGTATAGAAAAGCAGGATGATTCCCAGAATGAATCCAACATCACCGATGCGGTTCATAACGAATGCTTTGCGGGCTGCATAATTATATGCCGGATTCTTGAACCAGAAGCCAATCAGCAAATAGGAGCAGAGTCCAACGCCTTCCCATCCGATAAACAGAACCAGGTAATTGGCGCCCATCACCAAAAGCAACATGCTGAAAGTGAATAGATTCATTTGCGCGAAGAACGAATTTACCCGATCATCGCCGTGCATATACCCGATGGAATAGATGTGAATCAAAGTCCCAACGCCGGTAATAATCAGCATCATGGTGAGCGACAAATGATCGATCAGAAAAGCGAATGGAATGTTCATATTTCCAAGGGCAATCCAGTTGAAAAGCGTCACTGTCGCTGAATTCTGTCCTGAATTTCGGAGCATAAAAAATAATGCAACTGATACCAGGAATGATAAACCAACTGCAATGCTGGCAATTATTCCGGCCTGATTGTGGTTTAAACGTTTGTATGCCAGTCCGGTTATGAGAAAACCCAGTAATGGCAACGCAGGTACGAGTATTGCGAGGTTCATATTTGGAATCGATCCTACCATTTCAAACGGTTCAAAAGGTTAATATCTACGGAATCCACATTGCGTTTCATCATCACCAGAATGGATAGGCCGACGGCAACTTCGGCAGCGGCTACAATCATGATAAAGAAAACGAAAACCTGTCCGGCCGGGTCGGAATGGTAGGCCGAAAATGCGGCAACCAATAAATTTACTGAGTTGAACATGAGTTCGATACACATTAAAATGATGATTGTATTTCGCCTGAACAATACTCCAAGCAAACCAATGCTGAAAAGAGTTACGCATAAAAAAACGTAATGCTCTAATGGAATAACTTGTATGGCAGATGATATGTCTTGCATAATTATGAGTTCTAAGTTATGAGTTATAAATTTTTCTTTGAGGTGATGATTGCACTTCGAAGCATCTTCAGTAACTCATTCGCTTCATTGTTTATACTTTCAAATTCTTTATCGTTTATGTATTCTGTTTCTTTCAATAATTCGAGCCAGTAAATGGTTTCGTCACATTCTTTTTGAGCGATGCCCAACTTATGAATGAAGTCTTTGGTGCTTTCGGCATTTTGTGCTTCACGAACTAAAGCTCCAATAGCCGTTCCGCTTCTCAATAATTGCTTGCTCAGCACATATTCCTTTTTTATTTCGGTCAAATATTGAAAAAGCCTGATAGCCCGCACTGCAAAAGCAAAACTCTTATCTTTTATGATGCTTTTCTTCTCACTCATAACTTATAATTAATAACTCATAACTTCTTAGTCTCGTCTTTTTTGCCAAACATGACTGCACCAATCATAGCCGAAATAAATAGAACTGATGATACTTCAAAGGGTAAAAGGAATTCCTTAAACAATGTTTTGCCTACTTCGGAAACCAATCCGATTTGGTTGGTAAACGGGTAGCGCGGATGTATTTCAAACGTCAGTCGTGTTGCAGCAACCATAACCAGAAAAAATAATCCTCCGGTTATTACTGCCGATATTCTGGTTACCGAGGTTTTTGTTGGAATGGTTACTTTGTTCAAATTCAGGAGCATGATTACAAACAGAAACAAAACCATAATAGCTCCCGTGTAAACAATTAAGTGTACCACCGCCAGAAACTGGGCATTCAGCAAGATGTAATGACCTGCCATGGCGATAAAGCACACAATCAGTGAAAGAACACTGTTTATCGGACTTCTGGTAGAAATAACCATTAATGCGCTAATAACCATGATTGCCGAAAGCAGGTAAAATAGAAATGTCATTTTATTTACTTTTTTTATTTAGTGCCTAGAGTGCCTAAATTTCAGAGTTTGGAGTTAAAACTCCAGACACTTCGAACTCTAGCTCACTCCGAACTTCTTTATCTGTTGTGTGCAAAACGTTTGTTCTGCTTGAATTGCAATACATTTTCGGTTTGCCTTCCTGATATGTCTATCCGGAGGTTTGGATCAACCGGCTCAACCAAAAGGCTTTTGCCGTAAACAAACGGAAGCCGTTCGTAATCTGATTTAACAATCCGGTCGGTCAGGAAAATAGCTTCCTTAGGGCAGGCTTCTTCACAATCGCCACAGAAAATGCAACGAAGCATATTAATTTCATACACTTCGGCGTATTTTTCTTCGCGATACAAATGCTCTTCTCCGGGTTTGCGCTCGGCAGCAATCATGGTGATTGCTTCAGCCGGACAGGCAACGGCGCACAATCCGCAAGCAGTGCAACGTTCACGTCCTTCTTCGTCGCGTTTTAAAACGTGCCTACCGCGGTAAACTTTACTGAATTCACGGATCTGTTCCGGATAACTTATGGTGGCTTTCTTCTTGAAAAAATGCTTTAAGGTAATGGACATGCCTTTAAAAATGGCCGGAAGATAAATCCTTTCCATGAAGGTCATCTTCTTGTTTGAAACCATTTTTGATCTGTTTGTCAGTGTTTGCATGGCGTTTCGGATTAAATTAGTACGGTGAAATAATAGTAAGCACCGGTAGCCACAATGTTGAACATAGCCAGGGGCATCAACTTTTTCCAACCCAGATTCATCAACTGGTCGTACCTGAAACGGGGTAAAGTCCATCTGATCCACATAAACAGGAAGATCAGGAACAATATTTTCATAAAGAAAAACAGAGAACCGAGCAAAGTGACCAGATTTGGCGATAAGCCCAACTGATCGATAAATGGCATGTTGTAACCGCCAAAATATAAAGTAGCAATCACCGCCGACGAAATAAACATGTTAATGTATTCGGCAAAAAGGTAGAACCCCAGTTTCATTGAGCTGTATTCGGTGTGGTAGCCGCCAATCAATTCGGTTTCGCACTCCGGAAGGTCGAACGGCGCCCGGTTGGTTTCGGCAAAAGCACAAATAATGAAGACCAGGAATCCGAGTGGCTGGTAAAAAATGTTCCAGTTCATGCCGTGCTGTTGTTGTACAATATCGTTAAGGCTCAGCGAACCAGTTGTCAGGATGAGTGCAATAATCGACAATCCCATCGCAATTTCGTAGCTGATCATCTGCGATGCCGCACGAATCGAGCCCAGTAACGCGTATTTATTATTCGAAGCCCAACCTCCGATCATGATGCCGTAAACTCCAATGGAAACCATGGCAAAAACGTAAAGAATACCAATGTTCAGATCAGCAATCTGCATCGAAAATTCACGACCGCCAATCGTTAAAGTTCCGCCCCAAGGAATAACAACTCCGGTAAGCATGGCAGTAGTCATGGCAATGGAAGGCCCCAAAATGAATAACTTTTTATTGGCCGTTGTTGGTATGATTTCTTCTTTCATGAACATTTTAACCCCATCGGCAAGTGGTTGCAAAAGACCGAATTTACCTGCGCGGTTTGGGCCACGGCGATCTTGCATAAATGCAGCAACCTTTCGTTCGCCATAGGTCGAATACATGGCTACAACAAGCGTAACCAGGAATATGATGACCAGAAAAATGGTTTTATAAATATATAACGTCCAATCCATAATTGTAATTAGCTGTTGTTATCCTGAATTTCAGGTTTTGATATCTTTTCGTAATGATTTTGTGAAATGACCGAATGTCGCTCGATTTTTCTTGGCCCTTCAATTGTCCAGTCCGTATTTTCTTTATGTTCGAACCGGCAATCGTTGCAAATAAAATCTTCCAGTTCGCCGTATTTATCTTTTCGTCCGGTTACCCTGAGGATTTCATCACCTTTCTTCCACAAGACCACTTTCCCACTACATTTGGGGCAATCGCGGTGGGCATCGAATGGTTTGGTAAACCAAACACGGCTTTTAAACCTGAATGTTTTATCGGTGAGCGCGCCAACCGGACAAACATCAATCATGTTTCCGGAGAAATCGTTGTCGATGGCTTTGGTAATGTGGGTGCTGATTTCGGAATGATCGCCACGCCCGAGAACTCCATGAACCCGTTGATCAGTCAGCTGATCCGCCACCATCACACAACGGTAGCAAAGGATGCAACGGTTCATGTGCAGCTTGATTTTATCGCCGATGTCAATCGGGGCAAAAGTGCGGCGCTCTTCAACGGTTTCGGTATCAACCAATCCATGTTCGTACGATAAATCCTGAAGGTGGCATTCGCCTGCCTGATCGCAAACGGGGCAATCGAGCGGATGGTTGAGCAACAGGAATTCGGTAATTGCACGACGGTTTTCCATCACTTCCGGAGAAGTAATGTTTTGTACCACCATTCCATCCATAACTGCGGTTCGGCACGAAGCCACCAGTTTAGGCATTGGGCGTGGATCTTTTGTTGATCCCTGTGCTACTTTAACCAGACAGCTACGGCATTTTCCGCCGCTACCTTCGAGCTTTGAATAGTAACACATGGTTGGCGGAACCACAGCACCGCCAATTTTTCGGGCGGCGTTCAGAATGGTTGTTCCGGATTCGACTTCAACCTCAATATTATCTATCGTTACTTTGACAAGGGACATCGCTGTAATTTTACGTGATCTTCAAATTCCTGACGGAAATGGCGGACTGCACTCGCAACAGGCCATGCAGCAGCATCGCCAAGCGGACAAATCGTATTTCCTTCTATGTGTTTCGAAATACCAACCAGTAAATCGATGTCTTTCATCGTTCCACGGCCGTCTTCGATTCGTTGCAATATTTTTTCCATCCAGCCGGTACCTTCGCGGCAAGGGCTGCATTGTCCGCACGATTCGTGGTGGTAGAAACGCGCAAAGGTCAAGAGGTTCTTTACAATGCAAGTGGTGTCGTCCATCACAATGAATCCACCCGATCCGAGCATGGTTCCGGTTTCGAAACCTCCTTCGGCCAGCGATTCGTAGCTCATCAGACGTGGTTCGCCTTTGGCCGTTTTCAGGATCAGTTCGGCAGGAAGAATCGGTACCGAAGAACCTCCGGCGACAACCGCTTTCAGTTTGTTTCCATTCCGTATACCCCCGCAATATTGATCGCTGTATATGAATTCTTCAACCGGAAGCCCGAGTTCGATCTCGTAAATGCCTGGTTTGTTGATGTGACCACAAGCCGAAATCAGTTTGGTTCCTTTGCTGTTGGCAATACCGATTGCGGAATAGGCATCGGCGCCGTTATTCATGATCCACGGAAGAGCCGAAATGGTTTCCACATTATTGACCACCGTTGGGCAGTCGTATAAACCGACAATGGCCGGGAATGGTGGCTTGATGCGTGGATTACCGCGTTTCCCTTCGAGCGATTCGATGAGTGCAGTTTCTTCCCCGCAAATGTAAGCGCCGCCACCGGGTTGGCAATACAGGTCGAGCGAATATCCGCTGCCTAAAATATTTTCGCCTAAAAAGCCATTCGCATAGGCTTCTTCGATGGCTTTTTCGATGATCCGAAGCACGTAAAACAGTTCGCCGCGAATGTAAATGTACGAAGTGCGGGCGCCCAAAGCGTATGAGCCCAAAATCATTCCTTCGATGAGCTGATGCGGGTTCAGTTGGCCAATGTGCCTGTCTTTAAATGTTCCGGGTTCACTTTCGTCGAAATTGCAAACGAAATATCTTGGGTTATTTGTGCTTTTATCGATAAATCCCCATTTCATTCCTGCCGGAAAACCAGCACCCCCGCGACCTCGCAGACCCGATTTTTTTACTTCGGCGGTTACTTCATCAGGAGTAAAGTTTTTCAACGTTTTTTCAACCGACGTATAACCGCCCAGTTTGCGGTAAACGTCGAAACTGGCCAATCCGGGAACCTTTATGTTGTTGAGTAGTATTTGCTGTGCCATGGTTACAGGTATGGATTGGTGTGCGAACATTTATTTTCAGCCGTCCATTTGCTCAGCAGTTCGTCTGCTTTTTCGTTGGTCATGTTTTCGTGGTACTCCGTTCCAACCTGAATGACCGGCGCATTTCCACAGGCAGCAAGACACTCAACAGTTTTGATGGTGAAGCGGCCATCGGCAGTTGTTTCTCCTGGTTTGATGCCAAGCTTCTTTTCAAAATGTGCAAGCAGTTCTTCTGAACCTTTTAACCAGCAAGGGCCGGTCTGGCAAACTTCAATGACACAGTTTCCAACCGGCTGAAGGTTGAACATGCTGTAAAACGAAGCGACTTCGTACACTTCGATGGGTTGAATTTCGAGCAGCGAAGCCACATAATCCATCACTTCGGAACTGAGCCATCCGCTATTTTCCGATTGAGCAATGTGCAATACCGGCAGTAAAGCCGATTTTTGCCTGCCTTTCGGATAACGCCGGATGATCTTGTTCACTAGTTCGAGCGTCTCGCTATTGAATTCAGTTGTATTTTTTGTGTTCTGCATTTATATATTTTTTTAACCACAAAGGACACGAAGAACGCACAAAGTTCACTAAGGTTTTTCTTGTCTCCCGTCTCCCTGTCTTCCTTTTTTTTTCTTTTTTCTTAATCTTTTCCATTTCGTCCGAAAGGTGGCTAATGCTTTGATATATTGCATCTCGCGGACGATTCGAATCAACTGAAATCTTATTTCTATAAATATTTCGCTCCTCTGGAGCTGTTTTTTCTAATGACTGATGACTTTTTTCTCCCTTCCCTTTGACAAGTTCAGGAAGCGATACTTCTGTCTCCCGACTCCATGCTCCTCGTCCAGTGCTCTAGGCATCCAGCTCCCCGGCAATTACGTTCATCGAACTCAGCGTGATTACAGCATCCGACAACATGTTTCCGGTTACCATTTCAGGATAAGCCTGGTAATAGATAAAACAGGGTCTGCGGAAATGCAATCGGGAAGGAGTGCGGCCGCCATCGCTAATCAGGTAAAAACCCAGTTCGCCGTTGGCTGCTTCAATACAATGGTAAACTTCTCCTGCCGGAATATCGGTTTCGCCCATTACAATTTTGAAATGCCAGATGAGCGCTTCCATGTTGTTGTAAACTTTCTCTTTAGGTGGCAAAACAAAACGCGGATCGGCAGCAAAATAGGTTTCTTTGTCGTCCATTTGATCGAGTTTGGCCAAAGCCTGCTCTATGATGGATAAACTTTGTTTCATTTCTTCCTGACGCACCATAAACCGATCGTAAGTGTCGCCACTTTGACCGATTGGCACAATAAAGTCGAATTCGTCGTACGAACAATACGGATTCATCACCCGAACATCATAGTCAACACCGCAGGCACGAAGATTTGGACCGGTAAATCCGTATGCCAAAGCCCGATCAGCCGAAAATGCGCCAACATTGATGGTACGATCCATGAAAATACGGTTTCGGGCAAGCAGGTTTTCAAATTCCTGAAGATGGGCTGGGTACGTTTTCAGGAAATAACGTATTTTATCCCATGCTTTTTCACTGAAATTACGCTCGAATCCTCCAATCCGTCCCATGTTGGTGGTCAACCGCGAACCACATATTTCTTCGTAAATTTCGTAAATGAATTCCCTGTCCTGAAACAAGTAAGTAAACCCGGTGAGGGCGCCACTGTCAACACCAATAACGGTGTTGCAAACCAAATGGTCGGCAATACGAGCCAACTCCATGACAATTATCCGAAGGTAATCGACACGTTTTGGTGTTTCAATGCCGAGTAATTTTTCGACAGTCATATGCCAGCCCATGTTATTCAACGGAGAGGAACAATAGTTCAGTCTGTCAGTTAGCGGTGTGATCTGGTAAAAAGGACGGTGCTCGGCTATTTTTTCAAAAGCGCGGTGAATGTATCCAATGGTTTGTTCAGTACTGACAATGAATTCGCCATCCATCAGCATCACATTCTGGAATACACCATGCGTTGCCGGATGTGTAGGTCCGACATTCAGCGTGTTGTATTCCTTCGGCTCTTCAGTAGTTACTATATCTTTAGCCCAATAACCTGTAGTGAAATTCTGTGCCATATATTAAAGTCAGAAGTTTGAAGTCACGAGTCGGAAGTTTTTCAAACAATCACAACTCATCATTCATAACTTATAATTTATATCTCATTAACGTCCAAACATGCTGTCGTTCTTGTCTTCCCTGGTTTGGTCTTCAAGCGGAAACTCTTTCCGTAAAGGGAACCCGGTCATCTCGTCCATGTTTAAAATTCGTTTCAGATTTGGATGCCCTTCAAACAATATCCCGAAAAAATCATAGGCTTCACGTTCCATCCAGTTAGCTGCCGGCCAAATAGTGGTAATGGTAGGTATATTAGGTTCTTTTAGTTCAGTAACTGTTTTAATCCGAATCCGATGGTTGTTGACAAAACTCTGTACGTGATAAACTACTCCCAGTTGTTCTGTTTCCGGGTAATGCATTCCGCATAGTGTAGTTAGAAAGTTGTACTGAAGTTCCAGATCGTCACGAAGAAATAAAAAGATACTTGGAATAAGCTCTTTTTGAGCCGTGATGCAAAGCATATCACTCAATACTTCATGCGATTCAATCGCACTGCCAAACCGATTGCTCAATTTACTAACTACTAAATGGTCTCTTTCGGGGTTAATCGGATACACAATTTTGATTTTTAATGTTTCAGTGTTTACTGAATATTTTCTTGTTGGACTTTATCAATTTCAAATCCATGAAAGCCTATTCCATGTTGTATTTTTTCATTAAATCGTTGTAGGCTTCAGAATTTCTTCTGCGAAGCGATTCGTTACCTACCAGTTCCTGAATCTTTAGAATTCCATCGATGATTTGTTCGGGGCGAGGCGGACAGCCGGGCACATAAACATCAACCGGAATGATACGGTCGATTCCTTGCAGTACGCTGTATGTATCGAATATGCCACCGCTCGAAGCGCAGGCACCAACAGCAATAACCCATTTGGGCTCGGCCATTTGGATATAAACTTCGCGTAACACAGGTCCCATTTTCTTTGCCACAGTTCCCATCACCATTAACAAATCGCTTTGACGGGGCGAAAAACTTAATCGTTCGGAACCAAACCGGGCTAAATCGTAGGTAGAAGCCATGGTCGCCATAAATTCAATTCCACAACATGAAGTTGCAAAAGGGAGTGGCCAAAGTGAGTTTTTACGTGCTAGTCCAACTGCTTTATCAAATGAAGTAGCAAAATATCCCTGGCCGGTAATTCCTTCTGGCATTTCTGCTACAGTTGGAGTAATAATTTGTTTATCTGACATGATTTCGTTTCCTTCCTGAATTAGTTTTTATCCCATTTAAAAGCGCCTTTCAGGATAATATAAATAAAGCCAGCTAAAACAAGAATCATAAATAAAACCATTTCGAGGAACCCTTCTTTACCTAAATCTTTGAAATTCACTGCCCATGGGTACATAAAGATAACTTCTACATCAAAGAGTACGAAGAGTATGGCGATTAAAAAATATTTTACTGAAAATGGACTACGAGCATTTCCCATTCCTTCGATCCCACATTCGAAATTCTCGAGTTTGGCTTTTGATGATCGCTTTGGTCCCAGTAAATGAGTTGCCAGCATGGTGGTAATTACAAAACCCAGAACAACCAGCGATTGAATCAATATTGGTATATAATCTTGAGGCATTTTTAAATGTTTATTGTGATGAGATAAACGATTATTCGATCAATTTGTTCGTAAAACTAGAAAATATATTCTGGTAGAATTGAAGTGGGGTAAGGGTAACGGTGGAATAATATCCAAAGCTTAACGTTTACGTTAAAATATTAACGTGTAAAGCTGACACTTATGAAAAGGCAATCGTTTGCATAGCGTCTTATCTTTTTTTATATCGAATTTGATGTTTTATAAAAAGAAAAAGAGTGTTATGTTTCCATAGCACTCTTACCGTTAAAATATTGTTGGTGAGCTTTATTTTTTTCCTGCCAGGTGGCTAATTACCGAAAGTAGCACGTACCAGATAATGATAAGTGGTAATGCGTAGATTTGAAGGAAAACCAACATAAATAATGTTACTCCCAGAAAAAGAAAACGAAGTGCATTTTCTTTTAATTTCAGGTTCTTGAATTTCAGGTTAAACATAGGCAATTCAGAAACCATCAGGAACGAACAGGCAAATATCGCAATTAGCAGTATATATTTGTTCAGGATAAAGGGAACAATAGCCTCTTTGGTGCCCAATTCGAGGATAAGGCCAAGCGATGCAAAAAATATAGCGTTAGCCGGTATGGGCATACCTAAAAATTGTTCGCTTTGCCGGTCATCGGTGTTAAATTTGGCCAAACGGAAAGCTCCGGCAACCGGGATAACCAGACTGGTGAAGAGCAAAAGCCATTGGCTAAAGTTTCCTTCGATATTTTGTATAAGCTGAATTTTACCAAACAATGTCAGTTGGAGCATGGTAAATACCATAGCGGCAGGCGCCAGTCCAAAAGAAACCATATCGGCCAGTGAATCGAGTTCTTTTCCAATGGCAGAATAAGCTTTTAGTAACCGGGCTGCAAAACCGTCGAGAAAATCGAAAACTGCGGCGGCAAATATGAAAACAGAAGCCCATCCCAATTGTCCGTCGATGGCAAAGAAAACCGACAAACTACCACAAACCAGATTCATGGAGGTAATGGCGTTGGGTACCCAGAAAAATATATTGTTTTTTTGACTCATAACTAAATTTGGCCAATGATGGTCTGCGAGCCTTTAACCTTGTCTCTCAGTTTTACATTCAGTTTGGTGCCAAGGGGTAAATATAAATCGACCCGCGAACCAAACCGGATGAAACCCAGTTCTGTTGTTTGATCAACATTGTCGCCAACTTGAACGTAGTTTATGATTCGGCGAGCCATTGCACCGGCAATTTGTTTCATTACAATTTCGCGCCCATCCCTGATTTTGACCGCTGTTGTGGTACGCTCGTTTTCTTCTGCTGATTTGTCTTTAAAGGCTGCATAAAACTCACCATCCTTGTGCTTCATATAGGTTACCTGTCCAGGAACGGGAATCCAGTTAATGTGTACGTTGGTTGGCGACATAAATATGGAAACCTGAAGGCATTTTGTCCCCAGATATTCTGATTCAATCGTTTCTTTGATTTCACAGATTTTTCCGTCGGCAGGGGATATAATCGCATTTTCATCCTGAACGATGCTTCGCTCCGGATACCTGAAGAATTGAATAATCAGGAAATATACCAATCCATAGGCTCCCAGAATACCCAGTTTGATGGCATTGTCAGTGATTAAAAACCACGAAATGAGAATGAGAACCGCGAATATTGCAGTTGCATAGTAAATAGTAGTAGTGCCGGCTTTATGAAACTTCATATTAAGTTTTATATTTTGGCTTCAAAAATAGCAAATAATTGTGCTTTTTAATTGCATCGCTGAATTTAAGTAAACAAAAACCGAATAATCGTCAGGCCAAAATGAAAATCGCTGTTAAGTTGGGATGTAAAAAGTTATTCAACAAAAAGTTTCAGGTAAATCACCACCATCGGGGCCGCAAAGAACAAAGAGTCGAAGCGGTCGAGTAGGCCTCCGTGTCCGGGAAGTACATTTGCGCTGTCTTTAATTCCGAAATAGCGTTTAAACATCGATTCGGTTAAATCTCCAAAAGTTGATGAAACTACAGTTAAAACGCTAATTGCAATCCAATGAATCAAATTGATTTCAGGAATAACACTGGAAATGAAATACGATGCAGTGATTGCGATAAGTGTTCCGCCAATGGCACCTTCCCATGATTTTTTTGGCGAAATACGCTCGAATAGCCGATGTTTTCCAATGGATACCCCTACCAAATATGCTCCTGAATCGTAGATCCAGATCAGCGAAAACAATGCAATTAATAGTTTTGGGGTATAGGCATTTGTTGATGATAGTATTTCGGGGAAAACCAGAAAGTTGATCAATGATACCGGTATGGCCAGGTAAATGATACCAAAAATTGTTACGGCAATGTTTTCGACCGGTTTGTTTTGCTTGCGGTAAAGTTCGGCAGCCATAATCATCAGGAAGAATGGCAGTAGCGCCAGAAAATACCTGACTTCGACGATCCCTTTTGCGATCAGGAAAGTCACAATAAACAGACAAATTGAAACCAGATAACTAAAGTAACTGTTAGGTCGAACTTCAGATTCTTTAAAAAGGTTCGTGAACTCGTGAATGCTGGCTATTAAAATAATGAGGAAGAGGATCGCATAACTATACGAGCTGACAAAAATAGCTGTCAGCATAACCAAAACAAGAACGATTCCGGTAATCGTTCGCGTAATTAATTTCTTCAAAGGATTAAATCTTTTAAAAGTTCAGTTGCTTTTACTTCGAAATCCTGGTGAACCCATATTTCCAAATCACCAATTGATGGAAATGTTGAGTCATGTTCGTTAAGTACAACACAATTGATTTCTTCGTTTTCGAGAATTTCACGAGCTATTTCAGCCTGAAATCCTTGTTCAGAGTGAAATACACATACCCAGTCTTTTTCCATAGTTTCAGATGTTAAATCGGTTCTTCAGAGATGATGACAATCAGCGATTTTGGACCATGCATGCCCATAACCAATGTCTTTTCAATATCGGCTGTGCGGCTTGGCCCGGTGATGTTGCTGATTAACGAAGGTAACTCATTTTTGTATTTGTTTTGCAATTTCTCAAGAGCCCCATCCAAATAATCTGTCAATTGCGATTGGTGAGCTATAACTACATGTGTTTCCGGAAAGACATTTAAGCGTCGTCCTGAAATTTGGGCAGAACTAATCATGACCGAACCCAAATGCGCTACCAGGAATTCGCAGCCTGTAATTCCAATATTTAATGTTAAAAATGAGTTTTCATCCGAATCAATTTGAATACTATCCTGAAGTATTTCCTGAAGTTTTGGGTCGGTACAAAAAATTCGATCCTGGTGTTTTTCCTCGCAAATCTGTTTGATCTGATCTGTAACCTCTGATTTCGATCTAAGCAGATAAACTTGTCCCCCAATCATCTCGAGGTTCGTTTTAAATTCCAGACTTAACGAATCGTTGAGCGGATGGTAAATAGGAGAGGTGAAATCAGGGATGTTTTCCCCAATTTCACCTCTTTTATCCTGTGCGGCCTTTAACCGGGCCAAAATATTATTTCTTGCCGAATCCATTATGCAGTTGTCGATTCAGAAGTAGCAGGAGCTTCTTTGTTTTCGAGAAGTCCGGCAGCTATTTCTTTTTTTACTTCAGCAACCATCAAAGGTTTTCCCCATTTGCGTTTTCCAAATACGTTTTCAAGGTCTTCGCTGAAGATAACTTCTTTTTCCAAAAGTAATTCAGCCAATTTTTCGTGACCTTCTTTGTTCGCTGTCAAAACTTCCAGAGCTCTTGCATATTGCGTTTCAATCAATAGTTTCGATTCTGAATCGATCAATTCAGCTGTTTTTTCGCTGTAAGGTTTGGTGAATCCGTATTCATTCTGACCTGACGAGTCGTAAAAACTTACGTTTCCAACTTTTTCGCTCATGCCAAAAATACTTACCATGGCGTACGACTGCTTGGTCACTTTTTCGAGGTCGTTTTGCGCTCCGGAAGAGATGCTGTTGAACGAAATTTGCTCGGCAGCACGGCCACCCAAGGCAGAACACATTTCATCAAGCAACTGATCTTTTGTTGTAATCGACCGTTCTTCAGGAAGATACCATGCAGCACCCAGCGCTTTTCCACGCGGAACAATGGTCACTTTTACCAATGGATGAGCATGTTCGAGCAACCAGCTTATAGTAGCGTGTCCGGCTTCATGATAAGCGATCCGGCGTTTTTCATCCACCGAAATGATTTTATTCTTTTTTTCCAGACCTCCAATTATTCGGTCAACGGCATCCAAAAAGTCTTGTTTGTCGACTAAATCTTTATTGTGTCGGGCTGCAATTAGAGCCGATTCGTTACATACGTTAGCAATGTCGGCGCCCGAGAATCCCGGAGTCTGTTTGGCCAGAAAAGCAGGATCAATTTCCGGTGAAAGTTTTATAGGCCTTAAATGAACATTGAATATTTCTTCTCGCTCGTTTAAATCGGGTAATTCAACGTGTATCTGGCGGTCGAAACGGCCAGCACGCATTAAAGCTTTGTCGAGAATGTCGGCGCGGTTAGTCGCGGCCAATATAATTACTCCTGAATTGGTGTCAAAACCATCCATTTCAGTTAAAAGCTGATTCAGTGTATTCTCACGCTCATCGTTCGATCCCATGTTTGGGTTTTTGCCTCTGGCACGTCCAATGGCATCAATTTCGTCGATAAACACAATGCAAGGCGCTTTCTCTTTGGCCTGTTTGAATAAATCGCGAACACGCGAAGCACCAACTCCGACAAACATCTCAACAAAGTCGGATCCCGACATCGAGAAGAAAGGAACATTGGCTTCTCCGGCTACAGCTTTGGCCAGTAATGTTTTTCCGGTTCCCGGAGGGCCCACGAGTAGTGCTCCTTTTGGAATTTTACCTCCTAATTTGGTGAATTTAGTCGGACTTTTCAGGAAATCGACAATTTCTTCCACTTCCTGTTTTGCTTCAGCTAATCCGGCAACATCTTTAAATGTATTTGAAACTCTTGAATCTTTGTCAAATACTTTGGCCTGCGATTTACCGACATTGAAAATATTGCCGGCACCACCACCACCAGTTCCTTTACTCATCCGCTTGAAGATAAACCACCAGATTAAAATGATGATTGCAAACGGAAGAATCCAGTTCAATAATTCGCCCAAATAGTTGTGGACAGTCTTATATTCGATGCCAACTTTATTTTCTTCAGCAACATTGGCCTGAGCCTCTTTTAGGTTGTTTGCAAATGCTTCCGGTGGACCAATTTCGAAGAAATAGTGTGGCCCAACTTTTTGCGGTGCAGTAAATCCATTGTTTAGCTTTGCAGAATATTTGTCGTAACTGCTTTCTTTCAGATATACCTGAGCTTCTTTTTCATTGACAACAACAATTTTTTTAACATCGTTGTTGGCCAGTATGGTTGTTTTTACTTCGTTCCAGTTTGTCTCAACCGGTCCTCCACCCAAGGTAAACCACTGGATGGCCAGAAAAGCGATAATTACTACACCATATATCCAATAGGGATTAAATTTGGGGGCTTTATTCCCCGAACCCATATTCCCGATATTTAGCTTTTCCTTGTTTTTATTATTGTTTCCCATTATTTATTAGTTTTCTTCTTTAATTAATTCGATGTGTGCATCGGCCCATAAGTTTTCAAGGTCGTAAAAGTTTCTGGATTCTTTTTGAAAAACGTGTACCATAATCTCGGCATAATCGAGTAAGATCCAGATTGAATTTCGATATCCGTCTTTGTGCCAGGCACTTTCGTTCATGAGTTCTTCAACGGTGTCTTCAACCGAATGAGCTATGGCATCGACATGTGTAACCGAGTTTCCGTGGCAAATGATGAAATATTTACATTCAGTATGATTAATTTTTGTTAAGTCTATTTTAACGATTTCAAGTCCTTTTTTTCTTTGAATTCCTTCAACAATGGCTTTCAACAATTGTTCAGTTTCAGTTTCTTTAACGCTTTTATCCATAATTTTTTATTAGAACTACAAAGATAAATTTTTTACCTTATTATAAGTGATTAAACTTGTGCGACGAAATTTCAGCATTAAATGTAAATGCAAACTTAACTCAGTAGCATGGATCAAATTATTGGAAATTTAATTGTACGCCTCAAGGTGACAGATTCTACCAACAACTATGCCAACCGCCAAATACGTGAAAATGGGTTGTCGGAAGGTACTGTCTTTTTGGCATATGAACAAACATCTGGTCGAGGACAACAGAACAATTCATGGGAAAGCCTGCCAAATGAAAACCTACTCTTTTCAGTTGTTTTGAGTCCAGTATTCTTGGAGATTCGTAGGCAATTTATGATATCTAAAGTAGTCGCTTTAGGTATTTATAAGGCTCTGAATAAGTATGTTGATTCATTAAAAATAAAATGGCCCAATGATATTTATGCCGGCAATCGGAAACTCGGTGGTATCTTGATTGAAAATTCAATTATGAGTGGATTGTTGAAAAGCTCTATTGTTGGTATTGGCCTGAATGTGAATCAAACCATTTTTTACAGTAATGCCCCTAATCCGGTATCTCTAAAAATGCTGACAAATCAGCACTACGATCGTGAGGTTATTCTGGCCGAAATATTATCCGGAATAAACTGGTATTATGCTCTTTTGCGAAATAGAGAAGAAGAACTAATTGATCGGGAATTTATCTCTGCTCTTTATCGCATAAATGAAAAGCATTTTTTTAAAGCTGAAGATTTAGTTTTTGAAGGTGAAATTCTCGGTGTTAACGAAATTGGACAATTAATTATCCGAAAGAATGACGGAGAAGTATTGGAATTTCATTTCAAGGAAGTTGAATTTCTGCAAAAAACTGAAGGATTGAAGGACTGAATTATTGACTAATCACCCATTTGTATCCTGTCTTTCGTCTTTTCTGCAAACCGTGACTGAATACTGGCCACTACCTGTAAGGCAATGCAGCCAGCATGTCGGCCAGTCGGTTAATTCCTTCTTCCAGCTTTTTATTGACCATCATTTTAATCATCATGCTCATATCGGCATCTAATGTAAGGCGAAGTTTGGTCTCGTAGGCCGAAACCGGAAGCAACTGAATCCAAAATGTTATTCCAACAGGCATGCCGCCACTACTGTTTATCTTGATGGTTTTGTGCGGTTCACGTTCAATGATCCTGATTTCGGCAAGGCCCATTCCAGCAATCTGGAAACGGCATGAGTCAGCATCCGATTCGAAATTCGAAATCTTAATCTGTGGAATTTGCTCTGTCATTTTTGTCAATAATCCCTCGTTGACGTATTTTGACAGGTTTTCGAAGTTTGACAGGTAATTGAAGATAACTTCCTGATTATTATTGATGACTTTTACGTCGCTTACATATTTTGTGGTACTCATTCTGCTTAGGTTTTAAAAAGAAAATCCCCTCTTCCTCACAGAAAAGGGGAGATTATAAGATGTAATGAATAATCTATAGACCCCAACTTTCAGGATTTTCACGCCATTGGTTGAGTTTTTCTACTTCTTCGGGCCTAACATCACCCAATTCGATTGCCTGTTCAATCAAAATCTGGTAACGGCTTAGAGCAGTCAACTCAAGACCTGCATCTTCAAAGTTTTTACGTGCTTGTGGAAAGTTGTAGGTAAAAATGGCAACCATTCCAAGAACATCGCCACCAAAATTGGTGATTGCATCAGCAGCTTTCAGGCTACTCAATCCAGTTGAAATCAAATCTTCAATGATCACCACTTTCTGACCAGCTTTCATGTCACCTTCAATCAGGTTTTCGAGCCCGTGGTCTTTTGGTTTTGCCCGAACATAAATAAATGGCAGGCCTAATTCCTGAGCAACCAACATGCCATGAGCGATAGCCCCGGTAGCAACTCCGGCAATAACTTCGGCCTGTGGGTACTTTTCGCGGATGATTTCGCAAAACTTCTGGCAAATAAAAGTACGCTCTTCAGGATACGACAAGATTTTACGGTTGTCGCAATAAATTGGAGCTTTCCAGCCTGAAGCCCAGGTAAACGGATTGTTGGGCTGTACTTTTATGGTGTTAATGTGTAATAGTTTCTTTGTAACTTCGAGTTGAATTTGTTCAAGCATGATTGTTTTCTTTTATCTTTTAATACTCGCAAATGTACAAAGTTTTTTTCAATGGTTCTATCATTCAGTTCGGTTCAGAAATGAATAAATCATTAAATAATAACATTACTGAGATATTTGATTTGGTGAGTTATGATGTTGTGAATCAGATAATATCGCAAATTGAATCTACAGAAACTCCTTCTGGGTTTTTCATTTTGAATCATGAAGTTGATACTGCCTGGGAGCATTTTAAAAGTCAGTTTGTTGAGATTCCGGCTGCTGGTGGATTGGTTCGGAACTCAGAAGGGGCATTCCTTTTTATTAAACGGTTGGGCGTTTGGGATCTTCCTAAGGGGAAGATTGAAAAGAAAGAAACTCCTGAATTAGCTGCCGTTCGTGAGGTTGAGGAGGAGTGTGGTTTGTCTGGACTTCATGTCATCAATCAACTTGATTCAACGTTTCATATCTACCGGTCTCCTTATTTGCCACACCTGAATAATTTGGTGCTAAAGGAAACTAAATGGTTTCTAATGAATTATTCAGGTAACGAAATTCCGGTTCCTCAAGTTGAAGAAGATATTCACGAAGTGACATGGTTCTCCATCGCAGATTTGGATCGGGTATATTCCAAAACGTATTCCAGTTTGATCGATTTTCTGAAAAAATCGTTACCAATTATTTAACATCCGGGTTGTTCTGTTTCTGCATTTCCTTGAAGTAATCACTTTTGAAAAGCTGCCCTAATTGCCGGTCGAGTCCATCGATTGGATTTGGCGCTGGCGAAAGTAACAACTTCCCATCTTTGCCAATCAAAAACGAATTTGGGTAGGTTTTTACTTTGTAGCTTGTTTCTGTATTGCTATCGGTAGTCGTAAATATTCCAGGCCATCCGCTTCCATTTTTAAACCCTTTAATCTCCGGAATCACATTAATAATCACCATTTTTTCTTTGTAGCGAGCCGAAATGGCTTTCAGCGCATCCAGATGCTGGCGGCAAATGGAGTTTTTTGGATCGGTGAAATGGAGGTAAATGTATGTGTTCGGATAATCAGAAAAATTTACTTTTTGACCGTTTAAATTCTTCAGGATAATTGATGGTGGATTAGTGCCGCTGGTTAAATAGGTAAGTTTTGAATGGATTAATTGCGCTGTTTTTTGCTCGTAAGCGCTCCATTCTGGCGACTTCATCTGATCGAGTAATTTCAGAATCAATGCTTTCGAAAATTGCTTGCTATAATAAGCATCATTCATCGATTTAATCAGCACCAAATGCGAAAGTTCCTTGTTGAAATGCAGCTGTTTTTGAAAATAATCATCAAGCTTTGTCAGGTTGGCTGAATTGATTCGGTTCCTGATTTCAGTACTGTTTGGTGCGTTGGAGAGCATACTGAAATAATTCATAAAAACCTGATTGAATATGACTGAATAGGCAGCCAAATTACTCATGGGTTTTGAATGGCTGAAATAGGTTTCCATAAATTCAGCAGATTTACCTTGATTGAGTGCAAACTCAAGGTTCGCCTTTCTGAAAAACTTGTGCGACTCGAAAAACGATGAATTTGTTTTTGGAAATTCTTTCTCAAGTTTCAGATTGACGGTGTCGACCAACGATTTGGATTGATTTGCGAATATTTGGTCGAAATACCGATTCTCAAGTTTGGCATATTCTTGCTCAAACTGCTGTATTTTGAGATTCAACTCGTCTTTTGACGGATTTAGAATTCCAAACCAAACCGGCTCCGGTTTTGCAAATGGATTCCTTTTTTGTGATTCGGTTAATGTTCGTTTGGGCGGAAATACAATTTGGTACGACTTGCCGGGTTCAATGTATATCATTCCGTGATAGCCGTCAAAATCGGCCAGGCAGAGTGTGGTTTCAGTAATTTCAACGTCCAGGTTAAACAAGCCATCTGCACTAAATCGAAAGGTTCCCAGTTTTATTTTTTCTTCGGAAACGATGTCGTGAAGCGTGTAAAGTTCGATTGAATTCATGGCGTATTCAGGAGCTTTTCCTGAAATCTTGACTGTGGCCGACCATGATTTTTCAGTTGCAAGCAAGCCAAATAAAATGAAGATGGATAGTAATATACTTCTTTTCACGACGATAAGACGGATTGATGAGAACTTGATTCATACATCAAAACGCATGAATCAGGCAATAATTATTTTTCTAGCTTAAATTCTGACATATCTAATGACGATGGCAAAAACATGCTCGGATCTCCACCATGCAGAATGATGTCGCGGACAATTGTAGAATTTATTGGAGTGTGTTCTGGCATGGTTAAAAGGAAAACCGATTCAATTTTCGGGAGCATTTTTTTGTTGATCTGAGCAATGGCGCGTTCGAACTCAAAATCAGCCGAAGTACGCAAACCTCTTAATATATATTGTGCATTCACTTGTTTACAGAAGTCAACGGTTAGTCCTTCGTGACATTGAACGGTAACTTTGGGCTCGTTTTTGAAAACTTCGTTGATCCATGTTTCTCTTTTTGCGACCGAAAAGAACGAACGTTTGCTGGAGTTAAATCCGATCATGATAATGATTTTGTCGAATAGCGGGATCGCGCGTTTTACGATGCTTTCGTGTCCAACGGTAAACGGATCAAATGACCCCGGGAAAATGGCAACTCGTTCCATGTACTTGGTTTTTCTGGAAATTTATGAGTTGTAAATATAGTGCTTATTCAAAATAAGCAAACAAATCATTCGATTTAATTCGTTTCGGAATCGTTTCTGCTGCTAATAATAAAGATGAAAACCAACGCGATAGCTGCAAGCAACGTGCTGATCATGAGTTGACTGGATTTGCTGCTTTGGAAAAATGAAGTGTTTTGTAATTGATTCGAAAACTGAATGCTAACTAACACCAGTCCATTATTGAAGGCATGCCCCAGAATACACAAGTAGATGTTGCGGGTACGAACCATCAGAATGCCAAGCAGAAGGCCGAGAATAAAAGTCGCCGGGAATTGCCATGGATTGAGATGGAATAATGCAAACATTAAAGCTGAAACAAAAACTGCCGTAAATTTCGAATAGTTTCGCATCAAACCATGCATAATCACACCCCTGAATATCAGCTCTTCAACGACCGGCGCTATAATGGCAACTTTCAGAATTGCACCATAAATTCCATAATCGCTTTCAAAAATTTTATTGAACAACTCCCAGAACCACGAAGGTGGTGGCAATACTTTATCTAATGCAATGTTCACTTCTCCGATCAGATTTTGGGCAGCCCAAAGAAAGACCAAGACCGGAATCAGGATAAATACATTAAACGATTTGGATGGAAAAAGTTCGTTAAGCTTTACACCGGCTTTCCGGTAGGCATAATAGAAAATGAAAGCAGGTGATCCAACACCCAAAATGATTTTCTTGAATGGATTATAGAGATAATCAGTCCCATTGTAATAATCGAACAGTGCAAGCGGAAAATCGATGATGGTTTGAATGAAAGTATAAAGAACCACCAGATGAATGGCTCCTAAAATGGTTGGGTAGTATTTGTTTGTTTGCGAATTCACTTTTTAGTTGGTTTCATATTTATTATTCATACAAATATATGATTTGAATCAGAATACATTAATCAGTATGATCAATAAGACATTTTTCCTCGAGTATTTGTTTTAATTTTTTTGCCATCCATTCCGAAACCTGACCGGCACCTCGATTATTAAAGTGCATATCGTCCATCCAATTGGTCGGGTTTTTCAATATTGAGTCTGGTAAAATCAGAACTGGTCCGTATTGTTTATAAAAATCCAGTCGTAGTGGAGTCTGAAAATTAGATCCGCTCTCGGGTAAATACACGAAAATGAATGGTATCTTTTTGTCATTCAGCAACTTGATTGTTCTAGTCAAATAAGCATATGGATATTTTAGCTGTATTTTTTCTAATTCAGGGGAACCTCGTCTCTTGGTCCATTTGCCCCATCCTTCCTTGTTCTTTAAAAATTCTTCTTCACTCGCTATTCTGTCCGATTCTCCGTAGCCGTATAGATTTAGGTCATTCTCCGGATATTTCTCCTGAAAAATGGTTTTTGTTTTAAATTGTTCCAATCTTGCTGAAACTCCTTTAAATACATCTGAAAAATAGTCGCGGTTTAGAAATGTTGGACTAATTAACAAATCTTTTGTATCAGCCAGAAAAGGAAAGATATCATGGCTGTTTTTTGACTCGTCTTCGTGTACTTCGATGACCACCAATTTTGGATTTTTGCTTGCAACTAGTTCTTTTACAAATAAATATTCCAGGTTTCGTCCAAATCGACAGTAGCCCAGATTGGCCAAATGAAGTCTGTTCCCTAATAGGCCTTCCATTTTATTTTCCTGGAAAGAATGAATGGTGTGAGACGAACCAATAAATGCGATATCAATCGGAGTCGTATTTTTTGTGAGGCGATCAAAAATCCAGGCTCCGTGATTGTAACAATCATCTTTAATGAAATGTCGCGCAAATTCATTGGAGTAGGGTAATATAAGTAACGTTACAGCCGGCAAGGCAAGTAATCCAAAGAATAAAGCTATTTTTTGTATGACCTCTTTCATTCGTATAAAATGTTTTTGCTTTGTTGAAATTTATAACGTACTCATGGAATTGAGCTTGCGAAATCCGCGAAGCGAATAGCCATTTATACATTTTCGGTTTGTATGGGCATTTGCTCTTATGGCTATTTCATCTATCCGTAATTTGTTTTTTAATTACCAGATTGAATTCATTGTTGAAAAATATCAGCATAGATCTTTTTATGGATTGTTTCATGTCAGAACTGAAAATAAATGAATTGCGGAGCTAAATTCAAAACACCAAAAATCAGGATCAATGCGGTGAAAAACAAATACAAACTCCATCTTTTTGTTGTTGATAGATTGACAATCAATTCATTAAAATCATTCTTCCTGATTAAGATCTCAGTAAGCAGGAAAATTGGAAATCCGATAATTATAGAAATTGCAAATTCCTTAAACAGATTACTTGTTTGCCATGCATGTTTAAGTTGATCTATAAATATCCAATTCATGTCGGTTATCCGGCTAAATATTTCATAGCTCTGATCCAGCGACTTCGATCTGAAAATAATCAAGGCAAAATTCACGAACGAAAACGTCATTAAAAAACCAACCCAATTTCTCAATTTACTTGGTCGATCGGGTTTAATGAACGACTCAACGATCAAAAACGATCCATGCAAAAATCCCCATAAAACAAATGTTGCTGCAGCACCATGCCACAGACCCGATAACGTAAATGTTATCAGAATATTTATAATCCAGTGTTTTTTAGAGACCTTATTTCCACCTAATGGAATATAAACATAGTCTCGAAACCAAGTTGACAGCGAAATATGCCAGCGTTGCCAAAATTCCTGAAGACTTTTCGAAAAATAGGGAGATCGAAAGTTTTGCATCAGATCGAACCCAAGTAGGCGAGCCGATCCGATTGCAATATCTGAGTATCCCGAGAAATCACAATAAATCTGGAACCCAAACATAAAAGCTACTGCAATCAGCGCTATTCCCGAGTAGTTTGCCGACGAATTATAAACATGATCGACAAAATAAGCCAGACGATCAGCAATAACCATCTTTTTAAACAAACCCCATAGAATAAACCGGAAGCCTGATTTTACTTTTTCCTTATCAAACGTCCGTGCTTTCAAAAACTGTGGCAACAATTCAGAAGCTCTTTCGATAGGACCTGCCACCAGTTGGGGAAAGAATGAGACGAAAGTCATGAACGAAATAAAATTGTTTGTGGGTTTTATTTTGTTCCGGTATATGTCGATTGAATAACTTAGCGATTGAAACGTGTAAAAACTAATTCCGACTGGTAAAATAATCTGAAGTGTATGTGGGTTTGAATGAAATCCAAGTTGCTCAATCATACTTGAGAAACTGACCGTGAAAAAGTTGTAATATTTAAAAAAAACGAGCATCCCCAGATTAATAAATATACATAATCCGAGCAAATGCTGCTTTTTCTTCCTGACTGGTTCGTTGAAAATGGCTCTTCCCAGAAAAAAATCGACTGACGAGCTAATAAAAATGAGAGCTAAAAATCGAACATCCCACCATCCGTAAAAGCAATAACTCGCAATAAAAAGAAATAGATTTTGCCACTTAAAATTCTTCAGGAGAACCGACCAATACAATGCAAAGACAATGATGATAAAGAAAAAATAGGTGATTGAATTAAAGAGCATTGTGTGGATAAAAGGGTTTAAACGAATGTAATTTTTTTTGTTCTAAACGGATGCAATTTGAGGACTTATTATTTTTGAACAATGAGATGTTGAAAATTATCGAAAAAACTTCTCAAACTATTTGATCGTTTGAAGAAAATGTACTTATTTTGCGAGCTGTTTGAAAAATGTGAGGTTCTGATTAAAAAAATAAGACAATGTCAAGAGTTTGTCAAATAACTGGTAAAAAAGTAATGGTGGGAAACAATGTTTCTCATTCAAAACGTAGAACAAAACGGAAGTTCCTTCCTAATTTGTTTAAGAAGAAGTTTTATCTACCTGAAGAAGATCGTTGGATTTCTTTGACTGTTTCAGCCAACGGTATCCGTACAATCAACAAAAACGGGTTGAATGCATCGTTAAACGCTGCGAAGGTAAAAGGTTTAATTACAACTATTTAAAGCTTTAAGAGATGGCTAAGAAAGGCAATAGAATTCAGGTAATCATGGAATGTACCGAGCAAAAAACCAGTGGGGTTCCCGGAACTTCAAGGTACATTACTACCAAAAACAGGAAGAATACTCCTGAGCGTTTGGAGAAAAAGAAATACAATCCTAACTTAAAGCGAGTTACTGTACACCGCGAAATTAAATAATAAATAGTATGGCAAAGAAAGTAGTTGCATCATTACAAAAAGGTGCCGGTAAGGGTTACGCGAAAGTTGTGAAAATGGTAAAATCCGAAAAAACCGGTGCTTATACATTTCAGGAAGAAATTGTTCCTAATGAAAATGTAAAAGATCATTTCAAGAAATAGATCAAAATCTCTCTATAATAAAAAGCTTTCATCGTTGGTGAAGGCTTTTTTTATTGAATTAAGCCTCTAAAGCAGATCGTTTTACGTCTGTAAGGCTGATTCATTTTATATTACTAAATTGCCGCTCTTTAATACAGGTGCTAATATGGGTATTTTCGGAATTTTTAACAGCAAGAAAAAAGAAAGCCTTGACCAAGGGCTTGCAAAAACCAAAGAAAGTGTTTTTACAAAGATTAGCCGCGCTATCATTGGGAAAACCAAGGTTGACGATGAAGTGTTGGACAATCTGGAAGAAATTCTGATTTCTTCGGATGTCGGCGTTGAAACGACTCTGAAAATTATCGAACGCATCGAAAAGCGCGTTTCGGCCGATAAATACATGGGAACTTCCGAATTGAATGGTATCTTGAAAGAAGAGATTGCCAGTTTGCTTGAAGAAAATAACAGCAACGATATTGCCGATTTTGACCTTCCTGAAAGCAATGAACCCTATGTAATCATGGTTGTTGGCGTGAATGGTGTTGGTAAAACAACCACTATTGGAAAACTTGCCTGGCATTTTAAAGCAGCCGGTAAAAAAGTAGTTTTAGGTGCAGCTGATACGTTTAGAGCAGCGGCCATCGATCAACTTCAGATTTGGGCCGATCGGGTACAAGTGCCACTTGTTAAGCAGGTGATGGGTGCCGATCCTGCTTCTGTTGCTTACGATACACTTTCATCGGCAAAAGCACAGGGCGCCGATGTGGTGATTATTGATACTGCCGGACGTTTGCACAACAAAGTGAACCTGATGAACGAACTGAGCAAGATTAAATCAGTCATGAAAAAGGTAGTGCCAACTGCGCCTCACGAGGTTTTGCTTGTTCTTGATGGTTCAACCGGACAAAACGCATTTGAACAGGCCAAGCAGTTTACAAAAGCTACCGAGGTTTCCGCTCTGGCACTTACAAAACTCGATGGAACAGCAAAAGGTGGTGTGGTAATTGGCATCTCCGATCAGTTTAAAATTCCGGTTAAATACATTGGTATAGGTGAAAAGATGGAAGATTTACAGATTTTCCGGAGAAGGGAATTTGTTGAATCGCTGTTTAGTTAAGAAATAGTCCGTAGTTTGGAGACGGAAGACCGGAGAATGAAAAACGATATGGCTGGCTTTTGCTGGCCTTTCTTTTGGATGGACACGAATTCAGAACTTTTATTAAAGTATACTGTTTTAAGCCAAAACAGATTAAAAAATCGTTGGTGTTAACTTTGTGACTTAGGGCCTTATTGGCTAAAAAATAGAAAAATGAAGAAGCAAAAAATAAATGTGGTGACTTTGGGTTGCTCAAAGAATCTGGTTGACTCGGAAGTATTACTGAATCAGCTTTCGAAGGATGGTTTCGAAGTGGTTCACGATTCGAATGATGCAGATTCGGATATCGTAGTGATCAATACCTGCGGATTTATTCACGATGCCAAAGAGGAGTCGGTGAATACTATTTTGCAGTTTGTTGATGCCAAAGGTCGCGGCGACATTGATAAATTATATGTGATGGGCTGTCTTTCGGAGCGTTACAAAACCGATTTGGAACAGGAAGTTCCGGAAGTAGATAAGTTTTTCGGAAAGTTCGATTTGAAAGCCTTGGTTGGCGAACTGAAGGCAACTTATCGCCCTGAATTTATTTATGAGCGAAAGATCACAACACCCTCGCATTTTGCTTACCTCAAGATATCTGAAGGATGTAACCGCGTTTGTGCCTTTTGCGCTATTCCGGGAATGACGGGGAAACATGTTTCTAAATCGATGGATGACTTGGTGAAAGAAGCCAAATATCTGGCAAAAAGTGGTGTAAAAGAGATTTTGCTTATTGCCCAGGATTTGTCGTATTACGGCATCGATTTATACGGAAAAGGAATGCTGGCAGAACTGATTCAGAAAATTGCTGAAGTTGATGGAATTGAATGGATTCGACTTCATTACTTATATCCGACCAAGTTCCCGATGGACATTTTGCCGCTGTTTAAGACCGTTCCGAAACTCTGCAAATACATTGATATTCCGCTTCAGCATAGTTCGAATAACGTGCTGAAACACATGTTGCGCCAGGTTACTACTGAAGAAACTGAAGCTTTACTTCAGAAAATTAAGGAAGAAGTTCCCGGAATTGCCATCCGTACAACCATGCTGATCGGCCATCCGGGTGAAACCAAAGAAGATTTTGAACAGCTGAAAAGCTTTGTCAGCAAACATCGGTTCGACCGTTTGGGCGCTTTCTCTTATTCGCACGAAGAAGGAACTTATGGGTACAAGAAATATTCGGACGATATTCCTGAAGATGTAAAACAAGCTCGTGTCGAAGAATTGATGGGCATTCAGCAAATTGTTTCGTCTCAGTTAAATGCCGAAAGAATAGGGCAGACTCTGAAAGTGATCATCGATCGGGAAGACGAAGAATTCTATGTTGGACGTACTGAGTTTGATTCGCCGGAAGTGGATGGCGAAGTGTTGATCAGCAAGGAAGTTTCGCTGAAAAAGGGACAGTTTTGTGAAGTTGAAATTACCAGTTCAGAAGAGTTTGATTTGTACGGGAATGTCGTATAGCCCATCACACAGCCAAAATCACTGGGTTTTGCTTATTGGAGTTGGTTGCTTGGGGAAATTTGCACGTCTGGATATTTAGAAATACTGTTCGGTAGGTTGATTTCTGCTCGATTTGTTGTTGATATATTTATCCCAGTCACTTATGGGAAGGGGTTTACTTCTTTTCATCATGTATTCCCTTAGTCTGGTAACGATGATTTTATTGGTATAGTCAATCTCAATTATATTTTTTTTTGCGGGCATTGGATGTTTGGCCAAAATATAATATTCCCAGGTTGATCGGTATTCCGGAGCTTCTATTTTATTCCAAATGGTGTCCATTACGATGATATTGGCTAATTCCTTTGAAAGTTGAAGCGACTTTATAATCGGTTTTCCAAAATATAGCTTATTCACAGGAATGAAGGATACTCTCAATGTGTCAAAATTTAGATATCCGGTTTGAAGGATCGTATCTTTAACAATTTCATTGCAATATTTCAAGTATATTTTATATCGATCAGATTTTGATTTGGATATTAGTTTTGGGCTAGATACTATAACTTCAGGTATCGTGTCATTGGTAATCGCATTGCCTTTAGTGACAGGATTTTGAGGTTTTTTATCTGTAAAGGCACAAAATGCTACAAGCAATATAATTGCAATTAACAATTTGTGGATTCTCTGAAATTTCATACTTTATAAGCTTATGATATATCGTTAGCCGTGTTTGTCAGTAAATAGCCTGATCTTATTTGTTTACAGATACTTGTCTGTAATTTAGTCACTTCTGTTACAAAGATGCGAGATTTATGTTTTTTTGCCTTTGCCGACAGAATACCGATATTGTTATTACCAATTGCAACTCTTCATTTTCAAGAAATCAATAAGGAACTTGAAAATTTAGAATAGGTTATGTTGTATATGCTTTAATTTGCTTATTTATGTGTTTTTACATAATTCGAGCAACAAATATGGTCACTCATTTTCAGGATGAAAATACCAACTAAAAATAGAATTTCCAATCTAAAGTTGTAAAATATCAAATCCTCTGATTAAATAAACACACGTTATCGGCTTAATGTTGATGCATTTACTTGAGTTATCAAGATTTTGTAAAGTAAATAAATTTGTAATTTATTGTTTAGTAATGCGTTGGGTATATTGTAGAAAAATGAATATTTATTATAAGCTTACTAAATGCTGGTCTAAAATATTATTTGATTGCAGTCAATCCCAACTTTTCTTCAGCAAACTGAAAGCTGGCCTTTTCGACATCCTGCCACGATTTTGAAAACAGTTTGCAGGCTATTGGGTGGTTGCCTGCTTCCGGGAAAGCAACTTTTCGTTTTTGATTCTCTGGCGTGCCAAGTTCATCGTACATTTTCAGCATAGCATCAACTTTTACTACCTGATCCTGATTTCCCTCGTCCTTGTAATAATATCCTAAAAAAACAGGCGTTTTAACTTTCCGAAAATTTTCCTTGCTCATGGTCGATTCAACCAATTGCTGAAGGTAAACCACTGCTTCCAGCCGGTATTTGCAGTTCCAGTACCGACAATCTTCTGATGCAAAATCGGAGTTGGTAATTCGGTAGTTACCATGATAAACTTTTCGCGCAATTTGCAATCCCCAAGGCTTACTCAGCAGAAAAGCCGCTCCGTTATTTATGGCCACGTTTGGTGAATACAAAATAAGTCCCGAAATCAAATCTGGAAATTCGGAGGCTAACTTCAAACTTAATGTTCCACCTGTTGAGGTGCTCATCAGGATCACTTTCTCACCCAGTGATTGTGCCACCACCAATGCTTCTTTGGCCGATTCGTAAAGGCGATCAGGTGTCATGTCAATTAATGCCTCCGTTGTGTCAATTCCATGCGAAGCCAAGCGTGGTAGATATAAATTCATGCCATACCGATGGGCGAAATCAATGTGAGCAGGGTTTCCTTCGTACCAGGAGGCCGAAAAACCATGAAGGTAAAGCAGACAATAGGAAGTTTTGTTTTTCAAACTGTTGTTTGCCCAAATAATGCGGCTTTCATTATCCGGCTTGATTTTTTTTCCTGATTCTTTATTCCGGACATAAGATTCTACTTCGTTGGTTTGAAGTTGTATGGAAGGGAGGTTTCGGTTTAATTCTGGTTTCGGGAATTGGGGTCCTGATAGATAGGTAATTAAAAGGACAATAATTAAAATGCTTGTAGTTATCAGAAACTTTTTCATAGCCAATTAGTTCTATCGGAATATTTGAAAATTATATACTGCTAAACTACTAAAAATCGATTAGGTAAGAATTGTGTTAACTAATTTTCAGGTTAGTTCCATCAATTTTTACGGTGTATGTTTTCAAAGAATTTGGAGCTGGGCCCTGCAAAACCGTTCCGCTAATACTGTAAATGGAGCCATGGCATGGACATTTAATTTTATCATCAGTGCTACTGTAGGCTACTGTACAGCTTTGATGGGTACAGACACTCGACATGGCAACATACGCTGATGTGCCTGTCCGAATAATGATGATGTTGCCGCTGTATGCAAACCCCCCAACTGTTTTTAATGCGGCAAAGTCGTTCGACGTTAAATCGATAGTTGTAGTTCCTCCAGTATTGGTTCCTCCGCTAGGATCAGTAGGCTGTGGATCACTCGATTTGCTGCATGAATTCAGTAATGCGGGCGCCAAAAACAATAAACTTCCGCTGATTAACGCTTTGCTGAAAAATTCTTTTCTGTCCATTTTTAATGTGTTTGAAGTTTATAACTTGAAAATACACTCATGAGTTTTCTGTTTTGGTAGGAGATGTGATGACGAAAAATTTCTATTTGAGTCACAAAAATTAAACAACATGATGAGTTAATGGTTCAATTGTTCAATTCAAATAGGCAAGCGGGTTAAACTTTAAAAATTGCTATTTGTTACTTTATTACTTACTTTAAAAAACTGAAAAACCAATCATTCAACAATGGATAAATTTTCACAAGTGGGAAATCAGGAAATCGCCGCCATCGAAGAAATGTATTCTTCGTATCTTGTTGATCCTGAATCTGTAGATTCAAGCTGGAAAAATTTCTTTGCAGGGTTCGAATTTGCCCGTAAAAATTTTGCTGATAACAAAGTTTTAGCACACGACGAAAAGATTGATAAGGAATTTGCAATTCTTAACCTTATTCATGGTTATCGTCAACGTGGTCATTTATTTACCAAGACCAATCCTGTTAGGTCTCGCAGAAAGTACTCCCCAACACTGGACATCGAAAACTTTGGGTTACTGAAATCTGATCTGGATACTGTTTTTCAGGCAGGGAATAGTATTGGCATCGGCCCGGCAACCCTTCGTGCGATTATAGAACATCTTGAAGCGACCTATTGTGAGTCGATAGGCGTTGAATATGTTTTTATGCGCGATCCGGCATTGATTGATTGGCTGAAATCTAAAATGGAATCGACCCGAAATTCGGAAAATTTCACTCCTGAAAAACGAAATCATATATACTATCACCTGAAACTAGCGGTTGGATTCGAGAATTTCATTCATAAAAAATTTGTTGGGCAAAAGCGGTTCTCACTTGAAGGTGGTGAAGCGCTGATTCCGGCTCTTGATGCCGTTATTGAGCATGGTTCGGACCTTGGTATTCAGGATTTTGTAGTTGGAATGTCGCATCGTGGTCGTTTAAATGTTCTGGCAAATATCCTAAAAAAGCCTTACGAGCATATTTTTAAAGAGTTTGTAGGTAAGGAATATGAGCAGGATATTTCGCTTGGCGATGTCAAATACCATTTGGGGTACGAGAATGATGTGGAAACCGATTCTGGAAAGAAAGTTCATCTGAGCCTGATGCCCAATCCATCCCATCTTGAAACAGTGGGAGCTTTGGTTCAGGGAATGTCCCGCTCTCGAATTGACATCAAATACGAAGGCAATTTCGAAAAAGTAGCTCCAATTGTCATTCATGGCGATGCTGCAATTGCTACACAGGGTATTGTTTACGAAGTGATTCAGATGTCGCAGTTGGATGGTTACAAAACCGGTGGAACCATTCATTTGGTGATTAATAATCAGGTTGGATTTACAACCAATTATTTGGATGCCCGATCGAGTACCTACTGTACCGACGTAGCCAAAGTGACCCGTTCGCCTGTATTTCATGTGAATGGCGATGATGTGGAGGCCATCATTTTTACCGTCAAACTGGCGATGGAATTCCGGCAAAAATATCATTCAGATGTATTTATTGATATTTTGTGTTATCGTAAATACGGGCACAATGAAGGCGATGAGCCTCGTTTTACTCAGCCGCTATTGTATAAAGCGATCGAAAAACATCAGAACCCTCGTGATATTTATGCCGAAAAACTAGCTGCACATGGAGTGATGTCTCTTGATGAAACTTCGAAGCTAAATCATGAATTTGATCAATATTTGGAAGCAAAATATCAGGAGTCTGAAAAAATAGATAAGGTTAAAGTTCGCCAGTTTCTGAATAGTGAGTATCGGGCTTTTGATAATCCGGCTAAAAAGAATTTGCTGAAATCAGTAAAAACGGGCGTTGCAAAAAGTGAATTGTTTCGCATTGCCGAAAGAATAAATTCACTTCCGGCGGATAAAAAATTCTTTAAAAAGATTGACCGGATTGTGGAAGACCGCCGCATGATGATGATGGATAACCGCATGGATTGGGCGATGGCCGAGTTGCTTGCATACGGAACTTTGCTCGAAGAGGGCTTTCCTGTTAGGCTGAGTGGTCAGGATTCGGAACGTGGAACTTTTGCACACCGGCATGCTTCGTTTGTTGTTGAAGATACCGATGAAAAGTATTTCCCATTGAAGAATATTAGCGATAAACAGGCTGAATTCCATGTTTTTAATTCGTTATTGTCAGAGTATGGTGTCCTCGGATTCGAATATGGTTACTCGCTTGCCAATCCTCATGGTTTGACCATTTGGGAAGCTCAGTTCGGCGATTTTGCCAATGTTGCTCAGGTTATTTTCGACCAGTATATCTCCTCGGCATACGAGAAATGGGGAATGATGAATAGCCTGGTTTTGTATCTTCCTCATGGCTACGAAGGTCAGGGTCCGGAACATTCAAGCGGACGTATTGAACGATTTTTAAATTTGACGGCCGATAACAATATGCAGGTTGTTGTTCCAACGACTCCGACCAATATGTTCCATTTGCTTCGTCGCCATTTGCATTGGAATGTTCGTATTCCTCTCGTCATTTTCACGCCTAAGAGTCTGCTGCGACATCCAATGGTAACTTCGTCGGTTGATGAATTGGCTGAAGGTTCATTCCACGAAATCATTGAAGACACAGTGCATCATCCCGAAGTAATTCAGAAACTTGTTTTTACCTACGGAAAATTGTATTACGATTTGCACAAACGTATGGCTGAAGAAGGGGTTACAAATATGGCCATCGTCAGGGTAGAGCAATTATTTCCGCTACCGATTGACCAGATTAAATCTATCATTGCCAAATATCCGAAGCTTGAAAACGTTTACTGGGTGCAGGACGAACCGTCGAATATGGGCGCATGGTCTCACATTCAGCGTTTTTTGCCAGATGTGCCTTTTACACTAATCTCACGTTCGGCAAGT
This sequence comes from Aquipluma nitroreducens, assembly GCF_009689585.1. Taxonomy (GTDB): domain Bacteria; phylum Bacteroidota; class Bacteroidia; order Bacteroidales; family Prolixibacteraceae; genus Aquipluma; species Aquipluma nitroreducens. Next base: position 800,286 of record NZ_AP018694.1, on the reverse strand, counting down.
GCAAGTCCGGCCGGTGGTTTAATGTTTCAGCACAATACCCGGTTAAAGAAAATAATGGATACCGTTTTCGAAGAAAAAGTTTTAGCTTAGAAGGGTGATGGGAGAATGGAGAACGGAAATGGAAAACCCGTAACTCGAATCCTGCAACTCGCAACAATTAAAGAAAAATCGAAAATCAATACTACTCAAAATGTTAATCGAAATCAAAGTGCCAACACCAGGTGAATCAATTACTGAAGTTGAACTCGGGAAATGGCTGGTTGCTGACGGTGATCTTGTTGAAAAGGATCAGGAGGTAGCTGAAATAGAATCGGACAAAGCCACATTGACTTTGTCAGCAACAGAAAGTGGACAAATTAAAATACAAATTCAGGAAGGAGAGCGAGTTGCTGTTGGCGCAATTGCCTGCACTATCGATACCAGTTTTGTTGTGGAACGAAAGCCGGAGAAGGAACCCATTGCTTCCGAACTTTTTGTGAAGCCTCAAGAAGCTGTAGTTTCAGAACCTGAAAAGAAAAGTGTAGCGAAAGCAGCTGTTAAACCTGAGGATTCAAACGTAAAGGTTACTCCGGTAGCCCGTGAAATGATGGAGGAAAACAATCTCTCGATGGACGAAGTTTTGAGCGGATTGCACCGGATTTCGAAAGGCGACATTGAAGCTGTGTTGGCACTTCCGAAGATTGACAAGCTCACTTCGACAAGCTCAGTGAGCGGTGTTCCGTTCGCTGAGCCTGTCGAAGCGAAAGCATTTTCACGCGAGGAAAAACGAGAGAAAATGACTTCTTTGCGACGCAAGTTGAGTGAACGTTTGGTGGCGGTAAAGAACGAAACGGCCATGCTCACCACTTTTAATGAAATTGACATGAGCAGGGTGATGGAGATGCGCACAAAACTTCAGGATAAGTTTGTCGGGAAATATGGCTTGAAACTGGGTTTTATGTCCATTTTTAGTAAAGCAGTGGCTGAGGCTATGCAATTTCATCCAACAATTAATGCTCAAATCGATGGCGAAGAAATTATTTCTCCTGAATTTGTGGATATCGGAATTGCAGTGCAAACGCCAAAAGGCCTGATGGTTCCGATTATCCGGAATACAGAAAGTAAAACAATAGCTGAAATAGAAATTGAATTAAAAGTGCTGGCCGAAAAAGCCCGAACTAAAAAGATAACCGTTGAGGAACTTACGGGTGGAACATTTACAATTACCAATGGTGGAACTTTTGGTTCATTGATGTCGACGCCAATTATTAATCCACCTCAGTCGGCTATTTTAGGGATGCACAACATTGTTGATCGTCCAATTGCTGTGAACGGACAAGTTGTGATCCGTCCGATGATGTACGTGGCTCTATCGTACGATCACCGCATCATCGACGGGAAAGATTCCGTGGGTTTCCTGGTGAAAATAAAAGAACTGATTGAGAATCCGGAACGATTGCTCACCAGTGGGCGGAATCCGGAGGAAATCTTGTTGGGTTTGTAAGAATTTAATGTGAGTTCGTCATCCTGAACTTGTTTCAGGATCACATCCGTTTTATTTCAGATCCCGAAATAAATTCGGGATGACTTGATTCGCGAATATCCCGAATTTTGAAACAGTCTCTTTTTTGATTTCAGGAGGTAGGTTTTGTTTGAATCTTTGTACATTTACCAATCAACCTAAAATATGTTCTATGAAGCCACTTTTTTTTCTCAGTTTAATTCTGGCCATCTTGACTTCATGTTCTCAAAATAAGGCTCCGGAAACCAAACATCATTCAGATTTTCATTTTGCCGAAGTTAATAAATCCACTTTCGAGCGAACAGAATTGGTTTACATCCCGATTTACAGCGATATTTATTACATCGATTCTAAACATACATTTTCGCTTACGGCAACATTAAGTATTCGGAATACTTCTTTTAAGGATTCCATCTATCTTTTTTCGATTGATTATTACAATTCGACGGGGGAAAAGGTGCGCCGTTACAACGAATCTACTCTACTAGTCAAACCTATGGAGTCAGTTGATTTTGTTGTTGAAAATAAGGATGATACCGGTGGAGTCGGAGCCAGTTTTGTGGTAGAGTGGGGGGCAGCGAAATCAGAAGCTCAAAGACCCTATTTTCAAGGTGTAATGATTGGAACAACGGGGCAGCAGGGTATATCGTTTACGACCGAAGGAGTTGTTATTCAGAAGTAACCAGGAAATCGTGTCCTTGCCAATTGACGCGAAGCCAACTACTACAAAGGACTGCTGATGAAAACCAGACACAACTTTCAGTCTTATTTGTTTAATTCTGTGTCTTTGTTCCAAATGGGATGGTCAATCCAAGCCATGGAATGGCAATAAAACTTCCAATATCACCTCCAATGGGTATGAATGCACCGAAGTCTAATCCGGTATGTTTGATTATCCGGCGACCTCCCAATGACATCAGAACCATGAAGTTGTCCGGAGTCCCAATGAAATAGTTCTCAGTAATGAAATAACCTTTAGCTCCGGTTCGAATCATTCCGCTGATGTTAATTGTTGGATTGCTTGCCATTTCTCCGCCGGCATAACCCCAGCCTAAGCCTATATTCAGGTTTTGGTCTTTCGATCCGAATGTGGCAATTCCATATAAAATTCCAAATCCGGCTTTTGATTCTCCGACAACGGTTCCCATAAGGGCACCAATACCCAAATTGAATTTGTTTTCAACAACAGGAACCGAAAATTTGACTGTTATCCATGCCGGTGTATATGACGATGCAAAAAGAAATAGTGGAACAGTGCCTATCCCGGCTGAAAAATGGTTGGTTATGCCATAAACAGCCTGATTAAAAAGAACCCACACGTTTTGGTAATAACCTTCTCCTTGCTTAAGGCTATAGCCGTTAGGTGCCCAAAAGTAACGAGTCTCCTGAGGATTATCAAGCCAGTAGGTCCCATTTTTTGATTGAACCGCCGTGAGTTGCGAAATTTTTTTTATTTCAGATTGCGGAATTGTAATCTCCCCGAGTTTGTCGGTTTTTATCCGGATTGTTTCAGATGTTTGATTCAGGATAATTCCAAAATACTCGTTGCCATCAATTGTTTCTATTTGATATTTGGTAGAGTCTTGAGTATTCTGTGAGTAGGACAATTTTGGAATTCCGCTTAAAATAACAATTAACAGGATGAGTACTGATAATGTTTTTTTCATGTTTGTAGGAATTAAAAATGATATACCAAATCATTCATCACAACTCATTTCAATCCAAATTGTTCACGGTATTTGGTGCAGAATAATTTTCAGAAAATTGAGCATAAAAAAGCCACTCGCATGTGAGGACGAGTGGCTCTATCTGTTTGTTTGAAAATGCTTGAGTTCTGTATTTATAAACGGTTAATAAATTTATTCTGAAACTACTTCGAAGCCTAATTCAACGATTACTTCTTTGTGTAATTTGATTTTGGCAGTATAGTTTCCAACTTCTTTAACACTGTCGTCTGAAATCATAATCTGTTTGCGGTCGATTTCAAATCCTTTGGCATTGATAGCTTCAGCTAACATGATGGTATTAACCGAACCGAAAATCTTTCCGGTTGAGCTAGTTTTTGCACCAATAACCAGTTGAACAGTCTTGAGTTTCTCCGCAATACTTAAAGCAAGATCTTTTAATTTTGCTTCTTTGTGAGCTCTTTGTTTAATATTTTCAGCCAAAACTTTTTTTGCTGATCCGGTGGCGATTACAGCCAGTTTCTGAGGAATCAAAAAGTTGCGGCCAAATCCGTCTTTAACAGTAATAACATCATCTTTCGACCCTAGTCGTGCGACGTCCTGTAATAATATAATTTCCATTTTTTATTCAGCTTTTAAAATTATTTCATCATATCAGTAACATATGGCAGTAACGCGATATGACGTGCTCTTTTAACTGCTTTGGCCACTTTGCGTTGATACTTCAAAGAGGTTCCGGTAATACGACGAGGTAAAATTTTACCTTGCTCGTTTAAGAATTTTTTCAAAAATTCACCGTCTTTGTAGTCAATGAATTTGATTTTGTTCTTTTTAAAGCGGCAATACTTTTTCTTTTTGATTTCAACCGATGGTGGGGTCAAATATCTGATTTCACTTGAATTTGCTGACATCGTTTAGTTCTCCTTTTCAGTTTTAGCTTTTGTTTTGTTTCTTCTTTTTTCGCTGTAAGCAACGGCATGTTTATCCTTGCTGAAAGTCAGGAAACGGATAATACGTTCGTCGCGTCTGAATTGAGTTTCCCAGATTTTTGCAAACGATGGGTCGGCGGCAAATTCGAAGAGCTGATAGAACCCTGTCGATTTTTTTTGAATGGGATAAGCTAATTTGCGTAATCCCCAGTCCTCTTCATTGACCATCTCTCCACCATGTTCGGTGATGATGTCTCTGAATTTTTTTACCGTTTCCTTTACCTGAATATCAGATAAAACGGGAGTAATAATGAAAACGGTTTCATACTGGTTTTTCATAAAACTTCTGAATTAATTATACATGAATACTTTATACCTAAAAATAGGAGGCGCAAAAATAGAAATAATTCGCTATTATTCAAACAGGTCGATAAAAAGATTCTACAATTAGTTCTCAATTAGTGAAAATTGACTCTTTATCGTTCTATTGGTTCATTTGACATGCAATTGATATTGTAGTCAACAGTTGGTTTTAAAGTGGACCGTTTAAAGTATTTCAGCTATTTCTTTCAGGTAATTAACCTTTTCAAGTAATCCTGCCTGTTTGTAATCGTAGCTAAGTTTTTCGACCAGTCGTTTAATTACAATCCGGTCGGGACAAGGTTCAGGTTGATGGTTATTTTCCTGGTTTTCGGCTGATTGACGCAAGTAATCGACTTCCTTCGGTCCAATAATCGCCCCTTTATTCGATGGGTTAATATAGAACAGAATTTGGCTGTTGCTGCCTTCTTCATTCACCAATCTGGCCATATCCTTATCGAAATAACCCACTAACGGGTTGTTGTCAAAATCGATGTAATGGACGGGAAGATTGAGTGAGCGCGCGATTAAAGTATAGATAATCGTGATTGAAATGGGATTGCCTCTTCGTGTATCCAATACACGATTGATGTAGGAGTTTTGTGGTAATTCGGTATTGTCGCGGTTAATTTTAAATTTGTAGTGATCGAAGAAAATGTGGTTCAGAATGGTGATTTTCTCAAGTGAAGTCAGCGAATTCTTGAATTCGAGCCAAACATCTTTTCTGATTTTCTCGAGTTGAATCTGAATGGATTTGAGTTTTAGCTCCGGATACTGGTAACGTGAAATCAAAAATATCCCTTCAAATAGATCGAGCGTTTCCTGGCTGGCCCAATTTTTAATTTTGTTTTTGGTGTCGTTAAGCTGAATTTGCTGAATAATGAGCTCAATCCGTTGCTGAACCAACTCTTCAAAACTGGTTTCCCAAATGTGTTCCAGACGATCAACAATCGAAATATCCTCCTTTAGTATTTCAACTAAAACAAGATTAAAGACTGAATCATCAGGATCGTCAAGTAGTTTTATCAGAGAGTCCAGCTTGAGCTCATTCATATTTGCTTTTGTTTAACTTGTTAAGCGATCAAGTACCAGTTTAATCAATGTTTCCATCGATTGATGATAATCCGAGTTTGCTTCCTTTTTTAAGCGGTTGGCAATAATCAGGCAAATGGTCAAAGCTTCGTGCCCGAGTAGTTTCGACAATCCATAAATAGCCGAACATTCCATTTCGAAGTTGGTTATTTTATGTCCTTCGAACACGAATGATTCAATTTTTTCATTCAAGTCAGGATCAGCCAACGGTAATCTTAAAACTCTTCCCTGTGGACCGTAAAATCCAGGCGCCGAAATGGTCACTCCTGCGATTGTGTCATCGCGATGCATCTTTTTCAGAAGTAATTCGGAGCAATTAACCACATACGGTGATGTTAATTGCTTGCCCCATTCGGTATGCTTTCTGAAAGCCTCCTCAAATGCCAGATCTGAAACCGAGTTGCGGTTGGCATAAAAGTTCAGCAGACCGTCAAATCCAATGGCTTTTTGGGAAATAACAAATGAATTTACACCCAGATAATCCTGAAGTCCTCCTGAAGTTCCGATCCGGATAAAATTTAATTTGCGGTGAACCGGATTAATCTCGCGGGTGACCAAATTAATGTTGGCCAGCGCATCCAGTTCGTTGACTACAATGTCGATATTGTCGGTTCCAATGCCGGTTGAAACAATGGTAACGCGTTGATTATTGTATTTCCCGGTTGTTGAAACAAATTCGCGGTTCTGCACCTGAAATTCGATTTCAGTGAGTAGTTTTCCAATCAGCTCAACCCTTCCCGGGTCGCCAACCAGAATGATATTGTCTGCAATTTGTTCAGGTTTAAGGTGCAAATGGAAAATACTTCCATCAGCATTTATAATGAGTTCGGACGACTTGATCATTTTCGATTTTTTTGTTTGCCTAAACTAGATAAAATGGATTTAAAAGTCAATTATTTTCAACGAAATCGTTGCTATTCGGTTCATTTCAGGCTTATTCGGGTTTGTTTTTCAGAAATAACGTTGATCGGCTTAAGTAAAGTTCATTTCTCCTGAAATAAATTCGGGTATCAAACCTTGATTGGGAGGGTTTATTATTTTTGTAAATCATGAGAAAGATTAAAAATATTCACCTGAACGACGATCCGGAAATCTATCAGTGCTTTGGATGCTCTCCTTATAATGAATTTGGATTACACCTCGAATTTTGGGAAGACGGCGACGAAGTGGTTTCATTCTGGAATCCCCGTCCGATTTTGCAGAGTTATCCGAAAGTTTTGCATGGTGGAATTCAGTCGACTTTGCTTGACGAAATTGCAGGTTGGGTGGTGTATGTTAAATGCGGAACGGTTGGTGTAACCGCTGAAATGAAAGTCAGGTTTAAAAAGCCGTTGATGATCGATCAGGGCGAAATTACAATTCGGGCAAAACTGTTGGAACAAAACAAACGAATGGCAACGATTCAATCCCGATTGATCAATTCTTTAGGTGTGGTTTGTGCCGAAGCCGAACTGCGATTTTTTCTCTTGTCTGAAACCGAGGCTCGCGAGAAATATCATTATCCGGGCGTTGAAGCGTTTTTTGAATGAGAACTAAAGTCGGAAGACCGGAAACCGGAGTCCGAAGACGGAAGAGCTGCTCCTTGTTAGCATTCGACTTGAGTTTTGTCAGACGCTTGTCATTATAAAACTTTTAACTTTCAACATTGAACATTAAACTTATTATTTATGAAGCAATTATTCTTTGTATTTGTTTTCTTTTTGTTGGGTAGCAACGGTTGGGCACAATCCAAATTTATACCTGCCAGCAATACCTACATCCGGTACGTTGGGCGGTTCGATTTTTCAAATCCGCAGGAAGTGAGGTTCGACTGGTCGGGCGTTTACATCCAATTCAGTTTCAGAAGTGCCGAATGTTCGGTTAAAATGAGCGACACCGGTCACAATTATTACAATGTTTTTGTTGATGATCAGCCTGTAAAAATTTTTGACGTTAAAAGTGATACGACATTGGTTCTCGGTTCCGAACTTGGTACGCAAATCCACAACGTTCAGATTTACAAGCGAACCGAAGGAAATCAGGGACTGGGCACATTTAAAGGAATTCTTCTTTCTGAAAATGGAGAAATGCTTCCATGGAAAGAGATTCCAGTTCGCAAAATCGAATTTATTGGCAACTCAATTACCTGTGGTTATGGAACCGAAGGGCTTTCGAAAGGCGAACATTTTAAACCATCGACTGAAAACAATTATCAGAGTTATGCGCCAATCATGGCACGTGCCTTTAATGCCGATTACCACATTGTAGCACATTCGGGCGAAGGTGTTGTGCGCAATTATGGATACAAGGAAAAAGTTTCGCCAACAGGAACAATGCCTGCCCGGTTTAACCGGTTATTTGATGAAAAAGATTCACCCAGTTGGAATTTTGATCAATGGAAACCTGATTTGGTCGTAATCAATTTGGGAACCAACGATTTCAGCACTCAGCCTTTTCCCGATAAGGTCGTTTTCAAGAAAGGGTATGAAAACCTGATCAATGATGTTCGCAAGCAATACGGTGATCTTCCAATATTTTGCATTGTAGGCCCGATGATTGATGAACCTTGCTACTCATATGTAAAGGAAATGGTTGAAGATTTCAGGAACGTAGCTCAAAAAAAGAATATCTATTTTGTAGGAATCCCAAGTTATCTGACAAATCCTGAAAAAGATTTAGGATCGGACTATCACCCCAATTATTCAGGGCAACGTAAAATGGCAGCACATGTTTTGCCGGTAATCTCGAGTGTTTTGGGGTGGGATTATAAAAACAGTGAGCTTTAAAATAAATCGGTTGGGGAACAAAAACCTGAAATTTGTTTCAGTTTTGCTTTTAAGAAGCTATTTTTGTTGATGTCTGGAAATGACAAATTTTCTAAATCAACTAAAAATTTCATTATGAGTTTAAAATTGAACGTAAAAAAATCATTGACTTTTATTGCTTTGGCTGTTTTTATTGCCGGAGGTTTCTCTTCGTGTACGCCTCCAAAACCAGCGAAAGAAGTAGGCCTTCAATTGTATTCTGTTCGCGATAGCATGAAATCGGATCCCAAAGGTACTGTTGAGAAAGTTGGCGCCATGGGTTACAAACTGGTTGAAGCTGCCGGATACAGTGATGGTAAATTCTATGGCATGGAGCCTGCCGAGTTTAAAGCATTGTGCGATGCCAATGGTACGAATTTCTTTTCTTCACATTGTGGACAAGCCGTTCCTGACTCTGCAGGTTGGGCTGCTTCAATGGAATGGTGGGATACTTGTATTGCCGCTCACAAAGCTGCCGGAGTAAAATACATTGTTCAGCCATTTATGGATAAAGTTGGTTACGAAAGCATTGCCGGAACCAAACGTTATTGCGATTATTTCAATGCTATTGGTGAAAAATGTAATGCTGCCGGAATCCGTTTCGGTTACCACAATCACTCAGGCGAATTTAAAGATGTGGACGGAGAAACAATCTACGATTTCATGTTGAAAAATACCGATCCTGCTAAAGTGATGTTCGAAATGGATTTGTATTGGATTACCGAAGGCGGTAAAAATCCGGTTGACTATTTCAACGCATATCCTGGCCGTTTCGAATTGTGGCACGTGAAAGACAAACGTGAATTGGGCGGTGCCGATGCAGTTATGGATTTCAAACCAATCTTTGCGAATGCTGAAAAAGCAGGTATGAAAAAAATTGTTGTTGAAGTGGAAGAATTCAATTCAAATCCAATCGACGGTGTAAAACAATCGCTTGATTTTTTGCAAAATGCAGAATATGTGAAATAAGCTGACGATTTTAAGATAAGCAAGAAGAGCAACTTTACCCTTGGGTGATGTTGCTCTTTCTTTTTGCGTGAAAATTTGATCAATTACTATTTGGGGGGACATTCATTTAAAATGCATAAATAGCTGATGGTCAGAACAAGAAGAATCGGTTTCGTTGTATAGACACAACAGATCGCATCGCTATCATTCCATGTTTTAAATTACTGATAATGTTGTTTTTATAATCTGGTTGATCAGGCTAATTTTTAGCTTGTCCAAATCGATCAAAGCCATGCCTTTTTGCTTCAGAATATTCATCTCGATTAACTCTTTTTGTCCCATTACCAGGAATTCAAAATCATCGCTGGTCATTTCACCTGAGGCCAACTGGACAGTCCAGGCCTGAAGGTTTTGCTTTAAATTTTCAAGCAGGTTCTGTGCGTCAGTTTCTGCCTCCTTCTTAAATTGTCCGACTGAAGTGATTGCCAAATTGCTTACTTCTTTTTTTAGCTGTTCAAATAAGGTTTTAAAATCGAAAGTTGCCATAGTGTCGTTGTTTTAAGAGTTAAATGTCAGAAGCTTTTATTTTTTTGCTTTCCAGTCCTGCAATCTGATCAAAAGCTTTATCGACCAGTTTTTTGGCCTCGGTGACGAATGTTTTGTTTAATGTCTTTTGAGTTTCCCATCTTTTGAGGAATCCGCCCAACAAATGGCCTTCCGGATTTAGAAGAATATCCCACTGTTTCAGCGTGATTTCATTCTTTGGCCTGTTCTTTTCGTATTCGTATATCTTCTGAAGCTGAGTCTGAAGCTCTTTCACTTCTTTTGAATGAGTGGCAAAGTCAGTGGTTGCCAATTCCATTACGTTTAAAGCATCAACTTTAACCGAAGTGGTGTAAACGTAGGCTTGCTGATCGAAGTTCGAGATCGTTGCACAGGCGACAACAGCAAACATTCCGAAGATGAAAGCAATTGTCTTGAAATTAAACGGGATTCTGATTGTTTTCATAGATATAGAATTTAGGTTTCGATTTATACGACTGTGTTGTTTATTGGTTAACAGTCTGTTTTGATGAACATCGCGAGGTGATAATTGGTTCACCGGGTTCAATATTGGTTTTGTAAATTCGGTTCACCCCAAACCCTGAAGGGAGTTCGAAAAATCAAAAATCACCCTTCAGGAGCGGGGTAAATTTTTGATTTTTATGTGCCATTCCAAATTTTAAACAGTTTCTTTAGATTTAATTCGTAATCTGCCTGGATAAATCTTTAGTTTGGCCAGTATTAAGTAATGGGAATGAAATAATGTCGCATTTGAATTCATGCTTTTATCCCGACTCACCCCGCGCATCTGCGATGCTTTTCCCCTCTCTCGCGAGAGAGGGGCAGAACGTCCGCTTGCGGACGTTGGGGTGAGTACTTTTTAAAATACGACAATAAATAGTTCCTATTACTTATTTAATGCGGTTTAGAATTTCTTTTCCAGAGTCAAAATATTCAGAAATAATTTTCTCACATACTTTATTCCCATTTTCACCATTTGTAAATATTATTATTCCTTTTTTTGACTTTGGTAAAAGGAATATTTTGGTGTTTTGCCCACGGTTACTGCCAGAATGATACAATGCATAACCTCCATTCGACAAATTTTTTATCAAAAACCAACCTAACCCAACCTCATTCCCGTTATTTAACAAAGCTTGTTTTTGAATCATTTCATTTTGTACTTCAGGAGACAGATAGTTTCCTTTCAGTATTGCGATGACAAATTTCCCATAATCTTCAACTGTTGTCAGAACTAAGTTTGAAGCATTTGCCGAATACCACTTTTCCTTTGCATAAAGTTTCCCCTCTGTATCATATCTATCCGCATAGAGGGTTGAATCCACAGTATTATCCCAATAAAATCGTGTATTATTCATGCCTAACGGTTTAAATAGTAAGGAATCAACTAATCTTTCAATTGGAGTATTGAATTTAACCTCTAAAGCTTTCCGAAGGTATTCGAAACCTTCACCAGAATACTTCCATTGCGTACCTGGTTCAAATGCAAATGATAATTTCCCATTAGGTTCGTGACCTCTCCAATTAGGTAAGCCCGATTGGTGACTAAGTACATGACGGGTTGTTAGTTTTCTATTTAAAGTATCGTTTACAACATCGGGGTCAGTCCAGTAATGGCACAGGGGTTCATCCAGTTGCCATTGTCCATCGCTAACCAATTTTAGTGTTGTCATGGATATTAAGGGCTTGGTCAAGGATGCTATGTTGAATAGTGTGTTTTCGGGTGCAGGAGAATGATACTCAATATTTCCGATCATTTTTATCTGCTGAATTTTTGCATCTTCAATAATACAGATACCAACTGTGGGTACATTTTCATTTTTCATCCAATTTAAAATGGAATCATTGCTCGAAATTGGAAAGGGTTTTGTTGAAAATGCCGGTAGAATTGCGAAGAGCGTTAACATACCTGTGACGAATAGAATAACTTTTTTTGAGTGTATTTTCATTTTCATTGACTTTATTCCAAAGACGATAGTCACAAATAAATGTTGCATATGCTGAGGGTTCATGGCTTTCCTCTCACCGCAGGAAGCCATACGCAGAGGCAGATTGCAGGCGATTTAGCTTCGCCGATTTTCAATTCCTGTCAAGCCGAAAAGCAGCCCGGGCGAAAAGATGCCCACCGAAAACCACTGCTACCGCACTTGACGGGTAGCTGATGTTATAGGGCGTTTTCATTTTCTTACTTTTAAAATTTTCTCTATCTCGTCAGATATAATAAGCATCTTCCCTTGTTGAAATGTATAAACTAAATAAAGCATTAAAGACGTAAATAAGATTCCCGCAATGCCGATTCCAATTGAAAGTAAACTACCTGTCAAAATGGGAAGAACTGTCCAACCGATGAGCCAAATAGAAATTAAAAAAACTAACCGATATGAAATAAAGTAAGTTATCTCAAGACTATTTTCACTCTCTAAAAACTTTCCAAAAATTGTCAATGGAACGCCACGATAGAAAACAAAGAAGTTTAGATTCCTAAATACTATAAATCTCGACACAAAATATCCCATTCTCAAATCGGGTAAAAACACATAATTTCCTTCTTTTTCCGAATATATTCCATCCAAATTTGTCCAGTTACTGAAATGATGAGAAATCTCTCTTTTATAAATTTTAAAACCATAGTCAAAGTACCGCAGATTAAATCGATGAAGACCAGTCAATTCTATAATTGTCACGGTAAGATAGATAACTAATAGTGATATTAAAATTGCCTCAAAATTCATTTTAAATTTTCTTTCAATTTATCTCAGTTCTCTCAAAATTGCGATGCAAATCAAATGCCCTATAACGTAGGAAGCTACACGCAGGGGCGGATTGCGGGCGATTTCCTGTCAAGCCGAAAAGCAGTTTGGGCGGAAAGATGCCCACCGAAAACCACCGCTGCCGCACTTGAGGGTAGCTGAAGTTGGCAGCAGGGCTTTAGTTCTTTCTCAATTTATATCCAAATTTGTCATTAATCAATTTATTTGAAATAGATTCAATAATAACTTTTCCAGTGATGTCCGTTGCAAAATATTTGCCCGATTTCTCTACGTATACCGTGTCTAATGCTCTATCTGTCAAATATGGCCATTCCCACAGAATCTGTTCATATTGAATTGGATGAACAATCTCATTTTTCCAATTAATGGTGCCATAAACGCCATTTTTCCGAACTTTTATTAAAATATCATTGTCAACAAAGATTTTATCATATACAGTTGGAATTACAATTTTTCCTTCCCTGCTTATTAATCCTTCTTTTCCATCTTTGATCACAAAATGCTCTTTGGGGCCATATTCAACCCAATTTGAAATTTTATCATATTCGAATGGAATGATAATTTTCTTTGTCCTTGTAATTATTCCATAACGACTGTTCTTTTTTGCAATAAAGTTGTTTTCGTCATAAAAACATTGTTCTATTTCTTCATACTCCATTGGAAATATTTCCTTTAAACTTTGCTTGTCAATTACCCCATAAAATTTGTCTTTTTGTAAAATAATATAATCCCAATCTTTGTTAGAGATAATGTTTTTGTATTCAAAGGGCAATTTAATATCTCCATTACTATTTATTAAGCCATATAAACCACCCCTTTTAGCAATCGTAAAGCTGTTCCCTTCGAATAAGTTGATTTCTTCAAATTCGACGGGAAGTGTTACTTTCCCAACCTTGTTAATTACTCCAAATCGATTACCTTTTTTAGCAATAAATACTGCCTGTATACTATCCTTTAACCTGCAATAATCTCTTTCAAATGAATCATAACTTATGTCAGAAATAAACTCACTCTTTTCGTTTAGGATGCCGTATCTACCGTCCTTTTTGGCATAAAACTCATCATAAAATCCTTGATATGGCCCTCTTGGGTGCTCAATTAATGAATACTCGCAAGGAATTACAATTTTCCCCATAGAATCTATTATGCCATAATAATTCTCTTTTTTTACGATGGCAAAACCATATTCTGTAATAGGTTCAGCTTTTGTGAAATAACCAAAATCCGCTACAATTTGTAAATTGCGATTTAGATACCGATACTGATCACCTTTTCGAACTAAAAGAAGACCATTAAACAGATATTTCTCATTGAAATAATCAAAATTATTTGAGGTACCATAAATTTCGTCATAAATGAAGTCCGTAAGTTGCTTTCCTTTATTATTAAAAATCGCCCATTTGTTTTTATCAAAGGCAAAAATAAATTCAGTTTCCATTTTATGACAATCTACTTGTGAATACTGAATAGGAACCACTTGTTCTCCTTTTTTGTTGATAAAGCCCCATTTGCCAGCTTTTGAAGCCTCAGATAAGCCTGATTTATAGAAATACCTTTCTTCATCATATTGAAATGGAATTATTACTTCACCTTTTCTGTCAATAAAACCGTATTTCCCATTTTTCTTGGCTGGTGCTAAATCTTCAGAAAATACGCTAAGGTCATCATACTCAAATGGGATTAGAATATTTTGTTTTATGTCGATATAGCCACATTTCTCTTCTAATTGAGCGAAAATCATTCCTTCTTCATCAATCGGGTTAAGAAATTTATATTTTCCGAGCGGTATTATTGTATCACCATAATTATCTATAAATCCCCACGAATTATCATCACTGATTCTTTCGTATGAAATCGAGTTTCTTCTATTATTTGATTTTTCACTCTGCGTATAGCAAGATGTTAAAATCGTAAGAATTATCAATATTATGCAAATTTGTTTCATCGTGTGTGTGTCTAGCCTTGCTGCCAACTAATAATTAGCGGCAGGTTTATAGTACTTTTTTTGATTGTTCTATAATTCTGAATTCGCTATATACTGTTATAAGTGTTTGATTTTTATGTTGTGTTAAAAGTAATGGGTTATGCTTATATTCAAAAACGATTGGTCTCTTTTTTATGATAATTTTTCATTTCATTGGTCGTATGCAAAGAAACTGATCCGATGACCTCAGGGGCACCGGATCAGTCAACACCGATTTGCCCGATTATTCGCTTGCAGCTTGATTGGCTTCGGGTTCTTTGGCTTTTGTGGTGGCCAAACGGGCGTAGGTTTTGCGCAGTTCGTCCATTTGTTTAAACAGGGCGGTATAAATATCGGTAGGCGTGTAGTTCACCGCTTGCTCTATGGCCAGGCAAAACTGTTCGTAACTGGTTTGTGCATCGCGTCGCAAACTGCTGGCCGATGGGCCATTGGTGGCAGCTTCGTGCTCGTTGCGGGTTTGGTACAACACACCAAATGCTACATTTACAGTTTCCAGCCCGGTCATCATATCGGTAATTCCAAGGGTAGCGGCCTGTGCTTTTAATGGCTCGCTCGCGTTGAACTTACTAAACAGCTCGTTCATAACTCCTGTCTGGGTATTCATGGCTCTATCTTTGAAATTCTAGTACGGACGCAGAAAAGATTCTATATTTTCTGCTGCTGCTTTCTTTTCCGGATCGCGACCTTTTAATGCGGTGGTCACGTTGCGTTTAACTTCAGCAAACCGATCTTCGCGCTCGGCCCTCATTTCAATAACTTGAGGGGTCAGCGCATTTTTCAACGACTTGTTCATTTGAACACCCATGGCGTTGTTGTTGGTTTCTAGTTGGGCAAGGATTGCTTTGGGTAATTTGCCAATACTTTCTTTTACAGGGGTCGCAGACTCAACAGTTGATTTGTTTAGCGAAAACAGATCTTCAATCGTCAGACCAGTTAAATGTACAATTGTCATTTCTTGTAATTGCATAAATTTAGTTTTTAAATGGTTAAACATGAATCAGAATATTTGAATTTGCTTTTTGTTCGTTTTCATTGGTTTGTAACTTCTATGTTTTGAAACAAGCTCTCCCGCCGCGGGATGATGCTGAAATATTCGGAGGAAGCTTCTCCCCAACCGGGATTATGCTGAAATATTCGGAGGAAGCTTCTCCCGCCTCGGGGTGATGCTGAAATATTCAGAGGAATCCTCTTCCGTTTCGGGATGATGCTGAAATATTCGGAGGAAGCTTCTCCACGACCGGGACGATGCTTTTATACTTTTATTTGCTGTTACTAAAATTGGTTTTGTACTGTTCCTAACCGAAGTATCATCCTGAATGTAATGTACTGATGCAGAAAGAAAACGGTTAGAGCTAATTTACAAAAAAAATAACAAAATTAGATTGTTCGTGCTACATATTTTTTTTATGAATATCCGATTGCATATCGAATACTCAGGGAAATCGATTAAAAAACGGAACTATCGGTTAGTTGGTTTTATCAGGATTTCGGTGAATCTTGTGCTCACAATTTTTCAGCCACGAAGTGGCTAAATTTGAATAAGAGGTTGTATCAAAAGTCAAAATTTCACAAATTCAACTTTTAAATTGTAAGTTCAACTTCATTTCACCCCTCCAAACCTCCCCTGAAGGGGCGGCTTTGAAGTCCCCTTCAGGGGATTTAGGGGTTTTAACAGTATCGGTACTTTCAAATTGTAAGTTTTTGAAAAAACATAATCACTTTTGATACAGCCTCATACCGCAACGACTTGACCAGAACCCTGAAAGGGTTCAACTGATTTATATTGAACCCTTTCAGGGTTCTGGTCTTGATAGGCTTGCTTCCACCGGTTACAACCGGTGGTTATTCAGATTAAAACCTTTCAGGTTTAAAAACCGTTTTGGCCATACCGTATCATGTTGTAAAAACCCATTAAACCGCTAAGTCCGTTAAAAAAAATACCATGTTGGTTTGCATCATTCACCAGACGAATTTATCGCAGAGGGATAACATAGGTATAGAAAAAGAACCTACCGCAAGCCTAATCAACCCCGGATGGGGTCGAACTTTCAGGTTGCATCGCTATTTCTATAAACATCTGATCTCTCCGGGGTCGTTTTTTGTTCGATGCTAACGAGTAAATCAGACAATCGTTTTTTTAACGATTTTGCTGTGTTAAGTAATAGGAAAGATAAAATGTCACATTTCTATTTCTCGACTCACCCCGAACTCGCTTTGCTCGCTCCGCCCCTCTCTCGCGAGAGAGGGGAAAAGTCACCATAGGTGGCTTGGGGTGAGTACCTTGAAAATACGACAATAAATACTTCTCATTACTTACTTAGTTACTTAGGAGCTACATTCAAAATTTGGAGAACTGTATTATTTCCACGGATTGTCGGATAGCATTTTTGTAAGTAAATGGTTTGTATTATATTTATCCTCTTGAAAAATCAAAAATCAATAAAATCTAAACAAACCAAAAAATAGTAACAATGAGTACATTGACAAACAGAAGAGAGTTTTTTAAAATTTCAGCCGTAGGCGCTATTGGCTTAACCGTTCTGGGGCCACTGGGCTGTGCACCTAAAGTAGTTGATCGGAAAACCTTTGGCGTAGGTATCCAGTTGTACACCGTTCGCGATGCCATGGCAGCCGATGTTGCCGGAACGCTGAAGAAATTATCGGACCTCGGGTACAAAAATCTTGAACTGGCAAGTTATGCCGATGGTAAATTTTATGGATTTGCCCCTAAAGAGTTCAAAAAAATGGTAAACGATCTTGGAATGGATATTATTAGCAGCCACGCCGGGGTTGAATCGAAAGGTATTACAATGGACAGCGCTAAAATGATGGCCGACGCACATGCCGAATTGGCTGTTAAATATTGCGTTCAGCCATGGGTAAACGATGAAGACCGTACCATTGAAAAATTCAAGCAAATGGTTGGCGATTGGAATCAAGTGGGTAAGATTATGAAAGAAACAGGCATTCAGTTTGGATACCACAATCATAATTTCGAATTTAAAAATATGGATGGCATAGTTCCTTATTATGACATTTATATGAAGGAATTGGATCCGAATTATGTAACCATGGAACTCGACCTGTTCTGGGCAAATAAGGCAGGTCAAGACCCGGTTGAAATGTTCAAGAAATACCCGGGACGCTTCCAGCTTTTACACTTTAAAGATATGCACACCAAACAAGAACCTTTCTTTGATGTAATTAAAGACGATGTTTGCGAAGTTGGCGCAGGTGTTATCGATTTTAAAACCATCTGGAAATCGAAAGATATTGCAGGTGCGAAATATCTCTTTGTTGAAGACGACAATCAAGGTAACGGAAAAACTTTCGAAACGCTTGAAACAAGTATCAGCAACATTACAACCAAGATTTTGGTGTAAACTGCATTCGCTATTCAATACAAAACCCGGGTTAGTGATAACGCCGGGTTTTTTGTTGCCCCGAAACGGCTGATTCAGGCCTGAAAATTTACATTTCCTGGTGTTTTTCTGTTTGTTGGGATATAGATGCGATGAATTTGATTGAACAGACGCGATGTGTTTGATTGCAGGGATGCGATATTCATTATTGTAGGGATGCGATATTTTGAATGTAGGGATGCGATATTTTTGATTGTAGAGACGCGATGCATCGCGTCTCTACAAATTGGCAGGAAATTGCAATTGCAATCAATAAAACCTTTTTAACCTGTCGGGGTTGATGTTTTTACCGTTTAACCCGATTTATCTTAAATGGGTTTTGTTTGTTCCTTCAGGAAATTTTTCAATTCATCATTTACCATTGGTGCAAGTTCATTGTAAACCCATTGGTGGTATTTGTTCAGCCATTCAATTTCTTCCTGATTCAGCAAACTTTTATCGATGGCTTTGGCATCGATGGGGCAAAGTGTTAAGGTATCGAACCGGAGGAAATCTCCAAATTCGGTCGTTTCATCTTTCACACAAACCATCATATTTTCAGTACGCAAACCATATTCTCCCAACCGGTAAAATGCAGGTTCGTTCGATAGTACCATTCCGGCTTCAATCACCCGGTCGTTAAACTCCTGTCGGATGCTCATCGGTCCTTCGTGTACATTCAGGAAATAGCCCACACCGTGCCCGGTTCCGTGTCCGTAGTTCATTCCGTGTTGCCACATGTCTTTCCGCGCCAGAATGTCTAAATGATAACCTCGCGTGTTCACCGGAAACTTCGCGTTGGTCAGCGAAATCATTCCTTTCAGCGTAATCGTGAAGTCGCTCTTTTGTCTGGCTGTTAATTCACCCAAAGCAATGGTTCGGGTGGTGTCGGTTGTTCCGTCGAGGTATTGTCCTCCCGAATCGAAAAGCAAAAAGCCATCCTTCTCAACCGGTAAAGCATTGTCTTCGGCAACATGGAAATGCACAATGGCGCCATGTTCTTTGTATCCAACAATCGGGTAGAAGCTGATGCCTTTAAATCCGGCTTGTTTCGCCCTGAGTTCGTTCAGTTTCTCAGCAACGGTATATTCGGTAACCGGAATTTTTCCCAGGTTGTTTTCAATCCAGTATAAGAATTCGAGCAGCGCAACGCCGTCTTTTCGCATCGCCTGGCGGATGTGATTAATTTCGCCCTGCGACTTAATGGCTTTTAACCGACACGGAATGGATAATCCTTCGACGACCAAACATTGCTCCGGAATGTTTTTCCGGATAGCCTGATTCGTGCGATCGCTGTCGATCCATACCCGGGTGTGTGCAGGCAATTGCTGAAGAGCAACTGTTATTTCTTCGTAGCCTTTGATTTGAATTCCTTCTGATTCGAGTTTTGCTTTTAGCTCTGTCGAAATTTTTTGCGGGTTAACGAAAAGCGTCGTTTCTTTTGCTGAAACAATGGCATACGACATAAACACCGGATTGCACTCCACATCGGTGCCGCGAAGGTTAAACGTCCAGGCCAGATCGTCGAGTGCCGTAATAATCTGCATGTCGGCGCCCGTTTTTTTAAGTTCGGCACAAATAACTTCTATTTTTTCGTTTCGGCTGGTGCAGGCGTATTTCAGTTCATGCTCAAATACCGGCGAATCGGGTAGGGCAGGACGGTTGTTCCAGATTGCATCAAGCAAATCGCCCGTTTCTTTCAGGGTAATTCCTGAAGCCGCCAAACTACTTTGCATGGCCGCAAACTGACTGATTGAAACGCTCCATTCATCAATCCCTGCAACAGCTCCTTTTTGAAGGTTCATCCTGATCCATTGGTCAGGCTCGGGATGACCGGGCGTACGCATTTTAACCAAATCGATTCCGGTTCCGGCCAATTGTTCTTCGGCCTGAAGAAAATAGCGCGAGTCGGTCCAGAGAGCGGCTTTATCGAGACTCACAACCACCATTCCGGCCGAACCTGTGAATCCGGCGATAAATGCACGGGTTTGCCAGCGTTCGGGCAGGTATTCGCTCATGTGCGGGTCGGTGCCGAAAATAACATACGCACTCAAACCTTTTTCCTGCATTTTGGCGCGCAGGTCGCCGATTCTGTTTCTAATAAGTTCCTTCACGTTGTATCAGTTCTTTGATGATGTTTTTCATCGAAATGGATGGTAGTTCCTCCAGATCAATATCATGCGGGTTATAAAATTCGAACGACGAGACATCGTCCATGGCTGTCATTTGGTGAATGCTTTCGGTTTGGGCCAGAAAGGCCAGATCGAGTGTAAAAACGGAAAATCCGGAGAAAACATATTCGTTCGGATACGAACAAAAGTATTTCAGCGAATGAATCTCAATGCCTAATTCTTCCTGAATTTCGCGCTTTGCGGCATGTTCGGCCGTTTCAAGCGGCTCAATAAAACCTCCGGGCAAATCCAGTTTCCCGAGATGAGGTTCAATGGCTCGGCGGGTAAATAGTAATTCGCCTTTTTCGTTAAACAGCAAAACTGCCACCGCTGCTGACGAGTTAGCGTAATAATTAAAAGAGCAATCGCTGCATTTAAAAGAGCGGTCGCCTGTTGCCGCGAAATGCGCCGATCCGCAACGCGGACAAAACTTCAAAACATTAACCGGGTGAGTGGATGAATACATAGAGAAGAATAAAAGTGACTAAAGTTGAAAAAGAAGTTGGGAGTGAGCTAGAGTGTGGAGTGCCTAAAGTTTTAGCAACTCCGAACTCTAGCTCACTCTAGGCACTCCGAACTTTCTTCTATTTCGTGATTCCCTGAGCTTTCATCCACTGGGCGAACAGGTTTGGCCACTGGTCAACCGGAATGTTTTTCTTTCTCATTCCAAAACCGTGTCCGCCGTCGCGGAAAATGTGCATTTCGGCCGGTATTTTATATTTTTTCAGCGCCATGTAAAACTCGATGGAGTTGCGGGGCGGAACCCCTCCATCGTCATCGGCTAAAACCAGGAATGTCGGCGGAGTTTGGGCTGTAGCATGCAGTTCGTTCGAATATTTTTCAACCAGTTCCCATTTGTTTCCGGCGCCAATCAAATTTGTACGCGAACCCATATGCCCAAATTCTTCGTTGAATGTGATTACCGGATACAATAAAAGCATAAAATCGGGTCTGCAACTGAATTTTTCAAGAGGGTCCGATGAATCAGGTTTTCCCAAATCAAATCGTGTTCCGGCAGTTGAGGCCAAATGACCACCTGCAGAAGAACCTGCAATACCGATTTTAGCCGGATTGATTCCCCATTCGGCAGCTTTTTGCCTTACAATGCGCAAAGCGCGTTGAGCATCTTCCAATGGAATCTGATCGTGACCATTTGGAAGGCGATATTTCAGAACAATACCGGCAACCCCTTGAGATGCCAGCCATTCGGCCATATCATATCCTTCGTGGTCCATGGCTTCCATGGCATAACCACCGCCCGGACAAATCACCACGGCCGCGCCTGTATTAATTCCTATTTTGGGTAAATACACATAAATTTCGGCCTCCGAAACATTGCGTACGCGTTTGCCATCAAAAACTTCTTCAGGTGTTGTCAATCCGTTGCTGTCGGGTGCACCGTTTGGCCATACTTTAAGTTTAAAATCTTGAGCCATAGTTGTAAAGCTAATAATGACCAATGTGAAAAATGCGATTGTGGTTCTCATATGAATTAAGATTTAGCGCCAACAAAATAGTGATCCTTGTCGGCAAAAAGAATATTGAATGTTGTTAATGAGCCGTATATGCGTGTAATGTATTGCTGCATGTTCACTTTTTCTTCGTCGGTTAACACCGGGTGGCTGTTAATGTTTTGTTCCAGCACCCGAAGCCGGTCGCGCAACATCACAATTTTGTGAAAGAAATTCTCAATAGGTATTTCCTTTGGTTTGAGCGAAAGGTTTGCCGGTTGCAAAAGCATATTTCCGCCCATCCATTTTTCTCCTAACGGAACGATTTCCTGAAGTGCACTTTGTTCTTCCAATACGAAACGCAATACCTTCTCAACTTCGTTCAACGTCAGCGAATTTTTTGGCTTTTCTTCTGGCGCTTCAATGACTTCCAGATCTTCATTCCGTTTCGTGATTTCCATTTTTCCACCTCGCTCAAAGAATATCTCGTACGAGGTTATTTTATTTTTACTGACAATTCCTTCTCCATAGCGCGGATGATCAACACGGGTTCCAACTGCGAGTTCTTCCATTTCTGAGTCGTTTTTTAGGTTCGTAACGGGTTCTAAAAGTACAAATTTATGCTGAACAGTCTTTTGAGCGTGTTAAAAATTTACTTGATTCTGCTGTGAATACCGATAACTGATAAAATCGTTTATTTTTGCGCTATGTTTTTAACGTTGATAGCAAAAGGGATTTTGATTGGTTTGTTGGTTTCCATACCATTGGGACCAATTGGTGTTTTGGTCATCCAGCGAACGGTGAATAAAAGTCGCATGGCAGGCCTTTTATCCGGAATGGGGGCGGCATTGTCTGATACCGTTTATGCAATCATTGCAGGGTTTAGCCTTACTTTTGTGATCGATTTTATTCGTGCGCACGAAATGATGTTTCAGGTCGTCGGAGCGGTAGTTGTTTTGATCCTTGGGGTTCATATCTTTTTTTCGAATCCGGTAAAAGATATTCGTCGCAATCGCCTTCGTGGAAACACCCATTTCCAGGATATTATTTCGAGTTTCCTGGTCACTTTTTCAAATCCATTAACCGTATTTGTCTTCCTGGCCGTGTTTACCAGTTCGGGCGTGGCCGTTAGCCTCGAACAACCTTACCATTCTTTCTTTGTGATACTTGGAATTCTTACTGGAGCTTTTCTCTGGTGGTTTTCGTTGTCGGGTATTGTCAGTTTGTTCAGGCATAAAATTAACCTGAGGATTCTTTGGTGGATCAATAAAACCGCCGGAGCGATCATTATTCTCTTTGTGCTTATAACTGCGATCGTTGTTGCACAAAAAGGATTGGGTAGTTAAAAACAGGAAAAGGTCACTAGTCAATCGGAAAGTAGTTAATCATGTTTTCTAATGACGCTTTCCTAATGACTTTTTACCAATGACATTTTCCTAGCGTTTTTCATTGAAAATCTGTGTCAATTTGTCGATAAAGAATTTAGGTGCAGCAAATGGTTTATTGGTTAGCGAATTGAAAAATACTAAAACGACTTCTCCCGAATTAATTAACTCGCCAACTTCATTGTAAATCTCGGTTTTAATCGGAAATTTCACTTTCGGGATGGTATCTATAATTGTTCTGATGGTTAGCAAGTCATCGTAATAAGCCGATTTCAGGTAGTTTATTTTCAGGCTTCTGGCTGGTAGCATGATATTCATCTCTTCCATTTGCTTGTAGGTAAAGCCCAAATCGCGAATCATTTCGGTGCGGCCTATTTCGTAATACCGGGGGTAGTTGCCGTAATAAACAACACCCATCTGGTCAGTATCTTCGTAATAAACCCTGACTTTCGTTTCAGTAACAATCATGTTTTCAGAATTGCGTGAGTTATTTGAATGGCGAATTGGGTTCTTTGGCCATGTGGCTGTACGTTAATTTATCGAGCAACGCAGGGAAGAACTTTCCCAGAAATACGGTTAGCTTTCCTTCGGTAAAAGTGAGGATTAATTCGCGTTTGCGTTTTCCAATGGCACGAACAATGTGTCTGGCGCATTCTTCGGACGACATCATTTTGCTTTCGTCGCGAGGCGTTTCACCTTGTTGCGAACCATCGTTTGTCAAAGCTGCTTTTCTTACTTCAGAAGCAGTAAATCCTGGAGCAGCAACCAATACATGAAGTCCCTTTTTTAGGTTTTCGATGCGTACGGTATCCAAAAATCCGCGAATAGCAAATTTCGAGGCTGAATAGCCTGTCCTTCCCGGAAGTCCGACATATCCGGCAATTGAAATAACTCCAACCAGACTTCCTTTGGTCTTCAATAGATGAGGCAAAGCGAATTTGCTGCAATAAACTGTTCCGTAGAAATTCACATCCATCAATTGGCGGATAACCTTGGTGTCAACTTCTTCAAAAAGAGCTCGCATCGAAATGCCCGCATTGTTGATCAGTATATCAATCTGTCCAAAATGCTTGACGGTCCCGTCGATCAAATTGCGGCAATCGTCTTCGCTGCTTACATCCGTTTTGACAATTAATATTTCGGTTTCATGAAGTTCTTGCCTCAATTGTTCCAGAAGTTCAGTTCGGCGAGCACCCAACGATAATCGTGCACCTTTAGCTGCGAATTCTTTAGCCAATGCACGGCCAATACCTGAAGATGCGCCGGTAATAACAACAACTTTGTTTTTCACGAAAGAGATTTGAATAAATTTGAAAAACAAAATTAGTTTAAATTTCTAAGTAAGTGAATCGGATAACTAACAATCGTATGTTTATAAATTCGCTATCTTTTTTCGGATTAATTAGCAGATCGATTTGCAAAAAAGAAAATAGCGGTTACCTTTGCAGCGCTTTATCAATAAGGTAAGGCACATGAGGATGACTCAGTAGCTCAGCAGGTAGAGCACATCCCTTTTAAGGATGGGGTCCTGGGTTCGAATCCCAGCTGGGTCACTAAAAATTGAATCAAAACAAGCTAAAAGCCTTCAAATTAAATGATTTGGAGGCTTTCTTTATTGGTTTGACTAGCAAAATGAAGTAAAAAATCACAAAATAGAAGAGACTTCTCAATCTAAACGTATTGCTGTATATTGTTGATTTTAAACTTGTTGTTGTTTTTATATCAAGAGTTCAAAGTCATGAGCCTTGAATTCAAATCTGCTTATTTGAATTCAAATTAAATGTGAATTTTGAAAATTTAGTAATTACATTGCCAGAGGTTTGAGTGAGATCGGCGGTCATGGCGCTGCAATGTTTCCGATCGCCTGTATTTATCCTTGTCCTTTGATTAAGCGGTATACTGAACTTTCTAAAACATATTTCCAACAATTGTCGGTGTATAACCATGTTATTTTGCATGCGTAGAGCTTTCTGCGGGTGATCCAATGCTAGTTCGGGAGTGAGTTATTTTTCAGATTCGGGAATTTGATTCCAGAACTGCTTTTTGGTAAACGGCTTTTGTGCTAGGCCACCGTAACGCAAGCCCTCATACAAATTATAGATCAAATTTTGAAATAGCGTACAGATAGGTTTGTCGTTAAGTTTAGCTTTTCTTTTTTGGTTCAAAACCTAGGAGCTAAAGTTGTTGGATGGTCTTTCATAATAAGTCTGAAAATATTTTACTTTTATTCCCTGAATATCTAAAACATTTTTGGATGGATATGAAATATCATGAGAAGGAGCTTTTCTTATTTGAAGAAATGAAGAAGGGGAAAGAATATGCTTTCGACTTCTTTTTCAACTACTACTATCCTGGATTGTGTGTCTATGCCCAAAAAATGATTTCTCTTCAGGAAGAGGAAGCAAGAGATATTGTTCAGGATGTTTTCGTTAAGTTTTGGAAAAATCGACAGGAACTAAACATCCAGTTTTCCATCCGGTCATATCTGTTTATTGCCGTAAAAAATAAATGTTTCGATTTGCTTCGGAAGAAAAACAGAAGTATCAGGACTCAAGAAATCACGGTTCAAAATGACAGCAGCGATGAATCATTTGAAACATATGTCTTTGCTGAACTCGAAGCTCTTTTTAATAATAGCCTTAGCAAGCTCCCTGAAAGATGTCGTGAGATTTTTGAGCTAAGCAGATTACATGGAATGAAAAACCGTGAGATTGCTGAAAAATTGAATTTATCTGAAAAAACAGTAGAAAATCAGATGACCAAAGCACTCCATATTCTAAGAGTCGAATTAAAGGATTACTTGCCATTACTGGCTCTTTTCGAATTTTTTCACTTTCTCCGATAGTTCCGATTGCTTTACTTCAGATATTTTCTGAACTTGCATGGGGGGTAATTCAAAAAATTACGTCTTAGGTAATGTAAATACGAAAGCAAAGTGGAAGATAAAAACTACATATATCATTTAATTGCACTGGAATTTTCCAATGAAATGGATAGTGCACAGCAACACGAGCTGCAATCCTGGCTCAAATTATCTTCAGAAAACGTAGCAGAATACAATGAAATAATAAAAGTCCTGACGTATTATGACGCGCTGGATGCCATGAAGAAGATAGATGTTAGCCACGATTTGCTTCTGGTCAAGAAAAAGCTGAATAAGCATTCCAACAAAAATACATTCGTGATGAATTTTCAGAAAGTGGCAGCTATTCTTCTATTACCACTTCTCATTTACACAGCCTGGAATATCTCAAAACCTTCAACGTTTTCTAAAAAGGTTAGCCTGATGAAAACTTCGGAAACTACCTTTGGTGTCCGCTCACAAATTCAGTTGAGCGACGGAACTAAAGTATGGATTAATTCGGGTAGTAAGTTGACCTATCCGGATGAATTCACCGGCAAGGTGCGGGAAGTTAAATTGGAGGGAGAAGCATACTTTCAAGTCGAATCAGACAAAGAGCATCCCTTTTACGTTGATCTGAACGGATGTAAAGTTAAAGCTACCGGAACACGTTTTAATATATCTAACTATAAGGAAGATAATGAGATAACCACTTATTTGGAACACGGCAAGGTTTCGCTTTTGTCAGCAGTTAGTAAAGATTCGAACAAATCGGTTCAATTGAATGAAAATGAAATAATTGTATATCAAAAAGCAGATAAACAGTACCATATAACCAATGCCGACGGGAAAAAATACATTGGATGGATCGACGGAGCTTTGATTTTTAAGAACGACGACACCAATGATGTGGCAGCTCGTTTAGGGCGTTGGTTTAATGCCGAAATTATTTTCGACGAGGAAGTTTTAAAAAGTGATTATGTGTTCACTGCAACATTTAAACACGAATCGCTTGAAGAAGCACTTCGACTATTATCATACAGTACGCCAATTACATATAAAATACTTTCGGGATCTAAGCAAGACGATTCCTCTTTTAGTAAGCGCAAAGTTTTAATCTCAAAAAAATAGGTATATGGTATAAACTCAAAAACTAACAATTAAAAAAGGGAAGCTGGTAACTTCCCTTCTGTTCAATCCTGTTTGCATCAGGATCTAAATAAAGTATAAACTTATTAACTACAAACTTATGAAAAAAAAACATTCCCTTCAATGGGAGGCGGATACTTATGTCCCGCTAAAAAAAATTATTAGAAAGATGAAAATAACTTTATTTGTTGTTTTATTCTCTGCTATTCAGATTTTTGCAACTGGCGTTTATTCGCAAAATGCAAAATTTAACTTCAAAAAGGAAAACGCATCGATTGAGAATATCTTAAGTGCAATCGAAGATCAGTCTGATTTTTATTTTTTGTACAACGGGAAGCTTGTTGATGTCGCTCAGAAAGTAACTGTTTCTGTAGAAAATCAAAGTATTGAAAACACTTTAAAAGAGCTTTTCAGGGGTACAAATATTTCCTACAAGATTATTGATCGTCAGGTTGTTCTTACTCCTTCTGATAATGGTAATGTTGGAAACAACCAGCAGCAACCTAAGGTAGTTTCAGGAAAGGTCACCGATTCAACCGGAGCTTCATTGCCGGGTGTAACCGTGGTTGTTAAAGGCACGACCCAAGGTATGATTACGGACATGGATGGAAACTACAATATTCCTAATGTTCCTGCTAATGCAACTCTTGCTTTTTCCTTTGTTGGAATGAAATCACAGGAAATTGCTGTTTCATCGAAATCAAGTATCAATGTGGTGATGATTGAAGAATCAATTGGGCTCGACGAAGTTGTGGCTGTAGGTTATGGAACACAATCAAAAAAGAGCGTAACCGGTTCTATTCAGTCAGTCGGTACTGACGAGCTTGCCGATATACCAGTGACAACAGCTGCCCAAAAACTTCAGGGAAAACTTTCCGGTGTTCAAATTAATCAAACCACTGGTAGACCTGGACAGGGAATGTCTATTCGTGTTCGTGGACAAGCTTCGCTAACAGCTGGAAACAGTCCTTTATACGTTGTTGACGGATTCCCTATTAATGGAGACATCAGTTCTTTAAATCCAAACGAAATCGAAAATATCTCTGTGCTGAAGGACGCATCATCAGCCGCTTTGTATGGATCAAGAGCTGCTAATGGAGTTATTCTGGTTACTACCAAAAAAGGTGGTAGGGGAGAAAAGACCTCAATTAACTTTGCTGCCAATTATGGACTGCAGCAAGTTCCACAAAAAGGACGTCCGGAAATGATGAATGCTACGGAATATGCACAATTCAGAAAAGATTATTATGACGATTTGAAACGTCCGGTACCCACTGTTTGGCAAAATCCGGCTCAATACGGCGAGGGCACAAATTTTTACGATGAAATGCTGCGAACTGCGCCAACTATGGACTATAGTCTAAGTTTTAGTAGTTCAAACAAAAGATCGAGTACCACTGCAGTTTTAGGTTATTTGAATCAGGACGGTGTTGTAATTAATTCTAATTATCAAAGATTTTCGTTACGCATTAATTCTGAATTTGATGTATCTGATAAAGTTAAGACAGGGTTTAGCTTAGCTCCAACTTATTCTGATGATAATATGCCAGATACCGATGGTATTGCCTGGGCTGGTTTTGTAGGAAGAGGTGGTTTGCTTGCCAATGCATTGACTACTTGGCCGATTTTTAATCCATATGATACAGAGGGAAATCTCAAAAATAACTTTTTCGAACCAGTGACCGTTAACGCACAGGCAAACCCGATATGGAATGCGAAAGTAATCACAAATAAAACAAAAAGCATGCGCCTGTTATCAAATGCTTTTGCCCAATATTCGCCAATTGAGGGATTAGTGCTTAAAACCACTATCAATATGGAATACTTCAGCACTAAGTATCAGAACGTAACACCTTCAACTGTAGGAGCTTATACGCCTTCTGTTGCAAGTGCCTCTATCAGCAATTCAGGATATTTGTCGTGGTTGAACGAAAATACAGCGACTTATAAAAACTCTTTTGGTGGCCATAATCTTGATTTATTGGGTGGTGCAACAATTCAGCGATTTATCTCTGAAAGCGCCGGCATTGCATACAATGGATTTACCGATGATCGGGTTCCAACAATTTCGGCAGCTCCCAATATTGTTCGTAATGCTAATACAGCTAACGATGTTCAGGAATGGAGTATGATGTCTTATTTGTCAAGGGTAAATTACAATTATCAAAACAGATACCTTCTCTCTCTAGCATTAAGGGCAGACGGCTCTTCAAGATTTGGTAAAGATAACAGATGGGGTTATTTCCCTTCAGCTTCTTTGGGATGGATAGCTTCGGATGAGGCGTTTATGAAAAGATTTGAAAAACTTTCTTTATTGAAATTACGTGGTTCTTTTGGTGTTGTTGGAAATAACAGTATCGGTAATTATACCCAATATGCTACTGTAAATGCCGGTGCAACTGCCAATAATGCTATTTTCGGGCCTACAGTATACAGTGGTGCTGTTCAAGCGTCTTTGCCTAATTCAAATCTCACATGGGAGAAAACAAAAGAATTTGACTTTGGTTTTGACGCAGGCTTCTTTAAAAACAGAATTAATTTAAGCTATGACTATTATACCAGAAGGACAACAAGCTTGCTTTATGGTGTCTCTGTAGCACAGGAGTCAGGGTATAGTTCTTTTATGGCTAATATCGGTGAACTTAAGTTCTGGGGGCATGAATTCTTGCTGAGCACTAAAAACCTGGTTGGCAAATTTTCCTGGGAGACTTCCTTCAATATAGCATTTACAGACAATAAAGTTATGGCTCTTTCAGGAGGAATCGACAGAATTTACAGCAGTCTTTTTAGCTCAAACATTACCAAAGTTGGTGGAAAAATTGGGATGATCTATGGAATGGTATGGGATGGAGTTTATGATAATCAGGCAGAGTTTGACAGTAGCCCAAAAGCTATTTTGTCAGAAGTCGGAACAATTAAGTATAAGGATGTAGGTGGTGGTGCAAATGGTGCACCAGATGGAAGAATTACGAACGGTGGAGATAATGATGACCGTACCATAATTGGCGATCCAACTCCAAAGTTTACTTATGGAATGACAAATACTTTTTCGTACAAAAACGTTGATTTATCAGTTGTTTTGGCTGGTGCATATGGTAATAAAATTATCGTATGGAATGATCAGTCGTTAGCGAATCTTGATGGCAACTTTAATGTATATAAGGAATTAAAAGACAGATGGCGTTCTCCTGAAAATCCAGGAGCTGGAAAATATGGAAAATCTACATCAGGAACATCCAATGAACGTGACTGGGTTAGTTCAAGATTTTTGAGCGACGGTAGCTATCTTGCTATTAAGAATGTGACATTAGGATACTCAATACCAACAAAGAAAGTGTTCACTAATTTAAGAGTGTTTATGAGTGTACAACAGTTATACACTTTTACTAAGTACAGAGGAGCCAATCCTGAATCGGGGAACAGTTTTACACAAAATGGTTCTACCAGTGCCTTGACTCTTGGTAGCGATTTTGCAAGCTTTCCGATTCCAAGGACAGTTTCTTTTGGTTTGAATATTGGTTTCTAATTACTAACAAATAAGAATCATTAAAATGAAAATAAAATTCATAATATTAGGATTAGTAGGTTCATTGTTAATGTCATGCGGAGATGAATTCTTGACGATCAATTCAAAAACTGCCCTGACTGACGATGTTTACTATAAGACACAGGCTGACCTTCAAGCTGCGGTTAATGCTGTTTATGCGCCATTCAGAGAATTATATACTGGTACCAGTGCTACCAGTAACGGAGCGAATGCAGCTTATTTGATGGGAGAAATGCATTCTGATAACGCCCGCTTTTTTTATCAACCGCAATTCAGGGCAACAGTTAGTCAGGAAGAAGTTGCCAATTTTATACATCTTGAATCGAATAGTGTATCAACCTTTAAATATCAGCGAACTTATAGCGCTATTGCCAATGCCAATAAGGTTCTTTCAACCGTTGACAAAGCTTCTTTTACCGACGAGGCATTAAGGGGTAATATTAAAGGTCAGGCACTCTGTTTAAGGGCATTCGCATATTTTGACCTGGTTCAGTATTTCGGTCCTGTACCATTACATACCGAACCTGTTACTACTTTTGATGGAACTGCACTTCCATTGGCATCTGTTGATGAAGTTTACAAGCAGATTATTAATGACTTAAATGCTGCTGTTGGTTTGTTGCCGGCAAAAAGTGGTCAAGCTGATGTTGGTAGAGTAACAAAAGGAACTGCTCAGATGATTTTGGCAAATGTTTATATGGTTCAAAAAAACTATGCAGTAGCCGAGACTTTACTGCGGTCTATCGTAACATCAGGTGAATATTCATTGATGACAAATTATGCCAGTATATTTGCTCCTGCAAATAAAAATAACAAAGAATCCATATTCGAGATACAGTATCGGGCGGGATCTGACGGATATAGCAGCACATTTTGTTATGGTATGTTACCTTATCCTTTAAGCACTGCAGCTATGGCAGCACTAACCGGAACAGTTGATGCTCAGGCGAATACAGGGCAGGCAGAGGGTTTTAATGCACCTTCTCCTGATCTACTTGCAGCATATGAAACCGGCGATTCACGATATGATGCAACTATAGGAACCGTTGCAAATACACGTGGAGAAACACTTCCATTTTGTAAAAAATATCTTCATCCTCACGAAAGAATGAATCAAAGTAACGACAACTGGCCAGTTTATCGTTATGCTGAAGTACTTCTTTTCCTTGCTGAAGCACTAAACGAGCAAAACAAACCAGCCGAAGCTCTTCCATTCCTCAATCAGGTAAGAAGCAGGGCAGGATTGGCTGCAAGCACTGCCAGTTCACAAAGTGATGTGCGTAATGCAATTGCAAAAGAACGTAGAATTGAATTTGCTTTCGAAAATAAACGCTGGCTCGATCTTGTAAGAACAGGTAAAGCAGTTGAGGTAATAGCTGCTTTTGGAAACAAGGTTAAGGCAAATCCATCAGCTTATTACTATTTTACTGGATTTCAGCTTCCGGTAGCTGCTTTTGCTGACATACAGCTAACATGGCCTTTGCCTGCTGCAGAATCATTGTACACACCTTATTTTTAAAGGTCAGTTTATGTATTATAGATTAATTTCTTAATCATAAAAACAACAAAGACTGCCGGGAAATTTCAGTTAGTTTGAAAGAGAACGGCAGTCTTTCTTTTCCTTTATAACTTATTTGAATCTGAATTTTCAAATACCTATTTCTATATATTTTCTCTTAATTGATTCTATTTCAATAACTAGGCTGGTTGTTTAGTCATTATTGCCTGACAATCTGATTGTCGCAATGCTAATAATGCTTCCATAGCAATGGCTAAGGGATTGATTTTATCCAATGCACAGTGGGTATTTATGTGCATAAATTATCTTTTTGATAAATAATTAATTTACTACTCTAAAATCTAATAAAGACATGAATCAGCTAAACAGAAGACAATTTTTTTTGAGGTTCTCACTAGCCACAGCGGGTGTTGTTGCTTTTTCCAAATTTGGATATTCAGCAATTGGCTCACAACCTAATCAAATCAGAACCGAAGATTTTATAGAAACAGAAATAACTCATGGTAAGATTCGTGGAATCAGAACCGAAGGAGTGAATATTTTTAAAGGCATACCTTATGCCGGTCGGGTTTCGGGCGACCGAAGATTTCGTCGGCCTGCACCACTTGATCCGTGGACTGGGGTGCGCGATGCTTTGCAATTGGGCGCACCTGCTATTCAGGCTCCCCGCCGGAATGAGCCAGATCCTTCCGAAGACTGCCTTTTCCTGAATGTCTGGACTCCGGCCAATGATGGGAAAAAACGCCCCGTGATGTTTTACAATCATGGTGGCGGCTTTGTAGTTGGCTCAGGAGGTGCCGGAGGTCAGGATGGCGCCAATCTGGCCCGAAATTTCGATGTGGTGGTGGTTGAACCCAATCATCGGCTCGGATTACTTGGCTTTCTTTATCTGGATGAAATTGCCGGATCGGATTACGCCGGATCGGGCAATATGGGCTTGTTGGATATTACCGCCGGATTGAAATGGGTGCATGATAATATTGCTGAATTCGGTGGTGACCCTAACAATGTCATGATCTTTGGAGAATCGGGTGGCGGTGCCAAAACTTCATGTTTGTATGCCTTGCCCGAAGCGGCCCCTTATTTTAACAAGGCATCCATCGAAAGTGGACCCGGCGTTCGAATGACCGACCGCGAAATTGCTTCAGAAACAACTGAGAAACTTTTAAAAGAACTAAATATCGACCGCAAAGACTGGCAAAAACTGCTTGAAATACCGGCAGCCGATTTATTAGCAGCCCAGGCCAAATTCACTTTTGTTGCGCCCAGCCTCGATAAGAAAAACAGAACAAGGGGCTTTGGTCCGGTTGTCGATGGTGTTGTGCTGCCGCACCATCCGTTCGATCCGACTGCACCAGAAATATCCCGAAATAAACCTTTGCTAACCGGCTGGAATGAAGATGAATACACCTTTTTCGCCTGGGAAAGACATGATACAGAATCGTTCAAACTCGATTTTGCAGGTTTGCAGGCCAAACTCGAGCCACAATATGGCGACAATGCCCGAAAAATTATTGAGGTTTATCGAAAATCAAGACCCAACGCTTCTGCTCCTGACATTTTTGTGGCAATATCATCGATTACGATGATGGGATTGGGCTCAATCAATATTGCTGAACGAAAAGTTAAGCAAAATGGAGCCCCGGTTTATTTGTACAATTTCGGATATAAATCAGAGAATAAAATTCCAGGAACAGATTATCCAATGGGTACGCCACATGCGATGGATATTTCATTCAAATTCAATAATGAAGTTCCACCCAAAGCCGGCGAACAACCGCGCATGAGTTTCGGCGGTAACCGCCCGGAAAGGTTCACCGCATCGCATCACTTTGCAGAGTTATGGACAATTTTTGCACGTACCGGAAAACCCGCTGCCGAAGGAGTTCCTGAATGGCCCGCTTATAACTTAGTTGATCGGCCAACCATGCGCATCGATTCAACATGCGAGGTAATCAATAACAGGTTCAAAGAAGAAGTTGATATGTGGCGATCAATTGGAAGATTATAAAACATATTGCTGGTGAAAATCTCATCTTAAAGGGTTTTCCTGACCTGTTAATTTAACAAAGTGAATTTTAATCTAAACATTCATGATAAAAAGATGAAAACAAAATATATACTTGGTTTTATTGTAATGGCAATCTTCAGTATTCCGGCATTTGCACAAGGCGGAGCTGATGGATTATTAATGCCCAAATTCATTAAACCAAGCGACAACAGTACCAGTATTCTTTTAAAGGATCTCTCAAAAGAAAGACGTTTTCTAAGGGAAATTCCTGCGGACTCCGAAATACATCTGCTGAAGGATATTGTTTACCACAAGTCCAAAAGTATTGACGGAGATCCTATGTCACTTTCGATGGATTTACTTACCTATAAAGATGATAAGATTCGTCCATGCGTAGTTTATGTTGTGGGCGGAGGGTTTTCTTCAGCCTCAAAAGAAAGGAATCTCTATGATCGTTTTGAAGTTGCTAAAGTAGGCTATGTGGTTGCAAGCGTTCAGTACCACGTAGTCAGTAATGGTATATACAGTGATGCTGTAAAAGACATTAAGGCTGCCATTCGCTTCCTTCGGGCAAATGCAAAAGAATATGGAATTAATCCCGATAAAATTGCTGTTTGGGGCGAATCAGCAGGGGGCTATTTGGCTGCCATGGTTGGCACAACCAACGGAGTAAAAGAATTTGAAGCAGGAGAAAATATCGATCAAAGTAGTGATGTTCAGGCAGCAATTGACGTTTATGGGTTATCTGATCTGACTAAAATTGGGGCGGATTATGATGAAGCAGCAGCCAATGCTCATTTTACCTTAATCTCTCCTGACGGGAAATTTATACATGGTAAAAACAGCGGATTGACAAGCCTTGATAAACCCGAAGTTGTTGCAAAGGCAAATCCAATTAATTATGTTAATAAAAATGATCCTCCATTTTTACTATTTCACGGAACTCTGGATGTATCGGTTTCGCCCAGCCAGACCTTGTTGATGCATAATTCTTTGCGTGAAGCAGGAGTCAATTCAACACGTTATGTCATTGAAGGTGCCAGGCATGCTAGCGCTGAATTCTCAGATCCACAAGTTATCACAATTATAGTTGATTTTCTCGACAAGCATCTGAAACAATAGGGGTCATCGCAGGGAAATTTTAACTGGATAAAATAATTAAAGCAGAATCAAATAAAAGAAAATCAATGAGTTTTAATATACGACCGTTACATCGTGATATTGGTTTTTTTGTAATAGGCATCACGATTATTTACTGTATTAGTGGAATCTTACTTGTTTTCAGAGATTCTGATTTTCTGAAACATGAAGTAAATACTGAAAGACAAATAAGACCAAATTTAAGTGAATCTGATCTTGGCATGAACTTGCACCAAATGAACTTCAAGATATACAAAACGGAAGGAGATCTGGTGTATTTCGCTAATGGAACTTATAATAAAGCAACAGGTATCGCAAAATACAAAGAGAAAGTACTTCCTGAATATTTAGGTAGCACGATTAAAATACATAAAGTATCAAGCCGCAGCGCAATGATGTGGATTCCAGTTGTATTTGGAATGCTTCTGTTGTTTTTAGCCATTTCTTCATTCTGGATGTTCAAATTAAAATCCAAGGCTTTCAAAAGAGGGATGTACATTACGGCAGTCGGTGTAATCACTGCTGTAATACTATTGGCGCTATAGTTTCTGGTTGTTTTCAATATTTTTATTGGAAATGCTACTGAAAATTAAAATGTAAGTGAACTAACTATAAATCAACAGTATGAAAAGACTAATCTTCTTTATTTTACTATTGCAGTCGTTTGCCCTGTCTGCACAGTTTGGAACTCCCAACCCTGCAAATCAATGGGATGCAAGTTGGGTCAGTGTCCCCGGCAATGGAGAAAAAGATCCCGGGTTATACTTATTCAGAAAAATCCTTGTTTTGGGTACCAAACCGGAAACCTTCAAAGTGTACGTTTCGGGTGACAACCGCTTTAAGTTCTATGTCAATGAGCAACTGGTGTCGATTGGTCCGGCATTAGGCGATTTAAAACACTGGAATTATGAAACACTCGATCTGGCTCCTTACCTGAAAGCTGGAAACAACATCGTTGCTGCTGTGGTATGGAATGAAGGTGACCTGAAAGCTGTTTCGCAATTTTCGTTGCGAAACGGGTTTATTGTTCAGGGAACCGATGCTCCAACAAAAGCTTTAAATACGAACGACACCTGGAAGTGTATTGCAGATAAAAGTTATACGCCAATAAAACAAACGGTTAAAGGTTATTACGCTGCCGGTGCAGGCGATCAGATTGATATGAATCTTAAGGTTAAAGGCTGGGAAAAACAGGCATTTGATGACAGTTCCTGGGTTAAAGCGAAACCTCTGTTCGAAGTCTCAGCCCGTGGAATTGGTTTCAGAACTTCGAATGCGTGGACAACTGTTCCATCTATCCTGCCTCAACGCGAACTTAAATATCAGCGATTGGCATCTACCCGGAAAGCTGAAGAAGTTTCTGTTCCAAAAAACTTTCCAGCCGAAAAAGCAGCTTTTGTTGTTCCGGCGAATACAACTGCAAAAGTTTTGCTCGATCAAGCGATTTATACCAATGCTTATCCAACCTTAATTTTTAGCAATGGCAAGAACAGCACAATAACCATTACTTATTCCGAAGCTTTGTACGACGAAAAAGGTGTAAAAAATAACCGGAACGAAATCGATGGAAAAACCATTTCAGGCCGACAGGACATTGTTATTTCTGATGGTTCAGCAAATCAGAATTTTACGGCTTTAAATTGGAGGACTTATCGCTACATTGAATTAAAGTTCGAAACAAAGGATTCGCCACTCACCATTGAAGATTTTTACGGAACATTTACCGGCTATCCGTTTGAAATGAATGCCACGCTTGAATCAAAAAACCAGGAATTGTCGAAAATGCTGGAGATCGGCTGGCGTACTGCCCGGTCGTGTGCGGTTGAAACCTATATGGATTGTCCGTATTACGAACGGTTACAATACATTGGCGATGCACGAATCCAACTTTTTGTTTCGTATTTTAACAGCGGCGACGACCGTCTGGCTAAAAATGCCTTGAATCTGGACGACTACTCGCGACAGGCTGATGGCTATACGCTGAGCCGTTACCCGGATACCCAGAACCAGATTATTCCAACCTATTCCCTTTGGCATGTAAGTATGCTTTACGATTACCTGTATTACGGAACTGATCGGAAATTTTTGAAAGATAAACTGCTGGGTTCACGTCAAATCCTGAATTACTTCATCAGTTTTACCGATAAAGATGGATCGTTGAAGAATGTTCCGGGATGGAATTTTACCGACTGGGTCCCGGATTGGAGAATGGGAATAGCTCCCGCAGGAGACGATGGCAGTTCGGCAGCTATGGATTTACAGTTGCTGCTTGCCTTGCAATCGGGCATTGCCTTGGAGAAAGCCGAAGGAAATGCAGAATATGCAGCCTTATATGAGAAAATTGTACAAAAACTAAAAGCAACTATTCAGGCAAAATATTGGGATAATTCGAAGAAAATGTATGCCGATACACCCGCAAAAGATAAGCTTTCGCAA
Organism: Aquipluma nitroreducens; assembly: GCF_009689585.1. Classification (GTDB taxonomy): domain Bacteria; phylum Bacteroidota; class Bacteroidia; order Bacteroidales; family Prolixibacteraceae; genus Aquipluma; species Aquipluma nitroreducens. The sequence continues at coordinate 762,617 of NZ_AP018694.1, read as the reverse complement.
CATACAAACAGCATGGCTATTTTGGCCGGATTGGTTGATCCGAGTAATGCATTGAATATTGCCAAAAACATGTTGAGCGACAAAACGTTATCGCAGGCTTCTATCTATTTCAAATATTACTTGCATTTGGCTCTGGTTAAAGCTGGGTTGGGCGATGATTATCTGAGCTGGTTAGATATCTGGCGGAAAAACATTGCTCTCGGGTTGACCACCTGGGGCGAAACTTCTGAAGTGGAAACTACCCGGTCTGATTGCCACGCCTGGGGCGCTAGTCCAAATATCGAAATCTACCGAACTTTGTTGGGAATCGAAAGTGATGCTCCATATTTTTCAAAGGTGAAAATTGAACCACACCTTGGATTGATTGATGAAATTGGCGGATCAATACCGCACACTTCCGGCAAGATAGCCGTAAACTATAAACGAACTGGCAAAACCCTGAATGCACAAATCTCTTTGCCTGAAAACCTTGCCGGAACATTCATATGGGAAGGGAAAAGTTATGATTTAAAAGGAGGTAAGAATAGTTTTCAGTTGTAGTATAGTCTACAACTACTGTGTTGGAGAATGTTTTGAAAATATTGTAATAAGTGTTTACACCTCGGTTGTTTAACCAATAGTAAACAACTAAAGTTCCATGGAAATTGCCGATAAGGATACATTAAATGCAAAAGATAAGTGGACTGAAGTGTCGACATTGTTGAGCCAACAGGGGATTACTTTTGAAAAGTTTGCTGAGAATATCGCGAAGATGCCAAAATTTTATACACTGTGGTGGCAATATAAGGAGGCTGGTACCTACAATGGTGTTATTGAAATAGCTAATCCTTCTCAATCCAGTTTAACTTTTGTTGCGCCTCAGGTAAAAGAACTTGCTACTATACACATGATAATTCAGGCAACTGATACTGGCAAACCTCCCCTAACAGCATTTGCTCGTGTGGTTATCAATATTTTACCTGCAAAATAATTTTCAATATCTGCTTTAACAAAGAAGTCGAGAATATGAAACCTATTGTACGACTTTGATCATTACAGATGATCAAAACTAAAAAACTGACAACAAACTAATTACAAATAACATGAAGCCAAGAATAAAAAACTACATGCTTCTGTCCTTGATTTTTTTCGGACTGATAAGTATGTATTGTGTTAACAGCAATCAAAAATCAGAGTCCCCGAACGACAGTTTAATCTCTGGATTTCAAACACCGCCTGATGCATCCAAGCCGCGGGTATGGTGGCATTGGATGAATGGGAATGTGACCAAACATGGAATTCGCAAAGACCTCAATTGGATGCACCGTGTAGGAATTGGCGGATTTCAAAACTTCGATGCGGGGCTAAACACGCCCCAAGTAGTCGAGAAACGACTAATTTATATGACTCCTGAATGGAAAGATGCTTTCCGTTTCACAACCAATCTGGCCGATTCTCTTGGTCTGGAAATGGCCATTGCCGGTTCGCCCGGATGGAGCGAAAGTGGCGGTCCGTGGGTGAAACCCAACGAAGGCATGAAGAAATTTGTGTGGAGCGAGATCCAGGTTGAAGGAGGACAACCGTTCAGCGGGACACTTCCAAAACCTCCAGTGACAACCGGTCCATTTCAGAATTTAGAAATGGAAGCCGGATTTATGGGAGCTGAACCCAAAGTAGAAACTCCTGAATATTACGCCGACGCTGCTGTTGTTGCCTTTCGTTTGCCAGAAAATGAAAAATCGATGGCCGAGTTGCAACCTATGGTTACTTCGAGTGCGGGGAGTTTCAAACTTGCTGATCTGACTGATGGCGATGTAAAAACAAGTACTTTTTTGCCCGGAGTTGCCGGAAAGAGTTCGTGGATTCAGTACGAATTTGCAAAACCAGAGACCATGCAGGCGCTCACCATTGTGGGTGGCGGGGCACAGATGATGATGGGACCCGACCGGGACTCCCGTTTACTGGAAGCCAGTGATGATGGTCAGGTATATCGGAAGGTTATCGAAATTCCAAGCGGAAGTTTGGCACAAAAAACACTTTCGTTTGCATCCACCACTGCCAAATATTTCAGGTTTGTATGGAATATTCCAGAACCACGGCCAATGCCTTCCATCCCGGGAATGCCCGAAATGCGCAGGGGCAATTCTGCAAATGCGCCGGTAGGAACGCCAGTTGCCGAACTTATTTTGTATCCGGGCAGCCGTATAAACCGATTCGAAGAAAAAGCTGCTTTTGTAGCTGCTTCCGATTTATACACAACTCCAACTCCTGAAGTAAAAACCAAAGATGCCGTTGCAAAATCAGATGTTGTTGATCTGAGTTCGAAAATGAAAGCAGATGGAACTCTGTCATGGACTCCGCCTGTCGGGAAATGGGCAATCATTCGGTTGGGCTATTCGCTAACCGGACACAAAAACGGCCCTGCTTCGCCTGAAGCTACCGGACTTGAAGTGGATAAGTTAAGTGCAAAACACGTGTCAGCTTATTTTACCAATTACCTCGATCAGTATAAAAATGCCACTGGTGGCCTGATGGGAAAACATGGTCTTCAGTATGTAATTACCGACAGCTGGGAAGCCGGAACGCAGAACTGGACGGATGATATGTTGAAAGAATTTAAAAACCGAAGAGGTTACGACATGCTTTCGTGGATTCCGGTTTTGACTGGTCATGTGGTTGAAACGGCCGATGCCAGCGAACGGTTTTTGTGGGACTTCAGGAAAACCTTAGGTGATCTGGTAACCGAAAACCATTACGATTTGCTTACCAAAATGCTGAAAGAGCGCCAGATGGGTCGTTATTCAGAATCGCACGAGGCACGCCGCGCTTTTATTGGCGATGGCATGGAAGCCAAACGCACGGCTGATGTTCCGATGGGTGCTGGCTGGACTCCGGGTGGTTTTGGAGGCAACGAAGGAGGATTTGCTACGGTATATCAGGCCGATATTCGTGAATCGGCATCTGTTGCCCACCTCTATGGCCAGAATTTGGTTGCTGCCGAATCGTTAACCGCCATGGGAACCGACTGGGCCTGGTCGCCCGAATTGTTGAAACCGATTGCCGACCATTTAATGGCCTGCGGGTTGAACCGGTTCGTCATACACACTTCAGTACATCAGCCCGTTGATGATAAAATACCCGGAATGAGCCTTGGCCCTTTTGGCCAGTGGTTTACCCGCCACGAAACCTGGGCCGAGCAGGCAAAAGCCTGGACAGCTTACCTGTCGCGCAGTTGTTACATGCTTCAGCAGGGAAAATACGTAGCCGACGTTGCTTACTATTATGGCGAAGACAATAACATTACGGTGATGTTCAGTAAAATGCGGGGCGGCGACCTTCCTTCGGTTCCTGAAGGTTATAGTTACGATTTTATCAACGCCGATGCGCTGGTGAATCTGCTATCAGTTAAAGATGGCCAACTGGTTACGCCAACGGGAATGACCTACAAAATTCTGGCACTCGATCCGAATAGCCAGTATATGACACTTTCTGTACTTCGAAAAATTAAAAAAATGGTTTCTGAAGGCGCTATTGTAACCGGACCAAAGCCAATTAAAACGCCAAGTTTAGTTGATAATACTGCTGATTTTGATGCTTTGGTAAAGGAATTATGGGGCAACGAAAGCGGTGTAAATTCTGTTGGCAAAGGAAAAGTATATGCAAATACTCCATTGTTACAGGTATTCGCAAACCAAAGTATTGCTGCTGATTTTACTTACTCCAAACCACAGAGCGACTCCAAAATGTTTTTTGTTCATCGTCGGGTTGACGACACTGATATCTATTGGGTAAACAACCGCACCGACAGGGTAGAAGAATTGACCGGAACATTCAGAACCAATGGCAAGGAGGCCGAGATATGGCATCCGGAAACCGGAAAGGTAGATCAAGCTTCCTATGCAATTGAAAAGGAAATGACTAAAGTTCCTTTGCATTTGGAAGCCAATAATGCTGTATTCGTAGTTTTCAGGAACAAAACAAACGAAACTTCGCGCTTAGTAAACAAACCAACTGAAACCAAACTTGCTGAAGTTTCTGGTCCATGGAACGTAAGTTTCCAGGCCAAACGCGGTGCCCCGGCACAGGCAACTTTTGAAGCGCTTGCTCCATGGAATGAAAATCCGGATACAGGAATTAAATATTTTTCGGGAACAGGAACTTATAGCAGAACCATCCAGGCAACTGCCGATTGGTTAAAAGCCGGAACTGAAGTTTGGATCGATTTGGGTAAAGTTCAAAACCTTGCTGAAGTTGTGGTGAATGGTAAATCGATGGGAATTGTTTGGAAAACACCTTTCCGCGTAAATCTTACCGGCGCTTTAAAACAAGGAGAAAATACGCTTGAAATTAAGGTGACCAACCTTTGGGTAAACCGGTTGATTGGCGACCGCCAACCCGATGCCAAAGAGAAAATTACCTATACGATAACATCGCCCTATCGGGCAGACACGCCGCTAAAACCATCAGGATTATTGGGACCGGTACAACTTTTAAGTCTGACAAAATAAAACCAGTAAAATGACAAAAAAGATATTTTTTCTTGCATTGGTGCTGGTAAATAGCATAGTTGTGTTTTCTCAGGGAAAAGATGCTCCTGCTTTTAAAATTGGTGCAGCAAAGATCGACATTACACCAAAACCGGCAGATTTTCCACCCCACATAACCGGTGTGAATGATAACCTCTACGTTCGGGCGGTGGTTATTGACGATGGTACCACCCAGGCTGCTTTGGTATCAACCGATGCGGGAGTTTGGGGGAATACCTGGCAAAAATATACGCAGCAAATTGAAAAAGAATTGGGCATTCCGGTGGCGAATATTTTCATTTCGCCATCACATTCGCACAGCGCCTTGATGGGAGTGCCGGGAAACGATCCAAAAATGGCATTGTTTCAGGCCAATCTGGACCAAACGGTTATCGAAGCAGTAAAGCAAGCGAAGGCCAAACTTCAGCCTGCCCGAATTGCTTTTGGCGAAGGCAAAGCCTGGTTGAATGTCAACCGTGACGCGATAGACCCGAAAACACGCTTATGGTACCAGGGGCCAAACCCCAACGGGTCTTCGGATAAAACCGTTGCTGTAATCAAATTTGAATCTTTAAGTGGTGAACCCATTGCCGTTTATTACAATTATGCCATGCACCCCAACACCATGTTTATGAGCGGTGTATTGAGTGCCGACTTTCCGGGAATAGCATCGAAATACATCGAAGAATATTACGGAGATAAGCCAGTGGCCTTGTGGTTGATGGGTGCTGCAGGCGATCAAAATCCGATATCAACCCGACCGATGATGAATGTTGGCAAGTTTAAAACCAATGCTGCATTGGCCAGCGGTAAAGCCAAAGATGAAGCTGAAGCCATCATGATGGGTTCGAATATGGATGTGCAGGTTGATCCAAAAATACTTGCCCGTCAGTCGCAAATGATTTCGTCGTTGGGACAACTTCTCGCCGAAGAGATACTAAATGTGCTGGATAATACCAAAAGGTATGAAACAAAAGTGAGCATTTCCGGCGATCAGAAAGTGATTACCTGCCCGGGCCGAAAACGGACGAATGCCGGTCGTGAAGGGGCTGCCGGAACTTATGACGATGGCGATCCGGTAAACATCAGGCTAAGCTTGCTGAAAATCGGCGACATTGCATTAACAGGTGTCGATGCCGAGATTTACAATATGATCGGTCAGCAGATAAAAAGCCAGTCAATCTTTGCTAAAACCATTGTGGCTACAACCACTAACGGTATGGCCAATTCAGGATATATTCCGAACGATGAGGCTTTCTGACGGTACACTTTTCAGGTTTTAAGTTCACGATTAAAGCCCGGATGTGCCGAACCCTCGATTGTAAATGGATTGCTTGATTTGATGGATAAGGCAAAGTAATTAATAACTGAAATTCAGACTTCTATATGAAAAAAATATTACCACTAAGTAGCTTGAGTAGTTTGCCGATGTTTTTTCTTCTGCTTAGTTTTTCTGTTGCTCAGGCCCAACAGGGGTCCACTGTTGGTGCTCCTGAGCCGGAAATGGTTCAGCCTGGTCCAATAACAAAACCCATTGTTATTGAGATTGCTGCAAATACCTATTTTATCAACGAATTCGGAATGAACTCGATGTATTTGGTAGTTGGGAAAGACCGTGCTTTGGCGATAGATGCCGGTACCGGATTTTGCGACTTTAAAGGGATTATTGAAGGAATAACAAAACTTCCTTATGATGTGGCACTCACGCATGGTCATCCCGATCATGCCGGGGGTATTGGGCAGTTCGATGAAGTATATATTCATCCGGCTGATACGGCCATGTCAATGAATATTCCTTATGAGCAAAGAGTTCAGTACGGCGAAATCATGCGCAACATGAACATTGGCTACAAAAATGTGTGGGGTTATACCAAAGCCGATGTTACGAGATACACCAAAAAACCAAAGATTAAACTGTTACACGATGAGCAGGTATTTGACTTGGGTGGCCGAGAAGTGATGGTATATCAGGCCCCCGGTCATTCTCCGGGTTCGGTGGTCTTTCTCGACGACCAGAGCCGAATCCTTTTCTCGGGTGATGCAGCCAATGGCAATGTGGGTACAAATCTGCCTGTAAGCACAACCGTAAAATACCTAATCCGGCTTCAAAAAATGCGTCCGCAATTCGACCGAATGTACACCGGCCATATTGCTTATGCCGGAACTGTTAATGCCGTTTCACAGAATTTAAAAGTACTCGATGATGTTATTGAAGCTTTCCGCTCGTTGCTGCGCGGCGATGCCAAAACGGAAGAAATTCGCAACCACCTTTTCCCTGAACGAAAGCAAACGGTAGCAGTCTACGGATTGGCAAAAGTTGGTTTCAATCCTGAGAAACTCTGGGAAGAAGGGGAAGATCACATTGTTCCATAAATAACCACCTATAAAAACAGAAATTATGAAAAAAATTGTATCGTGTATTAGCCTTTTAGTCTTTTCCATTTTTGCATCGTTTGCCCAAATGCCAGCACCGCAAATTGAAGGCAAGGAAGTTTATAAAGGTGAAGATGTTATTTTCCACCAGATCGACGAACATACCTGGATTGGTTCGGGACACCTGATGGCCTCCGAAAGTTTATATCTGGTTGAGGGAAAAACCAAGGCCCTTTTAATTGACGCCGGAACTAAAATTAAAGATTTGGATAAAATCGTGGCCTCCATCACCAAAAAGCCGGTGATGCTTGTTGCAACCCATGTTCATCCCGATCATACCGGCTCGGCCATTAATTATTTTCCTGAGATTTATCTCAACGCTGCAGACACTGTCAACATTCCACGAATGATGCCCGATTATAAAGGCAAAGTCATCTACCTGAAAGATGGTGAAGTGATCGATCTGGGCGGCAGAAAGATCGAAGTTGTATTTACACCGGGACATACGCCAGGTTCAACCACATTTATCGACAAACAAGCCGGATATGGTTTTAGTGGCGATTCGTTTGGCTCAGGAAACTTACTTCTTACCACCACTTTCTCAACCTTAAAAGCTACCTGCGAAAAAATGAGCGCAATCATGGCCAAGGACGGGATTCAATTCCTGTTACCGGGTCACTTTTTTGGAAAAAACCATGAGACAAAACAGCGTGTTGATGATGAATTAATCATCTGCAACGGAGTGTTGTCTGGACAAATTAAAGGGCAGGAAAATCCACAGGGAATGATGGGATTAAATCTGGTTGTTAATCAGTATGGAGTTCGGATTAATTACAATGCGGCAGCTATAAAATAGCAACAAGATTTTATAAAACGGAATGGACAAATACACGAAATACACGATTGAAAACGGGCTGTCGCGCCGAAGTTTCCTGTCACGTGCCATGGTTGCGTCGTGTGCCGGGTTGGTTGGATTTAGCGGATGTAAACCCAACAGCCCAAGTCAGGAGACTTTCGAAAAGGACATGACTTACGGCTACAGTTCCGACAAGGCGGCTCAGCTTTCATTTCTGAAAATGCCCGAAAGAATAAAAGATGCAGACATCAGCAAAACCGAAACCTTTGATGTGGTGGTGGTTGGAGCGGGTGCATCCGGAGTTCCGGCAGCACTTTCGGCATTCGAAAATGGAGCTTCCGTCGCGGTTCTTCAAAAGGAGAATATTGCCATCTCGCAGGGTAATTCTGGCGCCGGTATCGACCTTGCGAAAAGCGACAAAGCCGGAGTGGAGGCGCTGGTTAGCAAACTGATGACCGACAATGCCCATCGGAGTAATCCCAAATTGCTCCGCGAATGGGCATATCATTCGGGTGAGGCTGTAAGCTGGGTTATCGACCGGGCAATTAAGTCCGGTGCAAAGGTGTTTGATCAGGGAAATCTCCAGCAGGTTAAAATCCTCGAAATGAATGGGTACAGGCTTGGTTTCAATACCGCGTATTTCGGACCCAAGCCATACAACAATGGCGATGGTATGCAGGCACTGGCCAGCTATGCCGAAAAAGCCGGAGTTAAATTTTATTACAGTACTCCCGCTGTGCAACTGGTTCAAACCGATTCAGGTAAAGTTACCGGGGTTATTGCTAAAACTGAAGATGGAAAATATATCCGGTTTTTAGCTAAAAAAGGAGTTATTCTCGCAACCGGCGATTACCAGAACGACAAAGCCATGTGCGATTATTTTATTCCTGACGCCAAATATTACGGTCGCAAGCAATCGAATAAAACAGGCGACGGATTCAAAATGGGCTATTGGGCTGGTGGCGTAATCGAACCCATTGGGCACACCAAGATGATTCACGATATGGATGGCGGCCCGGTTACCATGTGCGATATGCCTTTCCTGGCTGTAGACCAGACAGGCAAACGATTTGTGAATGAAAATGTGGAAATGGCTGTGCTGAACAATTACTTGCGTCAATCAGAGAATGCCGGACAATATTCACAGATATTTGATTCGAACTACATGACTCAGGCTGCCAAATGGCCGGGCGTTCTGGTACCTCCTGAAGGGATGAGAAATTATATGCCCGATGAACCTGGACCTCACGATCACGTGTCAACGCCGTTTATTAATACGCATAAGGCTGATACACTCGAAGAACTTGCCGTAAAATTAGAAATAGACCAGGCTACTTTTGTGGCAACTGTAAAACGGTATAATGAACTTGCAGCCTCCGGTGCGGATACCGATTTTGGCAAACCGGCTCATCAACTTTTCCCGATTAACAAGCCACCGTTTTACGGCATTCACCGCACGCTTCGTCTTTCGGCAGTTTGTTCGGGTCTCCTGGTGGACGAAAACCATCGGTGTCTCGATGATCAGGGCAATCCGATTAAAGGTTTGTATGCGGTAGGTAATTTGGGCGGTGGATTTTACGGTGGTGTCGATTACCCGCTAATCGTTTACGGTCTGTCGCTGGGGCGATGCTATACGTTCGGATATCTTGTCGGGAGACATGTAGCCAAATTAGAGCCGTCAGCCTGATTTGTGACCCTTCATTCAAATAATCAATCTAGTTAAAATAAACCTGGAACCGCTAAGGAGAGAGTAAAATGGAAATAAAAGGAACCAAAAATACGGGCAAAAAACCGGGTCGCAAAATTTGGATCATGCTGCTCATATCGTTTGCTGCAATTGTTGCAATATCGGGCATGGTTACCGGCGGAATGATCTGGCATCAGCAGCCCCGTTTTTGTTCATCGTGCCACACCCCCATGAACAACTATGTTCAGAATTACTATCGTGGTGATACCACAATGCTGATTACCAAACACGCGATGGGCGATTCGATTAAATACAGATGTGTCGATTGTCACGAATCAAAACTAAGCGAACAAACAAGGGAAGGACTGCTCTGGGTTGCCGGGAATTACACATTCCCATTCGAGAAAAGAAAAATAGGTACCCGAAGCTTTTGTATGGCAGCAGGTTGCCATGTTGAATCAAAGATTATTGAAGCAACTAAGACTCATAAGAATTCGTTGTTCGCTTACAATCAGCACGATCCTCGTCACGGGAAGCAAGAGTGTTACAATTGTCATTCGATGCATGGTCAATCGGTTTTCAGGTGTAACCAATGCCATAAATTTGAATTGCCAAAAGGCTGGATTTCGCCTCAGCCAAATGGACTGGTAACCAATAACAGGGATAAAAAATCAATTTTTTAGGTTCTTTTTAATTTGGTTGGTTTAGGTCGCCCCTTCGTCAGAAATTAATTTTGATGAGGGGGCTTAAAAATTAATCAATACTCATGGAGAAACATGAAACCCTTAATTCTGAAACCGGTATTCGTTGGTTGATTGACTGTAATCTCTTATTAATGGTTGAAAAAACCACCTAACATTAGGTCTTCTTCTACATTAAAAGCCTCTAATTTAAATGTCTGTACTCATTGGGCGAGTAACCGACATGCTGTTTGAAGAAGCGAGAGAAATGTTGTGAATGCTTGAAGCCCAACTCGCACGCTATTTCGCTGACAGACTTACCTGGTACAAGGATCTTTTCTTTAGCCGCATCAATAATTGCCAGTTGAATGTACTCTAACGCCGTTTTCCCGGTTTCTTTTTTTACAAGATCACCAAAGTAGTTTGCTGAAAGGTGCAATTGATCTGCAAGATAGGATACCGTTGGGATTCCAATTTTTTTCAGATTTTCAGATTCGAAATACGAATTTAAAAGTGATTCAAATTTTGTAAGAACATCCGAGTTTATGTTATCGCGGGTAATAAACTGTCTGTCGTAGAACCTCACACAATAACTTAGGAATAATTCAATATTTGATACGATCAAATGCTTACTGTGTTTGTCAATGGTCTGTTTAAGCTCAAATTCAATCTTCTTAAAACACTCAAGAACCACTTCCAGCTCTTTCTCACTAAGATGTAAAGCTTCATGAACATCGTAGGAAAAAAACGAATAGTTTTTAATGTGCTGCCCGAGTGAAGTTCCCCTTATTAAGTCTGGGTGAAACACAAGGGCAAACCCTTCGGGCTGAAACTTCTTTTTTTGTTCAACGGACATTACCTGACCGGGAGACATAAAAACCAACGTTCCATCCTGATAATCGTACAAATTTCGTCCATACTTTAGTTCACAGTTCTTTCCATATTTAATAGAAACAGTATAAAATCCAAATGTATAAGTCCCCGACACTGCCGATTTATCTTGTGGTTTCAAGGTCGAAAAATCAACCACATTCACAAGTGGATGGGGAGTTTTGACATCAATCATCTTATTGTTTTCAGCTACGGTTTTAATTTCAATAATATTTGTCATATCTCTTACTTTTATTCAAAGATATGTACTATTTATCAGTGACATATCATCCTAATGGGTACACCTGTAAAAGTGGTACAAAGTTCAGTAATGCAGATACCAACAGCCCTTCACTTTTTCCCGTCCTTTGTATCATCAAATAACAATTAAAAAGTGAAAAATGGAAAAAGTAAAATTGAACAACGGAATAGAAATGCCGGTTTTGGGATTTGGAGTTATGCAAATTATGGGCGATGAATGCGAGACTGCAGTACTTAATGCAATTGAAGCAGGGTATCGTTTATTTGATACCGCTGAACTTTATGGAAATGAACAGGCAGTTGGAAATGCTATTAAAAGAAGCGGTATTCCAAGAGAAGAATTGTTTATAGCGACCAAATTTGGTAGTAAGGAAGCAGGCTACGAAAAGACTATAGCTGCTTTTCAAAGATCACTTGAAGCACTTCAGCTCGACTATATCGACTTGTATCTAATTCACCAGCCTTTTGGTGATATCTTTGGCTCGTGGCGTGCTATGCAGTATCTGTATAATGAAGGAAAAATTAAGGCAATAGGTGTATGTAATTTTTTACCCGACAGGTTGATGGACTTAATTGCTAACAGTGGTTTTATACCTGCCGTTAACCAGATAGAAGCCCACCCTTACCAACAGCAAATTGAAACCCAACAATTTTTACAGGATAATGGTGTACAGATTGAAGCCTGGAGTCCGTTTGCCGAGGGAATGAATGATATATTCAATAATGAAGTTCTGGCCGCTATTGCAGCGAAGTACAATAAAACTGTTGCCCAGGTAATCCTCCGCTGGTTAACTCAAAGAGGTGTGGTTGCGATTCCTAAGTCAGGACGAAAAGAAAGAATGATTGAAAACATCAGCATTTTTGATTTTAGATTATCTGATGAAGATATACAGCGTATCCAAACTTTAGATACCAAACAAAGCATGTATTTTGACCACCGTAACCCTGCTATTGTAAAATGGATGAGCGAATACGGATGGTTAAACAGTTAGCCCAAACGAACCTTGATTCCGAAAAGAATTTCTCAAAAAAATAGATTAAATTTATAATTAACCTATAAATAGTAAATTTATGAAAGCAACAATTTTTGGACTATGTTTTTTATAATGAGTGTGCAATGAATCAGTGCACAAAACAACACCAATACATCTGCTATGAGTAACACACCTGAACAACAGGAAATCCTTGACTTATCCAAACAAAAATGGTTATGGATGTCAGATAAAAATGTCGATTTATTAAATGTACTATTCGATGCAAAAGCCATGTTTGTTCATATGGGGGGAACGTGGGGAACAGAGCGGGAAATTAAAATTATTAAATCCGGATTTATTTGGTATAAAAAAGCCGAAGTTTACTCAGCTTCAGTTACTTTCTTCGGGAATACGGCCATACTGTTGAATGACATCGATTTGGTGGCAGTGGTTGGAGGAAACGAAGTCGTTAATCCTTTTATGGTGACGGAGGTTTATCTCAAATTTGGTGTTAATAACTTGTTGCCTTTCTCCAATCGGAATACAAAGATTTGGCTCTCAAATTTAACCCGGCAGAACCCATAAAAAAATATTCGACTGAAAACAAATGGATTAAACCTTACCGGCTGATCCAGGAGATAGAGGAATTTTATAAGCTTTCTTTTTCCGTTTGATATGCATTCCGTTAAATCTGTTTTGTTTTGCCATAAAATTTATCCCCAATAACAATAAGAAAATGATTACTTGATTGATAGAATATAGTCGACTATTGCATCCAGTTCGTTAGCCGGTAATGCCTTGGTAATAGCAATTTGCGGATGCATGACAGATGCCTGGGATGGATCAACGATAGGCTTGCCTGAATCTTTTAAGAAGGCGACTAAACCTTTCTTATTATTGGTGTAGGCCGTTGCAATCGTTTTTAACGGAGGACCCACTAATTTTGTATTTAACTGATGGCAAACTGTGCAGCCTTTATCTTTAAAAAGTTTTTCTCCGGGACTAACAACTTTAGCAGGCGTCTGAAAATTCTCTGTCAAATTTATTGATGTTTTTGTTTCTAAGACGGTTTCATGTTCTGTGTTTCTGCCGGGTTCTTTTTCAGGCGTACTACCTGATACGCAAATCGATAAAACCAGACCTGTTGCGAGAAATATTTCTTTTTTCATGATCGTTATTTCATTGATTAAATGATATTTAACGTTTTTAGTACCGGCACTTGGGTCGGTTAGCAACTCAAAAGCTCTTTGAGGACAATCGCCTCGTTGTGTAATTCATCTCTGGCACCAAAAATTAATGTTACATTTCCTTTGTTTAACTGTTCTTTCAGAATCGCTACTGACTCTTTGTTTTCGTTGAGTTCGTCCAAATAGCGTCTTTTGAATTCTTCCCATTTTTCGATGTCATGACTAAACCACTTTCGAAGTTCTGTACTTGGGGCAACATCTTTCATCCATAAATCAATGTTTGCCTTTTCTTTGGTCAGTCCGCGCGGCCAGAGCCGGTCAACCAGAATCCGCATATCATCTTCTTCAGGCTCCAGATATGCCCTTTTGATTTTAATCATGATAGCTGATTTTGTTTGGTTAATCTTCCGGAATGTTACAATTCAGGCAAGCAAGGGCGAAGGCGTCATATTCGTCATAGGCAGGTCCTAGCTTGCCGTTTATTGATATAATACGATCGATACGAACTTCGTCACCCGAATCGAAAACCAAATATTCCTCAATGCTTCCTTTCTTAATCAATCCCGTGATTTTACCCTTGGCTTCTTCCAACTCGGTGCCATTCCCGAAATAAAACACTTTGCTAAATTCCTTTTCCTGTTCTTCTGAAAACACTTCGTAATAAACAGGATAGACAGGACTAAAATCTGTTTTCATATTTTATATTCTTTTGTATTTCCGAATAATTTGGGATGAACTTTTAATCTATCTAGTAACTTATAATGATCATATCTTTATCGATGCCCAGTTCCAGTAATTGATCGCGGATCTGTTCAGCAAAATTACCCGGACCACAGATGTAAAAGGGCTGATTGGGCCTTGAAATCTGATCTTTCAGAATTTCAGGATTAATGTGTCCGTATAAAAAATTGTCTTTTTTCTCGCGCGATAAAATGTTAATAAAGTTTTTCCCAAGCATCTGGCCAAGCTCTTGCTGAAGAAAAATATCCTTTTCGGTTTTGTTGGCAAAAAGCAATTGGCTTCCGGCCACTCTGTTTTCGACATTTAGCTGGCGCAGTATCGCGACAAAGGGAGTAATTCCAGTACCGCCTGCAATAAACAATCCCGGCCCCAGATTTTTATACGAATCCCAGGCATCACTGATAATGAGCCTGTCGCCTTCCTTTAATTTCGATATTTCCAGCGTCATCCCGTTGTGTTCGGCGTAAACTTTCAAGATCAGTTCGAGATACTTTTCACTGCTTAACCCGGTTAAGGTAAATGGGGCATTCTCTCCCTGGAAACGTGGATTCTCAAGCGAAACTTCAATGGCTTGTCCTGCATCGAATGAATAATTCATTGGCCTCTCCAGCCTCAGGCGAATCACGTCGTGTGTTAACCAGCTCTTTTCAATTATTTTTGTAGTATGTTGCATTTTATAGGTTATTTTTAGTTATTTCAATAAACTGCTAGCTATCCTGAATACAACTATTCAGTGCCTACAGATAGCCTCAAGAGGTATCGATTTAATCCCATATCAGCCAGTGTTGCGTTATTGTCATGGTAGTGCGTAATCAAAGAATAGGGCATCAACATGGTATTTCGGAAACTCATGCCTGTACTCTTAATTGGTATTGTACAACTATTATTAAAAGTTTCAGCGACTTTGTAATTGTTATCCTGATGTTGAATACTTCTATGTAGATTTTGTTTGTTATCCATGGTATTATTGACTTTCTCGACAATACTTTGCAATCGATTCGACGTGGATTTTGGTTGTGTTTAAAATGGGAATACCGGCATAAGTTTCCGCAGTCAGAATTAACGGGAACTCAGTGCAACCCAGAATCAGAGAGTCGATATGTTGTTCTCTGACCATCTTTTCTATGATTCCGATCAGCAGTTCCCGTGTTTCATCTTTGAAAATGCCCAGTTCAATTTCGCTGAACAGTTTATAATTAATCAACTCTTTGTCTTCCTCGCCAGGCATAATCACTTCAATGCCTTTCTTTTTAAAAACATCAGGAAAGAAAGATGCGTTCATGGTAAATTCAGTTCCAAACAAACCGGCCCGTTTTAGCTCTTTACTTTTCGCTTCGTTGCAGGTGGCTTCAACAATACTGATCAACGGGATTCCAGACCTTTCCCTTAATTGGTCAAATAGCTGGTGTGGCGTATTCGCACTGAGGGCAGCAAAATCAGCTCCAGCCTGTTTCAAGCCTTCTATCTTTTCAGAAATATATGCTGTGGCCTGTTCATATTTTTTTTCTCTCATCAACCCAATGAAATGTGCCATATTCACACTGTAAATGATGATTTCTGGATAATCCAGATCTCCATTCCCGTTTTTAAAGGCATTGATAATTTCCTTGTAATAGTCAACGGTTGCCTCGGGTCCTAATCCTCCAATAATTCCGATTCGTTTCATGTATCAATCTTATTTATAATCTGTTTAATGTAGCCTCGCGTTTGTTAATTTTATTAGCCAGCGACTGTATGGTCTTTTCGTTAACCATCTTAAAAAATGAATCTCTTACCGGTGCATAATCAGCGTGTAGAGGACAGGGATTGTTGGTATCACAGCGCTTTAACCCGAAACCACATTTTGAAAAATATTCTTTGCCTTCCACTGCTTCTATCACTTTAAATAAGGTTATCGGGTGTGTTGGTTCATGAAAGAAAAAGCCACCTCCCCGGCCTTTCATTGAAGACACAATATTGGCACGGGTTAAGTTTTGCAGAACTTTTCCAGTAAATTGTTCCGGTGAATCAATCTTCTTGGCAATTTCCTTAAAACCAGGCCTTTCTCCTTCTATGTTTTGTATGTAGATGTATACCAAAGCCCGTATTGCATATTCAGTTGTTTTTCCAAGCATAGCCTAATTGTTTGATTTTAATGAATCTCCATTCTTCAATGGAATCAATTCGGGTAAATCTGAAGTTTTCATGTCGTTAAATTTTTCTCCAATTCGATAGCTTTTGGAAACAAAATATTGTTCTCCAGATGGATGTGCCTATGCAAATCGTTCTCGAAATCCCGAAGTTGCCTCAGGGTGATTTCATAAGTAGTGCAGGCGTCTTCAGGAAGCGTATAATTTTCTGAGAGTTTTGAAATCTGCTCAAAACGGTCGCCTTCCTGCTGATGTTCTGCCACCATCATAGAGATCGGGTTGGAAACCGGGCCAAAAGGACTATTGGGCAAAGCTGCTCCATTCTTCGATGATAGTTCCAGCCTCCGGATAAAAGGGAAGAGCATCAGTTCTTCCTTTTGCATGTGCATGGTCAAGTCACCTGAAGATTCTGTAAATAAGCTGTTTATTTCGAACAATTCAGGGTGATGGCTTCCATGTACCTGACAGATTTTTTCAAGATTTTTCTGAAGCTGGGGTATGCTTTCCCGTACATAACTATGATGTCTTTTGACGATATAATTACTAAGTTCCTCAAGGCTCAACCCATTGATATATTGTGAGTCTGCATCGTTTTGTTCAGCAATTAATTCCAGCTGGCCTATCAGTTTTTCAGGATCTAAGCCTGCATTTTTACATGCTTCTGAAATGGTTTTGTCCCCGCCACAACAAAAGTCAATGTTATTATCCTGAAAGACGGAGGCGGTTTTAAAATTTAACTTTACCAATTCTCCTATTGAAGTATTCTGTGATATTTTCATGGCTGCATGCTTTAAAATTTCAACGTAAAGTTATAAATAAAATATAAAAAGACCTGCATGTCTTTTTATATTTTTTGTTTAGCTTTGTGAAATGATTGTCAAATTATTTAAAACATATTAAACCCGACCTGTAATGGATGATTTTCTTGCTGCGAGGCTTCAAATGACCGTTTCATTTGTGTTTCACATTGTTTTTGCCTGTATTGGAATGACGATGCCCTGGTTAATGTTTGTTGCCGAGCTCAAATGGATAAAAACAGGTCGTAAAGTTTATCTGGATCTGTCGAAGGCATGGGCAAGGGGAGTGGCTATTTTCTTTGCCGTAGGCGCTGTTTCGGGTACTGTTCTGTCGTTTGAGCTTGGGCTGCTTTAGCCAAAATTCATGGAACATGCCGGAGCTATTATTGGGATGCCCTTCTCCTGGGAGGGAACAGCCTTCTTTCTCGAAGCAATTGCGTTAGGCGTATTTCTCTATGGAAGGAATCGGGTGAGTAACCGGATTCATCTGTTTTCCGGTCTTCTGGTCGGGATTGCAGGTGTAATGTCTGGTATATTTGTGATAGCGGCCAATGCCTGGATGAACAGTCCTTCCGGCTTTGAATGGGTCAATGGCCAGGCAATCAATATCGATCCGGTGAAAGCGATGTTTAACAAGGCCTGGTTTCAGCAAGCGCTGCACATGACGATCGCTGCTTTTGCATCAACCAGTTTTGCAGTGGCCGGTGTGCATGCTTTTAAGCTGCTTCGTCACAAAGGAAATGAGTTTCATCGGGGCGCTATACATATTGCCCTTTTGTTTGGCGCTGTTGCTGCCATATTACAGCCCATAAGCGGCGATATTTCAGCCAAAAATGTAGCGAAGCTTCAGCCAGCAAAATTAGCTGCTATGGAATCTTTGTTTAAAACCTCAGAACCCGCGTCGCTTGTTATTGGCGGCATTCCTGATGAAGAGAAAGAGGAAGTTAAATATGCTATTCATATTCCGCACTTGCTAAGCTTTTTGGCTCATGGAGATCCAAATGCCGAAGTGGAAGGACTGGATAAAACCAGTAAAGAAAACTGGCCTCCGGTTGCCATTGTGCATTTTGCCTTTCAGATCATGGTTTTTATGGGAATGTTTATGATGGGCGCAGGTATTTTATTCCTGATTTTCAAATTTAAATGGAAGGAAAACCTGGATAAAACGTGGTGGCTAAAGTTGCTGGTCTGGCTTACTCCAGTTGGATTTATTGCTGTTGAAGCAGGCTGGATTGTAACTGAAGTGGGTCGGCAACCCTGGATTATTTATGGTATCATGAAAACGAAAGATGCTGTAACGCCAATGCCAGGCGTTCAATATCCGTTTTACCTGATCACATTTATCTATCTTCTGCTGACGTTTCTGGTCGTATGGCTGATGCGGCGTCAGATATTGGCTGTTCATTCAAATGCTCAAAATCTAATCACTCATGACTGAATTTATCGTTTTTGTTTTGGCTATAGCAATCCTGTTATACGTGTTGCTGGGTGGCGCTGATTTTGGTGCCGGAATTGTTGAACTGGTTTCAGGCAAGAAGGGAATGGATACTATTTCGAAGGCAATAGCACCGGTTTGGGAAGCCAACCATGTATGGCTTATTTTGGCTGTTGTAATTATTTTTAATGGATTTCCGAAGGTTTTTGCGACACTTACAACCTATCTGCACATCCCGGTTTTCATTGTATTGCTGGGCATTATTTTTCGGGGTACCGCCTTTACCTTCCGGTATTACGATACGGCTAACGACAATACCCACAAGTATTACACGCAGTTCTTCCGGATATCAAGTTTGTTAACTCCTTTTTTCCTGGGCGTTACGCTTGGAGCAATCATGATGGGAAAAATTCCGTCGCACGTCGAAGGAATTTTTTACGATTCGTTCATTCAGCCCTGGTTCAATCTTTTCGCTTTTACAACTGGTATTTTTCTGACTATCCTATTCGCATGGCTTGCAGCAATCTATCTTTTGGGCGAATCCAATGACAAACAATCTTACCTGACTTTTTCGAGGACAGCACGCATTCTCTTCGTGCTGCTCGTTGTTTCCGGATTGGGGGTCTTCGTGGCGTCAGAATTATACGAACTTAATTTCTTTAGCCGCTTTATCCATTCTCCCGTTGCTATTATCTGCGTAGTTATTGCTACGGTAGTCATTCCCTTCTTGTGGCAACAAATAAAACGACACAACATATTAGTAAGCAGATTTTTGGCAGGAGTGCAAACAGCCTGTATTTTAACTGGTTGGTTTGCCATTCAGTTTCCGGTTATGGTTTATCTGGCCGACGGATCGCATTTGACGATCTGGAACAGTCGGGCCCCGGAAAAAACGATGACTTTGCTTGTTTACGCATTAATTGCCGGTATCTTATTGATATTTCCTGCCTTTGCTTATTTGTTTAAGGTGTTCAAGTTCAGGCAGGATAAACAGCAATAATCACAGTTCTATTAAAATAACGAGTTTAAAAGCCTGACCCATGAAAAACAAAAGAAATAAAATTGCCGGGACCGGGCAAACGGAAAAGGCAAGGCGTGAAGATGATAAGAATGAGCTCTCGGAAGAAGAGGTTATAGAAATGAAAATAGCCGTCAAAACCTATCGGGAACCAGCGCGTCCTTATTTTTCTTCGCCGTGTATGCTGTCCGAAATGGAAGATACTGAGGATACTTTTAACTTCTAAAAGTTGAGTCCGATCTATCAATATTGTCATACTGCGTCAGACTTTCTTTAGAGGAACTTCTCTAAGAAATCAATCAGAAATAACCATAATCGTGTTTATCGACATAGTAATTTCCATTTGCTTCCGGTTGAAATATCACATCGGTGATTTTGATGTGGTTCTCATTTTTCCAAGTCTTGTACACTACTTCACCTCCGACTTTTTCGGAGAAAATAGCTGTCCCCAGAGCAGAAAAAATAGAAATCTTGCTTTCCTTTATATTTTCAAATTCAGGAAATACAAGTTTTATGATAAATGTTGTATTTGTATTGCAACGTTGAAGCTCTACAAAAGAGTTCATTGTAACAATATCTCGCGGCACATCCTGAGGATTTACCTTATATGCTGACGAGATTTTCCTTTTTAATAACTGTATCTCATCAAATCTGGTTGTGTGCCGACCTTCAACAGCTCGAATGCATTTCCTCAGCAACTCGGAATCTAAAGTTGAGATAATCATCTTATTTGATCTTTGATTGTTACACATTTGCTTTATATAAATCCGCTGGCCTAATTGGAGATTAAAGTCAGCCAGCGGATGGTTAAATCTTTAGGCAAGCTAAAAGCTTTGGATCAGTTCAATTGTAATTTTTTACGCTTCGACATTTTTAGCTCTTCTTTCTTTGTTCTTTTCTCCAGTCGCTTCTCTTTAAGATTCTTACTGGGTTCTTTTAAGCCATTTCCTTTTTTTGCCATAGTTTTCATTTTAGAGTTAGACAAGAATATGACGACAACAAACGATTCGAAAGCTAAACATCAAAAACCCCATTTGCTTCGGGTTGATAAATAATGCTTTTAATTCTAATTCTTTTTTCGCCCAAAGGGGCATCAAACTTTATGATGCTTCCAACCCTGTAACCCAATAGCGCGCTACCTAAAAGTGAGAGAATGGAAATATTTCCCTTTCTAAAATCGGCATCTTTAGGATACACAAGCTTTATAGTCATCACTTTTCCGTTATCTAAATCAATTACCTCAACTTGAGAGTTCATGGTTACAAAGTCAGGTTCAATTTCTTTCGGATTTACCCTTTCGGCACGAGCAATCTCTTCGCATAAAATGGTTAGGTTACTGAGCTCTTCATTTTTAGCTTTCTTAATCGAACCAATCAGATTGCCTAGTCTAACATAGTCGTAATCAGTAATAATAATGTTCCTTTTCATATCTATTTGCTTTAATTTTTTTCTGAATTGAATAACTATTTTTTCTGTGATCTCTTTAATGTGAAATAATTTTTTCTATTCTGAGTTGCTTTACTTTTTCTCCATCCATGTAAGTTACAATATCTTGTTCTTGATGTCCCAAACAAACTAATCCCATCAAGCTATAAATTGAATAATCATCGTTCGATTTCACTTCTCCGGGATATACAATCCGTATTCGTTGTTTTATGAGTTCTGAATTGGTTATCAATACAGTCGAATTCATCCTGACAAAATTCTCAGGAATTTGATTTGATGCAAATTTGACACTAAAGGTCAAAGCCAGAAAAAGATAATGTAATCGCTTTGGATAAACCTCTTCTTTCCCAACATCAGTCTTTATCATATCCATTAGCCTGAAGTAATCAGAATAGGTTACCGACTTATTTTGAGTTTCTTTAACCTCAAATTCTTTAAATATTAATAGTTTTAACATATCTTCAATTTTAAAGAGAATTGTTGGTCTGATTTCTAAATTCGTAAAATTAAAATCGTATCCGATATTAATACATCGTATCCGATACAAACATAGTAAATGTTTTTATACTTTTACACAAAAAATATAATGATGGGAAATAAGTATGCTGTTCTAAAACAGTTGATTGACCTTTATGAAAGTTTTGAACTTGAGAATAATCAATTAGATGTTCTGAATTTTGCCGAGTGGATTGTAAGTAAATCTCACGAAGAACCTGAACTTCAGGAGAAAATAGCAGATAAAAAAATATCAGCTCGTAATCCGGGAGCTTCAGTCCCTTTTAAAAATCATTTTGATGATAAAATCAGGTTTCTGGAAGCTGCTGCCGGAATTGCCAGGTATCATGAATCTTATATACGGAAAGCGCTGAAAGATATGGTAATCAATTCTCGTTTGGAATTTCTATTCCTACAGGCAGTTGATATGTTGGAAAGAGCAAAGAAGACCGATCTGATCAATATTTATCATCTGGAATATACGACTGGTATGGATACAATCAGGCGTTTGATTAATAACGGTTTACTATTCGAGATACAGGATGAAACAGACAAAAGAATTAAACTGCTTATAATGTCTGATCAGGGAAGAGTTGTTTATGAGCAAGCCCAAAAGCGAATAAGTGATGAAAGCACAATGTTCTTTACTGCAATAAGTGATAATAAATGGAAGAAAGTTTTGCCAGTTTTGGAAGAAATTGATGATTTTCATAACGAAGTTTTCCAAAAGCATAACGCAAAACCTTTTGCCGAATTGTCGAATTTAATGGATTCGCTCAAGCATTTGTATAAATAAAACTTTAAAATGGGAATCACATTTCGAAATATCAGCAGGCCGAACAATCCGAAATCCGGTTACTTGTTATTCCGTTTTTCACGTACATGATTCACTTAATTCTGCCAACGGTTTTTTTTCTGTGTTTGATTCAATCTATATTGAAAGACTTTTTAAAATCCGATATGAAATGAATTTAATCATAGCTAAGAAAAGCATATCTGCTAATGTGGCGAATCTTGAAATTAGGACTTCGACCGTTTTAAACGACATCAGGCCGGGTCGATATATTTCGATTCTCATAGAAAAAGATAAACCTGGCATTCCCGCAGCAGTTCTGAAATTCAATCAGGAAAATGAAACAATTACAGTATTAGTTTTTGTTGCAGATAAATACACCCAACAATTAGCTGAATTGAATTTCGGAAGCGAAATTTTCAGGATCAATGGCCCTTTTGGTTATCCCATGCTAATAGAAAATTTTGGTACGGTTTTATGTGTTAGCGACGGACCCGGTGCTGTTATGCTTTTACCTGCTTTAGCTTCACTTCGATCTGCAGGAAATCGAATCATTACCATTCTTACGGCTCGAACTTTGGATGGCATCTTGCTCGAAAACGAGATTAGGGCTATTTCGGACGAAGTAACTGTAATTACCGAAAGCGAAGATGGTGGAAAAAAAGTTGCTGTTTGTAAGACAATTACACAAATCCTGAGAAGCAGCAAAGTCGATCATGCATTGGTAATCGGTTCGGCTACCACGATCAAGAATACATGTGTACATACCCGCAAATACAACATTCCGATCCAGGCAATTCTATATTTGAACAAAACTGTGCAAAGCACAGGTCATGGTATTTATAAGGTAAGTGTTTCCAGCACAAACAATGCGGTTTGTGTGGATGGGTTCGACTTTAACGCATGGTATCCAAATCTGGAAGAAATGGTCAAAAGGTTTGGATGCGAGGAGGATATTCCTTGCAATACAACTGGCAACAACGTAAAAATTCTCGTTTAAACAGCATAGTGAATTTACCATGAAAGGCGCTGGATCGGTCGAATTGAAATTTTGGCTGTTTTCGCGCCTTTTGTAATAAATTAAATCAATTATGTGTTAATTTCGAAAAGCTTCTGAACTTTAACCCAAAAGTTCAGTAAATTCAGATTTAATCGGAAAATATGTCTAAAAATTCAGATCCGTTTCTGCCAGGAAGTAAGATCCTTCATCTGAAGGATCTTACTTTCCGGATGATTGAAATTCTTGATAAGGAAGAGGATTTAAAACAAGCATTACAAAAAGTTTGTGACGCTATTGCCGGAAATTCCATCCCCAATAATTCTATTTCGGTATGCATTTCGTTTGATGGTCAAATCTTTAAAAACCAATCATTCGATGAAACTTTGGTGATGGCAAAACGCGATTTTGAATTGCCAGATCGTAAAAAGGGAATTGTTGAACTGTATCTTTTCCATCAAATTATTTCCGGTACATCTGGATGGGTTATTGAAGTAGCTGAATCGACACTGCAAATGATAACCACTTTGCTCATTGGAATTATCTCAAAAATCCAACTTGGAACATTGGCCTTTAATATGGGGGAGCGCCAAAAAGAGTTAAAAGGTATAAATCGGACTTCGGAGATCCTTAAGAGTGGAAAAACGCTCGAAGATTCGTTGCAGGAAATCTGTTCTATTTTGCCTGAATCGTGGCAATTCCCGGGCGAAACTGTTGCCCGGATCAGTTACGATAAAAATGTCTTTCAGAGTCGTCATTTCAGGGAAACAAGATGGAGAATGGTTCAGGGTTTTGACGCGCCCGGAAGAAAAGAAGGAACGATTGAGATTTTTTATCTGAAGCAGTTCCCGGATGCCGATGAAGGTCCTTTCTTAAAAGAAGAACGGGAATTGCTCGTTAATCTGGCAAACCTGATTGCTGGATCGGCAACCCATGACGTATTCAACAAGCTTCAGCACGAGAACGTGGAACGCTTAAAAGAACTAAAGGCCATCAACCAAACAACCCTTATTATTGACGAAGGCAAATCGGTGGATGAAACTTTGATGGAAATATGTGCCATTCTACCTAAGTCGTGGCAATATCCAAAATATACGGTGGCACGCATCCGGTTTGAAGGGAAACATTATCTGAGTCCCAATTTTACAGAAACAGCCTGGTTGCAAACCGAGAGTTTTGTGACCATCGACAATAAAAAGGGCTCGATTGAGATTTTTTACCTGAAACAATTTCCGAAAGAAGACGAAGGGCCTTTTTTGCATGAAGAGCGCAATCTGCTGACGAATATTGCCAGGCTGATCAGTGGATACCTGAATAATTATAAGGGCCGAGAAATCATTCACCGGAAAGGGATTCCAGCTCAAGTTATTTATCCTTCCGATGAATTCAGAAACTCGCTGATCAAAGACAAAAAGCCGCTTCAGCTATATTTTAACCAGCAAGCTATCGACAAGTACGTTTATCTCGACATGATGAAGTACAAAATCAAGCATATCCTTTTTGTGGCCACTTTGTACGATGCTTTTACCCTTGAAAATGAAGACTCGTTTTTTGAGAAATTTATGGGGGAAGCTTATCAATACAGCCTGTTTTCAGTTCCACGAATAACAGGGGTATCTACTGCCGAAGAAGCGCTCAGTTTGCTCGAAACTACTAATTTTGATCTGGTTATCTTAATGGCAGGAATGGATCGTACAGCACCAATTCTTTTAAGTGAGCAGATTAAAATCAGGAATGAGGCGCTTCCCATTTACTTGCTCCTGAATAAAAAAAGCGACATCAAATACTTTGAGGAGTTGGTGCCTACAATTCGGTCGGTTGATAAATTGTTCGTATGGAATGGCGATTCGCTAATTCTTTTTGCCATCGTAAAGTCAACTGAAGACAAAGTGAATGTTGAAAACGATACTAAGATCGGTTTGGTTCGTGTCATTTTGTTGATCGAAGATTCGCCACTTTATTATTCCAAATACCTTCAGTTTTTGTACGACATTGTTTTTGGACAAGTACAACAATTGTTGCCCGAATTTGAGAAGAACGAGCTCGATAAGATTTCGAAAATGAGGTCGAGACCCAAAATACTGTTGGCCAGGAATTATGAAGAAGCAATTGCCATTTTTAATAAATACAAAGACTTTTTACTCTGTGTAATTTCGGATGTAGAATTCGATCGTGGTGGAAAACTGGACAATCACGCTGGTGTGAGTTTTATTAAATACGTCAAATCGCACATTTCAAAGCTTCCTATTATTTTGCAATCGTCAGAAATACGTAACGAACAGGTTGCCAGGGATCTTGAAGTAACTTTTATCAACAAAAATTCGGAAACATTACTGAACGATCTCAAACATTACCTAACCAGATATTTGGGCTTCGGGAATTTTGTGTTCCGTGATAAAGAGGGGAATAAAATAGGAGTGGCCAAATCGTTGCGCGAGTTCGAAACCCTGCTTCAGGAAGTTCCCGACGAGTCGCTTTTCCTTCATGCATCTGAAAATCAATTGTCAATATGGCTAATGTCGCGTGGTGAAATTCAACTTGCACGAATGCTCAACCCTGTATCGGCCAATACGTTCAAAGACATGGACGAGATGCGGAAGTTTTTTCTGGATAGCATTAAACATTATAGGGAAGATAAAAAGAAGGGGAAAATCCTGAGTTTTGATGAAACATCAAGCCTTGACGAAAAAAATATCGTGTCTTTCTCCGGAGGTTCGCTCGGAGGAAAGGGGCGTGGCCTGGCATTTATCAACACGCTGATTTACAATCTAAATTTTCCGACACTCGCCAACCGGATAAATATTCTTGCCCCAATTACGGTGGTGATCGGTACGAATGAATTTCAGCATTTCATCACGAAAAATAAGTTGTTCGATAAAATTTTAGATCCTGATATTTCGTATGCCGAATTGCGGCGCCATTTTGTGGATGCTCATTTATCGATTTCGCTCCTGAAAAAATTACGGGTTTTTGTCTCGCAAATCGACAAACCGATTGCCGTACGGTCATCTAGCTTGTCCGAAGATTCGATCACACAGCCATTTGCTGGAGTTTTCGATACCTATATTATTCCGAATTACACTGTCAATAAAAAGATAATCCTTGAACGGCTTTCAACGGCAATCAAACTGGTTTATGCTTCCACTTTTTCAGAGAAAGCCCGGAACTATTTTTCGATTATCAATCACAAAATTGAAGAAGAAAAGATGGCAGTCGTGCTTCAGGAGTTGGTTGGGAACCAATACGGCGACTTTTATTATCCGCATATCAGTGGGGTTGCCCAGTCGTACAATTATTATCCGGTAGCCAATATGAAACCGGAAGAAGGTTTTGCCGTTGCAGCAGTTGGCCTGGGAACCTATGTGGTGGATGGGTGGAAATCGTTCCGTTTTTCGCCCAAATATCCCAAAGTTTGCATTCACAGCATTAAAGATTTACTGAATAACTCACAGGTACAGTTTTACGCGCTCGACTGCCGGGATAAGAATTTTGATTTTCTGGAAAATGGTGAACTGGCCGCTCTAAAACTAATGGATATCAGCGAGGCAGAGAAGCATGGAACGCTGAATCACTGTGTTTCGGTGTACAATCCGAATAACGACCGTATTGAACCTGGCTTGAGCGCTTATGGCCCACGAATTGTAAATTTTGCCGATATTCTGCTGTACAACTATATACCGCTGGCCGAAACCATCAGTATTTTGCTGAATACCATTAAAGAAGCTTTTGGTTCTCCAGTCGAGATTGAATATGCTGTTGACCTCGAACGTACAAAGAACGGTTTGCCAACGTTTTATCTGCTTCAGATTAAACCATTGATAGGCAATCAAATTTTGCGAAATATTGTGATCGATCAGTTGGACCAATCACAAATGGTTTTATATACACGGTCGAGCTTGGGTAATGGCGAAATAAAGGATATCCGGGATGTAATTTATGTGGATAACACTACATTCAGCAAACTGAAAACGATTGAAATGGCAGCCGAAATTGAACAATTGAATAACCAGATGATCAAAAATAAACGACACTATGTTTTGATCGGACCTGGCCGCTGGGGAAGTCAGGATCGGTTTGTTGGAATTCCGGTAAACTGGTCACAAATATCGAATGCCAAAGTCATCGTGGAAGTAAGCCTCGGTAATTTCCCGCTGGAATCATCATTGGGGTCGCACTTTTTCCACAATGTAACCTCAATGAATATTGGGTACTTTTCGGTTCTGCATTCCTCGCCTACCGATTTCGTGCGCTGGGAAATGTTGAAGAAACTGAAAGTAATAAGTGATACCAAATATTTCAAACACGTTCGTTTTAAGAATCCGCTGACCATTTTAATGGACGGAAAGTTAAAGACTTCAGCAATAATTATTAATCATGATTGACATTGCCATCTTTGATGAACATAGACTGGTGCTGGAAGGTGTCTCTGGTCTCTTATCCGGAATTAGCGACTTTCGGGTTGTTCTTTCCTGCGATAATCGCGAGGTGCTGGTCGAAAAATTGAAATCAATACAAATTCATGTATTGATACTGAATATGCACGACATTTCGGTCCGAAACCTAAACCTTATTGTACAGTTAAATATCAGCAGCCCGAAATTAAAAATCCTGATTGTCTCGGTTATTGATAATGAAGAGATTGTGCTTAAGACCATCAAAGCTGGAGCCAAAGGTTTTCTCGGAAAAGACGCGGATCGGAATAGTTTGATGGAAGCAATTTACACACTGCGTAACGGGCATGATTATTATAGTAAATCAATTACACATTTGTTGCTGAACCGCTATATTTCTGGTCTTAAAGCCGACGAACTGAGTCAAAGCGCCGACCTTGCCAATTTGAGCTCGCGCCAAGTGGAGATCCTCAAACTTTGGGGCGAAAGCCAAACCAACCAGGAAATTGCCGACCGCTTTTTTATCAGCGTCCGTACGGTTGAATCGCATAAGAACCACATCATGCAAAAACTCAACCTAAAAAGTACCGTTGATTTGGTGAAGTTCGCGATTAAAAACAATATAATAGAAATATGACCGGCAACTGAAATATCGATTGCCAGAAATTTGCTTCAATTGATTTCCCCGTTGTGATTCAATCGGTACTTCGCATTTTCTCCCCTACGTAAAACACGGAATTCAACCAGAACTTATCGCAGTTAAGTTTATGGATATTATTTTTAGGCATTGAAGGTTTTGGATGCTAATCGTGCCAACTTCAAAATTCTGGTACAAATCAAAAAAATCATATCTAGAAAATTTATTATGGCAGACATTTTAAACGTAAGAGTTAACGAGTTTATGGCAAAAGTAATTGCCAAAAACCCTGGAGAATCAGAATTCCATCAGGCAGTAAAAGAAGTGGTCGAATCATTGATGCCTTTCATCGATGAAAACCCAAAATACAATCATGCAAAAATTCTGGAACGCATGGTAGAACCTGAACGGGTAATGATGTTCCGCGTTCCTTGGGTCGACGACAACGGCGAAATTCAGGTAAACAGAGGTTTCCGCATCCAAATGAACAGTGCAATTGGCCCGTATAAAGGCGGTCTGCGCTTTCATCCAACTGTAAATCTTGGTATCTTGAAATTTTTAGCGTTCGAGCAGGTATTTAAAAATAGCCTGACAACACTTCCAATGGGCGGTGGAAAAGGTGGATCTGATTTCGATCCGAAAGGAAAATCGGATAACGAAGTCATGCGTTTTTGCCAAAGTTTCATGACCGAACTTCAGCGCTTTATTGGCGCTGATACCGATGTTCCTGCCGGTGATATTGGTGTTGGTGGTCGCGAAATCGGCTTTCTGTATGGACAATATAAACGCATCAGGAACGAATTTACCGGCGTATTGACTGGTAAAGCGATTGAATGGGGTGGAAGCTTGATCCGTCCGGAAGCAACTGGCTATGGAGCTGTTTATTTTGCCGACCAAATGCTGAAAACCCGCGGACAGGACTTGAATGGTAAAATTGCAACAGTTTCGGGTTCTGGAAACGTGTCGCAATATGCCGTTGAAAAACTGATTCAGATGGGTTCAAAAGTGGTTACCATGTCCGATTCATTAGGATTTGTGTATGATCCTGCCGGGTTCGATGAAGAAAAGCTGGCTTTTGTCTTGGAATTGAAAAATATCCGCCGTGGACGTATCAAGGAATATGCTGACAAATACAATGTGCAGTATTTCGAAGGTCAGACTCCATGGAATATTAAGTGCGATGTAGCTTTCCCTTGTGCAACACAGAACGAAATTAACGAAGACGATGCCAATATGCTGATAAAGAATGGCTGTTATGTTGTTTCGGAAGGCGCTAACATGCCATCGACCCCCGAAGCTGTTGAAGTATATCTTAAAGCAAAGATCCTTTATGGACCGGGCAAAGCAGCCAATGCAGGTGGTGTATCCACATCTGGGCTTGAAATGTCGCAAAACTCGATGCGTTTACCTTGGTCGCGCGAAGAAGTTGACGCACGTTTGCACCAGATCATGATCAACATTCACGAAACCTGTGTAAAATACGGAACCGAAAAAGATGGGTTTATCAACTACGTAAAAGGAGCCAATATTGGCGGATTTATCAAAGTTGCTGATGCCATGATGGTTCAGGGAGTTGTATAAATCATTTGATATTACATAAAATATAAAAGGCTGTTCCTTGAGGTTCAGCCTTTTTTTACACAGAAGAGGCTATGTTAAATCAATCCCGTTAGCTTCGGGTTGGAAAAGAACTTTTCCGATCTTCACAGTTTGAGTTCCCTCTGATGTTCTATATGAAATCGAATCTCCCACTTTAGCGCCCAACAAGGCACAGCCCAAAGAAGACAACACTGAAATTTGCCCATCTTCGTGATTTGCTTCATGCGGGTAAACCAATTTCAATTCTATTGTTTTACCTGTTTCCACGAATGTAACTTCTATACTCGAACCCATTGTTACAACATTAGGCTTAATCTTTTTGGGAGCAACCTTTTTCGCCGTTCTGATTTCGATATTCAGAAAATTCAACTCCCTTATGTTTTGATTCCTCTCATCAAGTAACCTATAGATTAATGAGTTTAATCTCAAGTAATCCAATTCCGTCAAAATAATTTCGTTTCCCATGGCCATTGATTTTTGAATGTACTCTATAATTGTTTTGACACCTAACCATTAAGTGTAAAATTCGATCAGCCATTTTTATTAGATAAAATCGTATTCGATATATTTATATCGTATCCGATTTAAAATTACCAAATATTTGATAAATTACCACCATAAGCATATTACAAAAACGGCCTGTAAATTTGCTCACTGACCTGAATGTAAATAAAACGATCGTTGTGAATCTTTCAGGAATCAATCCATTTTAATTTACATCACCCTAAATGCTTTCCGAGCTGGAGGATAGTGACGAATTTTTTAATCAGTAGTGCAGCCTTCAGATGCAGTCGATACCAAACTGATGTATTTTTTTAATATACCGGAGGTCGCCTTGTATGGTGGCTTTTTCCATGCTTTTCTTCGGACGGCAATTTCGTTTTCGCTAAGTGCAACTTCCAGTCGGTTATTGACTGCATCGATGGTAATCATATCACCATCACGCAGTAATCCGATTAATCCTCCTTCTGAAGCTTCAGGTGTAATATGGCCAACAACAAAGCCGTGAGAGCCACCGGAAAACCGGCCATCGGTGATTAAAGCAACATCTTTACCAAGTCCGGCTCCCATGACCAAACTGGTTGGTTTTAACATTTCAGGCATTCCCGGGCCGCCTTTCGGACCCGAATTCCGGATTACGATTACATCGCCTTTTACAACTTTAGTTTGAATACCTTTTATGGCTTCAAATTCATCTTCAAATACTTTGGCAGGGCCGGTAAAAAGTTCGCCTTCCTTACCCGTGATTTTAGCCACAGCTCCGTCTTCAGCAAGGTTTCCGAAGAGAATCTGTAAATGACCATGTTCTTTAATTGGTTCTGTAAATGGCCTGATAATCTTTTGTCCTTGTGCTAAATCGGCTACTTCTTCCAGATTTTCTCCCAGAGTTTTTCCTGTCACTGTCAGGCAGTTGCCGTCGAAGTATCCTTCTTTCAGGAGAAATTTCATTACACCAGGGATACCTCCTGCATCATGAAGGTCTTCGAATAAATATTTTCCACTGGGTTTTAAGTCAGCCAGATATGGAGTTTTATTGCTTATTCGCTGAAAGTCATTGATATTCAGTGGTACGCCAACAGATTTTGCCATGGCAATCAGGTGGATTACAGCGTTTGTCGATCCCCCCAATGCCATGATTAAAGTGATGGCATTTTCAAACGCCTGCCTGGTCATGATGTCTTTTGGCATGATGTCTTTTTTCAGGAGGTTTTTAATAGCTCTCCCAATCTGTGAGCATTCTAATCCTTTTTCCTTACTCAGCGCCGGATTGGACGAAGAATAGGGTAAACTCATACCCATACATTCAATGGCTGCAGCCATCGTGTTGGCGGTGTACATGCCTCCACAGGCGCCTGCACCGGGGATGCAGTTTTTGATAATTCCAGCATAATCTTCGTCTGAAATATCTCCTTTAATCCGCTCACCATAGGCTTCAAATGCCGATATAATATTCAGGTCTTCACCTTTCCACCGTCCCTTTTTAACGGTGCCGCCATACAACAGAATCGATGGTCTGTTAAGGCGCCCCAAGGCGATCATGGCGCCGGGCATATTTTTATCGCAACCTACGATGGGGATAACCGCATCGTAAAACTGTGCGCTTACAACTGTCTCTATCGAGTCAGCTATTATCTCTCTCGAAGGCAACGAATATTTCATGCCTTCCGTTCCATTGGTTATCCCGTCGCTCACTCCAATGGTATGAAAAATTAAACCATACAAGCCATCCTCATTGTCCACTCCTTTTTTTACTTCCTCCGCCAATCCATTTAAATGCATGTTGCATGGATTTCCCTGAAATCCGGTGCTCACGATGCCAACCTGCCCTTTTCTAAGATCGCTTTCGTTCATGCCTATTGCATAAAGCATGGCCTGAGCTGCAGGAAGGCTGTCATCCTGAGTAATTTTTTCGCTGTATTTATTTAGTTTTCTGTCCATACCTTAAAATTTTTGTGTGGGCTATGCCAGATTGTGCTTTTCAGAATAACGGTCCAAACCTCTGTTTTGTTTGTGGGTTCACATAATCCCATTGAAGCCATGCACGGCATTCTTGAACATGGTAGCTGTCACGAAGGGCATAAAGAATAATAAAATACAGTCCTCCTGAAGTAGCAAGATTTCCTGGGAAACTGACATTAAATGCAAAAATCCGAGAGAAGTTTTGTGCCACACAACCAAATTGATTGGCAGATAAGTAGATTTGAATTTAAATTGAATATGAATTTTGGGAACTTAAAAATGTATTCGCTTTGGTCGAGTAGCATCAGTAGCGGTCATGTTGCCACATAGTTTCCAATGGATGATAAACTATCTGTAATCAAGGTGATTACAGAACTTTTGTTTATTAGTTAATGAGTCAAAATTGATCCCCAATGCGCAAAATAGATAAGTTTAATTTTTAAAACTGAACCTTTATTCCGGCAAACCAGGTTCGTCCCATGCCATAATAGACCTGATTGCTGGTGTAGCCTGAACTTCCTTCGGGAATATTGGTTGATGACTGTTCGATGTATTCGGTATCCAACAGATTCTGTCCGCCAAAGATTAGGTTCAATATAAGCGACTTCTTGAGTTGTAGCAAATA
This sequence comes from Aquipluma nitroreducens, assembly GCF_009689585.1. Classification (GTDB taxonomy): domain Bacteria; phylum Bacteroidota; class Bacteroidia; order Bacteroidales; family Prolixibacteraceae; genus Aquipluma; species Aquipluma nitroreducens. The sequence goes on along the minus strand of NZ_AP018694.1, from coordinate 729,661 downwards.
ATTTCCACTGAATCCAATCAAATCGTATTTCGGAATTTGAGCTTGTTTATAGTCGCTTCGAGCAGCTAGTTCCTTAAAATCGTAAAGTCCGAATGGGGTGTAAATTTGTTCGGCACGGTAATAATTTAGTCTGACATAGAAGTTGTGCATCCAACGGTATTCGGCTTCGGCAAACAGGCTCAGTTGAGGTGTATTTGCCACGCGCAACCCATTTAGCCATAATTCATTTTCAGCTGTAATTTCTTTAGTTGCATTGTAGATGGTAGCTTGTGCATCTTTGGCATATTTCCAATCGCCCAGCGAGCCATTCAGGTTTATTTGAAAATTCTTGGTGAGTTTGTACGACGATTTCAGCTCAACACCCTGGTGTACTTCCGCTATGTTGTTTACTACTCCAAAGGCATCATTTCCAGTCAGATTGGCATATCTGACCATCGACCGGCTTGAAATTTGAGAACGGTAAGCCAAAGCTTCCACTTTGAGCCTTCGACTGAAAATGGTGTATCCAAACTCTGCATCGAAAACCTGTTCGTTTTTAGCTCCATCATTTTTCCAGTTATTTCCTGTGGGGAAAAGTGTAGTAAATAGTGGTTGATACGAACCGTAAGTTAAGTTCAAATGAATGGAATGGTATTTCCAAGGTTTAAAATTGAACCCGGTTTGTGCATGTCCGCCGGGTAAAAGAGTTGATTCAGTTTTTCGCTTAGGATCAGTATTCAAATAGTTGAAATAATCAGTCCGGACGATATTTTGCATGGAAGCCGATCCTGCAATATACCAGTTTAATCGGGAAGCCTGGTGGTTTAAGCGAACCGATACTCCTCCGGTTTGAATTCCGGACAGATAGAAGTACCCAGTTTTGTCGGGCGAATTGTACTTGGTCAGGAATTTGGATTGAAACAGATTTTCAACCGGAAAACCCTCGGCTCGGTTTACGTCGGAGTAGCTCGTAAAACCGTCGGCTCCAATTAAATTATTTATTGCCCCAAAGTGATTGGCACGGTAATCTTCGAGGTTGATGCTGCTGCTAAAATCAGTTTGTTTATTGATGTTTCGGGTGACGATGGTGCGCAATCCCAGACGCGTTTCACTGCTAATGTTTGAAAGAACCGATATTCCTGAAGTTTCGGAATTTATAAATTTACCACTGGCATCAGGAAGACGAAAGACGCCCATTCCGCCTACATTTTGACCCTTATTCCATTCCAAAACCTGATCAAAGGCAATATGACCAAGGGTATCCCGAGCCAATGTGTTGATGGATTGATTGAGTAATTGTCCTCCAAGTGAAAGTAGGGCCGAACGGTCGAATTGAGCATAAACCTGAGTGATGATGTGAGTTTTAACGCGTGGGTGCCAATCGTGAGTTAAACTAACCATCGGGCTGCGCCCGTAATTAGTGCTCACCGAAAGTGGTTTATTGTTCAGGTAGCCCCAATCCGGATTGTGCTTTGTTCCGTAGCGGTTATAGGCACCAATCGAATCCGGAAAATTCCGGTCGTGCTGCTGTATAATTCCGTTTAGGTTTAAAACCAATGTATGGGACTGATTGAATTCTTTTTGAATATTCAATGATAATCCATATTGTTCGAAAGCGGTGTTTTGAGCCAATCCGTTTCCCGCTGTCCGCGAAATTTGGAAGGATGAAGCCAGTCCTTTTTTCGATAATCCGGAATGAACAGTTGCCGAAGTTTTCAGGAACCCTTCGTTCCCATAAACGACAAAAATGTCGGCTCCAGCTTTTTCGTGTGGCGCAATCGATAATACATTTACCAATCCTCCTGAATTGGTTTGGCTTTGAAGATTGGTTGCCTGCCCACTTACCACCTGAATTTGACCGGCCCAGTCGGTCATGCCCGAAAGCATTGAAGAATTTACGCGGCCGGTTTCAGGATTATTTAGCAAAATGCCATTGAAAGTATATGAAGTGTGTGTGTCATCATTTCCCCGGAAGCCAATTCCGGAGTCGTTAAATCCGCTACCGTTGCTTAAAAGGTTCACTGATGGGATTGTTCGGAAGATTTCATTGAATTCCTGATGGCCTGTTTGTTCTGTTGTCTGCCAGGTTGTAAAATTTTCGAGGCTTTGCGGAAACTGGTGTTTGTTTTCGAAAGAGGTGATTTTGTGCTGCAAGGTTCGTCCAACGGCATTGGCCTGGAGCTTGATAATGAACATGGGGGTGGTGATGCCATCGGAAACCGACATGTTGTATTGCTTTCTGAAATATCCGGGATAATTCACTTCCATGAAATAATCGCCACCTTTCATTTTCAGTGTGTACTTGCCCTGTTGATCGGTTAACACGCTGATTAAAGTTCCGGGAATGGTGATGACAGCTTTTTCGAGCGGTTCGTTAAATTCATCGTCGACAACAAAACCGGTAAGTATGCCAAACTTTGGAGCCGCTTTTTTCTCCTTGACTTTTTTTTCACGCGCAAATATAAATCCGGTGTTCAATATTAAAAATACAAACGCGAGTATTGTTATTTTGATGATTCTGTTTTTCTGAATAGATCTGTCTTTTGTTTTCATGGTTTCCTGAATTGGCCCTGCAATTATACCGTTTCTAAGGCGCTTTACCCTATTTTCTCAATACAGGATGCCGCGTTCATTAAACGGAAGAATCTGGAATTTCAGTATTTTTAGATGCGTTTAATTGTCCTTCCAGAGAAATGCATCCAGGGCTTTTGTGGGTTTCCCGTCGTCGCCCCATGCGCTCAATGCGTAATGGCTCCAACTCCGGGCTCCTTCTGGTTCCCAGTAAAACACACCCAGACCTTTGTTGTTGGGTACTTCCAGTACTTTTTTTTGAACGGCAATCAGCATGTCGTAAGTGTTTTGAACTTTAGTGTCTTCGCCACCCACTTCAACCACCATTACTTCTTTCCCGTAACGCGAAACCATGTCGTTCATGTTTTTTGCGAGGTCAACTATTGATAAGGAATAATCTGGTTTTCCTTCGAGCCAATATGGATAATAAGATAAGCCAATGATGTCGTATTTTGCTCCGTTTGCTTTGGCAGCATCGAACCACCAACGGAACCTGTCGTTGTTGTTTCCCTGATCGACATGCAGAATGACTTTCGATTGCGGGCTAACTGTTTTGATAGCCTCGTAACCCTTGTTAATCAGTTGAGCCAGTTGCGGCCAGTTCGTTGAACTTCCTTCCGGATAAACCATTCCGCCTGGAATTTCGTTTCCCACCTGAACCCATTCGGGTGAAACTCCGGCAGCTTTCAAGGCACTCATCACATCAAAAGTGTAAGTATAAAGATCGTTCAGAAGGGTAGGGAAGTCGTGACCTTCCCAGGCTTTGGGTTTTACTTGTTTACTGGGATCGGCCCAAGTATCGCTGTAATGAAAGTCGATCATCACCTTCATTCCAAATTTCTGGGCGCGAACAGCCATTGCAACTGTTTCCTCTTTGCTGCAATGGCCACTAGCCGGGTCATCCGAAGGATTGACGAATGTTCGTAGCCTGATGGAATTGATTCCGTGATCTTTCAAAATCTGGAAACAATCTTCTTCCTTCCCGTTATCGCTGTAAAACTTGTACCCGGAGGCTTCCATTTGTGGTAGCCAGCTGATGTCGGCTCCCTTAGCGAAAGAATTATTTGTCGCAGGAGGATTCTGCGATGGCGCATCTTTGCTGCATCCTGCTAACAAGATGATGGAAAGAAAAAAAGCGATTATTTGGGTTGGTAAAGTTTTCAACTTCACGTATTTTGTGTTGATTATTTATAATATGTTATGAATATCGGCTTAAATTGATTGTTTAAAGTTAGAATAAAACAATAAAACTGCATTTGTTTTGGACTCCTCTCGATTCTATTTTTCCTGTAGCTTTTCTTTCAGGTAATTCGTCATCTTCGTATAAAGGTGCATGCTGGTATTACCGCCACGGATACCATGATTCCGGTTGGTATAGACAGCCATGTCGAACTGAACACCGGCCTGAACCATTCGCTCTGTAAATTCCATCGTATTTTGAAGATGTACGTTATCATCTGCCGATCCGTGAATAATCAAGTACTTGCCCTTGATTTTTTCAGCATGAGAAAGTGGCGAATTATCGTCGTATCCATCAGGGTTTTCCTTTGGGGTGCGCATGTATCGTTCGGTGTAAACGCTATCGTAAAAACGCCAGTTGGTAACAGGAGCTACTGAAATTCCGGCTTTAAAAACCCCGGCTCCCTTTTCCATACAAAGAGCAGCCATAAAACCACCATAACTCCATCCCCAAATGGCAATGTTGTTTTTGTCGACAAACGAGAGAATCCCTATATATTTAGCAGCTTCAACCTGATCATCAGATTCGAATTTCCCCAGTTGCTGATAGGTCATTTTTCGGAACTCTTCGCCACGGGCGCCTGTTCCGCGTGGATCGACACAGGCAACTACAAAACCTTCCTGAGCCAGGAAATCGTCCCATCCAATACTCCACTTATCAAGTACTGACTGCGAATTTGGCCCGCTGTATTGGGTCATCACAACCGGATATTTCCTGGTCGGATCGAAATTCGCTGGTTTGATCATCCACCCATTCAAATCAACTCCTTCGGAAGTTTTAAAGCTGAAAAACTCTTTTTTGCCGATGCTGTAATCTTTCAAGAGCTTTTTCAATTCGTTATTTTCTTCAAGAGTCCGAATCAGCTTTCCGGTCTGATCATGAAGGGTGATGACGTTTGGTGTTTCGGTATTTGTAAACGTATTGATGAAATATTGAAAGCCTGAGCTGAAATCAGCCTGGTTGGTGCCTGTTTGAGTCGATAACTTTCCGGATTTTTTGCCATCCAGACTTACAAAATAAACTTCGCGGCGCATGGGCGATTCTTTGGCTGCCTGGTAATAGAATATCTTTTTTACCGGATCGAAGCCATAAAATGTGGTTACATCAAAATTGCCACTGGTCAGTTGCTTCACTTCAAACCCCTGGCGATCGTAGAGATAAAGATGAGAATAGCCATCTCGTTCGCTGTTCAGAACGATGTATTTGTTGTCAGGAAGGAAAATGAAGTTATCAAAAAAGTCCTCGGAAATGTATCGCTTGTTTTTTTCAGTAAAAAAGGCCCGGGTATCTCCGGTGAACGGATTGGCCAAAACAATATCCAACTTATTCTGAAGGCGGTTTAATTTCATGATTGCCAAATCAGAAGCGTCAGCCGTCCATTTGATTCGAGGTATGTATTGTTCGGTATCATCACCGGTTTCGGCGGTAACGCTGCTTTTTGATTTTAAATCGTAAACAAGTACACTCACAACAGAGTTTTTCTCGCCGGCTTTGGGGTATTTATAATTGTAACTTCCGGGATAAAGCTGATTTTCTTTCAATTCGGGATTTTGTCCCTGATACATTGGCATATTAAACATTGGAACTTCAGTTTCGTTGAATTTAATAAATGCCAGAAATTTACTGTCGGGCGACCATTCAAAGGCCTTGTTGAAACTGAATTCCTCTTCATAAACCCAGTCAGGAGCTCCGTTGATAATTTCATTGGTTTTGCCATCACGTGTGACCTGACTTTCAGTTCCAAACTTCAGACTTTTTACGAAAATATTGTTGTTTCGAACAAATGCAACACGCTCCCCATCTGGCGAAAAAGTTGCCAGTTGCTGAGACCCGTTTGTTGAAAGTGGTGTCATCTCTTTTGTCGTCAGGTTCCAAACGAAGTAATCGGCTGTAAACGAATGACGGTAAATCGGATGCTGGTTTGTAGTAAACAGTATTTTCGTTTCATCGTTGCTGAAATTATAATCACTGAATCCGATAAATCCGGGATTTTCTATTTTAGATAAATCAAATAAAACTTCAACCTGATTTCCGGTTTTATAATTGTATTTCACAATTTTGGTTTGATTTTCCACAGAGGTGTAATTCATTCCGTCATTCATTGATCGTAAACCGGTAATGTTTTTTTGCACAAATAAGCGCCGGCCAGCTACGTCGTTGAGTTCTATCTTTTTTTGTGAAAATGCAGTCAGTGAAATACTTATAAGTATAAGTAAAAAGCTTTTCTTGATGCTCATAATTTTTCGAGTTAGATGGATATTTGTGATGTTAAAACTTCGAATTTTTTTTCACATAAAAAAACGAGTATGTCAGAATACCACAGATTCATTCTTTTTCTGGAATGAAAGTGGAATAAATAGGATAACAATAAATTGATAAACTCTGAAATTTATATCTTTGTTTTGAAAGAAGAAGGATAAAGGGGAAATCAATAAGGCTTAAAAACACTAATTGTTATGTTTATGAAAAAAATGATTTTACTTTTTTGCGCAGGATTTATATTTTTGACCGCCTACTCGCAAACTGATGTAATCCAGGTCCTAAAAGCCGGGAAAAAAGATGCCAATGTTCTTGCCATGGCTTATTTGAATCCTTATGCAATGGCTCTTGGCGATGGCTTGAATAATGGTTGGTATAATACTGCAAAAACACACAAGCAGTTTGGATTTGATTTTAATTTTAGTGTTAGCGCAATACAGGTTCCTAAAAGCGAAACGACATTCGACTTAAATTTACTCGGGTTAACCAATTTGAGTCCGGAAAATGCAGCTAACCATATTGCTCCGACTGTTGCAGGTACTGATCAAGTAGGACCTCGCGTTATAGTTAAAGATGATGAAGGAAATACGATCTCGTCATTTAATACACCTAACGGATTAGGGCTAGATGTGGTGCCAGTGCCAATGGCTCAAATTGGTTTTGGATTATTACCACACACCGATGTTATTGGGAGATTCGTCCCAAAATTGAAATACGATAATAATGGCGATGAAATGAAAATTGGATTTTGGGGATTAGGAGTGAAGCATAATTTTAAGGAATGGATTCCGGTTATTAAATCGCTTCCTTTTGACGCCTCCGTTTTCGCAAGCTATTCTGAAATGAATGCGCAAAGCGAAATTAAGATTAGACCTGGAGACTTTAGTGATGGTGATGTTCGTCTTACAGCTGACAATGCCACAAATCAGATACTGAAATTTAATACAAAGACCAGTAAGTTTGGCCTCATACTATCCAAGAAAATTGGTATTTTAACTGTTTTTGGTGGAATTGGTCACAGTAAAAGTGAGACAGCTATTAACCTATTTGGTAAATATAAGGTTGAGACTTCGACTGGAGAACTGATATTTGATTTAACAGACCCAATTGACCTAACCTTTGAATCCAAAGGTATTTGCATGGATGCAGGTCTTCGGTTAAAGTTGGCATTTTTCAGCCTTTTCGGATCAGTAAATAAAGCTGAATACACTTCGTATAATGCAGGGGTGAGTTTTGGTTTTAGATAATAAAGCAAAAAAGTTTTTTCAACCGGTCAGATCAGGTTCAAATTCGCAACCTGATCTGACCGGTTTTATTTTAGCTTGTTTTGAGTCATTTTTAGGTTTGAAAAACAGACAAATATTGATCAATGTCAGCTATTAATATTTATCTTTGCACCCTGTTTTTTAAAGCAAAATCACGAATGATTAAAATTACTTTACCCGATAATAGTGTCAGGGAATTCGAAAGTGGAGTTTCCGGATACGATATTGCCGAGTCAATTAGTACCAGATTGGCCAAAGATGTTCTGTCGATTTCTGTCGATGGAGAAGTTTGGGATTTATCCAGAGCTATCGATAAAGATGCCAGCATAAAATTATTTCTTTGGGACGATCGGGAAGGGAAGGAAACCTTCTGGCATTCATCGGCTCACTTGACAGCTGAAGCCATCGAGTTTTTCTATCCGGGTACTCAATTCGGAATTGGACCTACTGTCGATAATGGGTTTTATTACGATATCGATTTGCCTCATGGTCAGCAATTAGTTGAAAAAGATCTGGAAAAGATTGAAAAGAAAATAATTGAACTGGCTCGTGAAAAACACGATATTGTTCGGAAAGAAATTTCGAAGAAGGATGCTTTGGAGATGTTTTCGGCAAAAGGCGACGCGTTGAAAGAAGAATTGATCAGCGAATTGGAAGACGGAACGATTACCGTTTATAATCAGGGAAATTTCACCGATTTATGCCGCGGACCTCATCTTCCGAATACCGGATTCATCAAAGCCGTTAAATTGACTTCAATTGCTGGAGCTTACTGGAGAGGCAACGAGAAAAATAAGATGTTGACCCGCGTTTATGGGATTACCTTCCCGAAACAAAAAATGCTGGAAGAATACCTGATTTTGGTTGAAGAAGCCAAAAAGCGTGATCATCGTAAGATTGGTAAGGAAATGGAATTGTTTACATTTTCGCAGAATGTGGGTCAGGGGTTGCCAATGTGGTTGCCGAAAGGAACTATGCTTCGAATACAGCTTGAAGATTTTTTGAAACAAGTTCAGAAGAAGTTCGGATATGAGCAGGTGATGACTCCACATATCGGCAATGTAAATTTGTATAAAACTTCAGGACATTTTGCCAAATATGGGGCAGATTCTTTTCAGGCGATTAAAACTCCGCAGGAAGGGGAAGAATACATGCTGAAACCAATGAATTGTCCTCATCACTGCGAATTGTATAAATTTAAACCACATTCATACAAAGATCTTCCGGTTCGTTTTGCTGAATTTGGAACTGTGTACCGTTACGAGCAAAGTGGCGAATTGCATGGTTTGACCCGTGTTCGTGGATTTACTCAGGATGACGCTCACTTATTTTGCCGTCCTGATCAGATTAAGGACGAATTCAAGAAAGTGATTGATATTATTTTTATCATTTTCAAAGCTTTAAACTTCGAGAATTACTCAGCTCAGATTTCGTTGCGTGATCCGAAAAAGCCTGAAAAATATATAGGTTCAATTGAAAACTGGGACAAGGCTGAGCAGGCTATTATTGAAGCTTCGGCTGAAAAAGGATTGAATACTGTAACCGTGTTAGGCGAGGCCGCTTTTTATGGTCCGAAGCTAGACTTCATGGTAAAAGATGCTCTTGGACGCAGTTGGCAACTGGGAACCATTCAGGTTGATTATAATTTGCCTGAGCGTTTCGAATTGGAATACATTGGCGCTGACGATAAACGTCATCGTCCGGTGATGATTCACCGTGCACCTTTTGGGTCGATGGAACGCTTTGTTGCCGTTTTGATAGAGCACACTGCCGGAAAATTTCCGCTTTGGTTAACACCCGAACAGGTTGTGGTATTACCAATCAGTGAAAAGTTCAATGATTATGCAAAAAGTGTTTCAGAATTTCTAAATAATTGCGATATTCGCACGCTAATTGACGACCGCAATGAGAAAATTGGTCGTAAAATTAGGGATAACGAATTGAAACGTATCCCTTATTTATTGATAGTTGGCGAGCAGGAGGCTGAAAATCAAATGGTTTCAGTAAGAAAGCAAGGCGATGGCGACAAAGGAACAATGACCCATCAGGAGTTTGCTGACTTTATAAAAGCTGAAGTTAAAGAACAATTATCGTCGTTATACAACTAAGAATATAAACTAATAATAGGAGGAATTGGCCATAGCAGTAAAAAGACCATACAATGGTGGAAGAGCAGAAGTTGCTCCTCAGCACAAAATAAATGAGAAAATTCGTGCACAACAAGTTCGTGTTGTAGGCGATAACATCGAAAATCCAGGTGTTTTTTCGCTGTTTGAAGCTCTAAAAATGGCTGATGCACTTGAACTTGACCTTGTAGAAATCTCTCCAAATGCCGACCCGCCAGTTTGTAAAATAACTGATTACCAGAAGTTTCTTTATCAGCAAAAAAAGAAACAGAAGGAAATAAAAGCAAAGACGGTACAAGTTGTAGTTAAGGAAATCCGATTCGGTCCGAACACCGATGAACACGATTTTCAGTTCAAAATGCGCCACGCTGAGAAATTTCTACAGGAAGGCGCCAAGGTAAAGGCTTATGTATTTTTCAAAGGCCGATCGATCTTATTTAAAGAGCAAGGCGAGATTTTGCTATTAAAATTTGCTCAGGAACTGGAGGAAGTTGGCAAAGTTGAACAGTTGCCGCAACTCGAAGGAAAAAGAATGACCATGTTTATTTCACCTAAAAAGAAGAAATAAATTTCTTACATACATTAATTTTTAGGAAGATGCCAAAAATGAAGACGATCTCCGGAGCAAAAAAAAGGTTTAAATTAACCGGCACCGGAAAAATTAAAAGAAAACATGCGTTCAAAAGTCACATTTTGACCAAGAAAAGCACCAAGCAAAAACGTAACCTGACTTATTGGGGAACCGTTGACAAAGCTGACATGTCGAATGTTAAGGCGATGTTGAACATCTAGTTTTCTTTTTTTAGTTATTTAGTTATTAATCGAGTGAATTAGCTTGAAGATTCCGAAAGGAACGCTAACCATTCTAAAATCAGTTTTATGCCAAGATCAGTAAATGCAGTAGCATCGCGGGCTCACAGAAAAAAAATCCTGAAGCTTACCAGAGGTAACTTCGGTGCCCGTAGGAATGTATGGACAGTTGCAAAAAATACCTGGGAAAAAGGGTTGCAATATGCCTACAGAGATAGAAAAGCAAAAAAGAGAAACTTCCGTGCTTTATGGATTCAGCGTATTAACGCTGCTGTTCGCGCCGAGGATTTATCTTATTCACAGTTCATCGGTTTGCTTAAAAAAGCAAATATCGAAATCAATCGTAAAGTTTTGGCTGATTTAGCAATGAATCATCCTGTTGCTTTCAAAGCAATTGTTGATAAGGTGAAATAGGTCATCACCAATTGGGTGAATAAACATACGAAACCTCGCTGAAAAGCGGGGTTTTTTATTTAGCACCAGTTTGATTGTTGATTACCTTTCTGTTATAAAAGATGCGGTAATTTATTGAAAGTGATCTATATGCTATCCCGATTCAAGCCCAACTTTGTCATGAAATACAAGGTTTTCATCAGATCCGATAAAGCTTCTTTCATCGGAATGGAATCTTCATATTTTGCTGCTATTACACTTCGTTGCTTAGGTATTGATATTGTTTATTGCTGATTTTTAACCGAAATATTTTGAATTTTGTAGCGTTTTCGGGACTAGAACTGTGATAACAGAACGCATGATGCTTGATCATAAAATCTGGTTAAACTCTAGTCGCTCACCGTCAGGTCCAAGGATATTGAAATACTTACAGCCATTCGACCAGAAAGGAAGAAATACCGGCTGTTCCTCGATCACTTTAAACGAAGAACTCTTCAGCAGATTAAAAGTCATATCAATGTCATCAACATCGAAAGTGATGTGATCGATGTGGCCATCCTTTCGTTCCCTGATTTCTTTGAGTTTTTTATCAGGAAGTTGGTACAATTCAAGGATCAGGTTCTTATTCTTTAACATGATGCAAGTGCCTGATTCTCCATCTTCATCAAAGGTTGATTGCATGACCTTGCTAAATCCCAATTGATTATAAAAAGCTTCCGAAGCAGCAATATCAGAGACCGGAATGCCGATATGCTGCAAGTGGTTTATTAAATCTTGTAATTGTTTTTCCATTTCTTAATGTGTAAGTGTTGTAAAGGAACAATTGGTGCTACTTTATTCGATAGCAAATTTCGACTAAATTAGGTCAAAAAACTATTGTTGGTGCTTGTTTTTGTATGGCAACTTGATAAATAGATTAATCGTGAATGACTTTGATATGCTTGTTTTTTTATCTTTACGAAACAAAAGATTTTTTGCTTTATGAACTTAAGTATTCGAATCAGTTTGAGATTTGTGTTATGGTTGGTTTTATTTCTGAATCTACTTTATGATACAGACGTATTTGGAGCTGAACCTGAAGGTAAATATGTTTTTAATCGGAGTAAAATACATATTGAGGGTTTAATGTCGCCATTTGAAGCAACGATTGACATCAAGGAACAAGGCCTCCAAAAATACATTCTGAATATTTACCTTCATTCGACTTTTGCAGCAACTCCGCCCTCGTTTAATCTATCGGTGAAATTTCCGAAAGATAAAATCAACCAAATATGGAATTCCAAAACATGGTCAAATAAATCATATTTTACAATTCCATCGTATGATAGGGCAGCCGCTAATTTTTCCATTATTTCAGGTCTTACAATAAACGACCACAACCAGATTACGGTTACTTGCAAAGATGCCTATAAAGCCAAATTTGTGAGTTCAAACATCAAAGAAGAGGGCGACTCGATTGTGTTTAGCCTCGGATTTTTTGAGGACAATCCCCCTCTTTCCAATTTGCAGGATTATCAGGCCGAAGTTTGGGTCGATTTCAGGAGTATTCATTTTTCAAAGGCAATTTACGATGCGTCATCCTGGTTTTTAGAAGACGAATTTAAAAAGGGCGTTGCTACTGCAGATACCACAAATGTTCCTGTGTTTTCGACCTGGTATCCCATGCACCGTAATATTCCACTCGAAAATATTACCAGAGATTTGGATTCGTTGAAGACCTTTAATTTTAAGTCAGTTTTAGTCGATGACGGATGGCAGAGTTTGGTTCAGATGAAAATAGATACTGCATACTCCTACGATGAGAATAGTTTCAAAACGATGAGTTTGTTTAAGAAGAAATGTTCGGATATGGGGCTTCCTTTATATCTGTGGTATTCCATCCCGTTTATTGGAGGTAATCCGGTTATTTTAAAGAAGTTTGATGGCAAATACATCCGATACAGAGCTCCGCGCCAAATGTTTGTACTCGATCCAAGGTATTCAGATGTAAGAAAATATTTGGTCAGTACGTATGCAAATTTTTTATCGACATGGAATTTTGATGGTTATTGGTTTGACTTTCTGAAGGGTTTTTATCCGAAAGAAGGAGCTGTTATTGATCAGGATAAAGGTCGCGATTTTGTTTCCATCGATTTAGCGGTTGATACGTTATATTCCGACATGAAGACCAGGCTCAATGCCATAAAACCTAATTTTTTCATGGGGCAGATATTCTCGGTTGTTGGACCAAATCTGGTGAGTTATCAAAATTTCCTGACTGGATTTGTTGGTGTCGAAAATACTCAGGTTGTGCGCGAAAAGATGGTAAACAATCGCTTACTTTATGGAAAGTTTACCCCATTTATGGAAGTCGTTGCAATTAATCAGAGGGAATCGGAGGAAGATATTGCACGTAAATTGCAATCGGTATTGTTTGGAAATCCTTATCTTTCATTTTATGTAACTACTCTTCCGGAAGCTTCAAAGCAAACGATTAGGTTCTGGCTTGACTATTGGAAAACGAATCACAAAGTTATTTTTGAAGGTAGCTTTGAGCCGATGCAGGTTTCGAGGTTTTATCCCGGAATTAAGGTTGAGAATGAGCAGAAAATTATATACATGGTGTACGAAGATTATACCATTAATTTGCCTGTTGTTCTGAATAAGCCTGTTGATGTTATTAATTCAAAAACGGTAGGAAATATTCAGTTTCTGCTGAATAAGGCTGATGCTCATTATAATTACGAAATCTTCGATTGTAAAGGAGTGAGTACAGAGAAGGGGATCGTTAAATGTAAGAGCAAAAATGCTGTTGATTTTGCTGTTCCTACTGCAGGTTTTATACGGATAACTCCGGGTCAGTAATCTAATATCGCAGGGGAGCTGGTGATTGTTTTCTTAATTTAGGATTTTGGTGGTATTCAATATATAATATTCTCCTTCCTGAAAAATGTTACTACTTTTACCGACTATGACTCAGGAAAGGGAACATATTCTTTTTACAGAAATCAGAAATGGTAATGAGGAGGCTTTTAATAAAGCCTTTGATTTGTATTATTCCCGCCTTTGTTTTTTTTCCGATCAGATTCTTCACGATTTTGATTTATCCAGATCAATCGTACAGCAGATATTTGTCGATCTTTGGATCAAGCGCGACAGACTGCTTGTAGCTTCTCTTCAGGCTTACCTTTATCATTCAACCCGCAATGCTTCGCTGGATGTGCTGAAACACAAAAAAGTTGAATCGCGCTATCTGTCATCACTTGAACCGAATGAATCAATAGTTGAAGCTGATTTGATGGAGGAAGCGGAACTTGCAGCGCGGATCAATGAGGCCATACAAAACCTTCCGGAGAAATGTCGCGAGATTTTTTTATTGTGCCGTTTTGAAGGCTTGAAATATGCTGAAATTGCCGATCGGTTAAATATTTCGGTTAAAACTGTGGAAATGCAGATTAGTATCGCCTTAAAAAAACTTCGAAAGGATTTGTCTGATTATCAGATGATACAACTCTTGTCTTTTTTTATTTCAAAAAAACATCAACTTCCTTACAGGGTAATTTAGCCGCAAATCGTCAAAGGGTCAAATAAACGAATTCCCAAGACGGATGCAAAACGAATACGATCAGATTGAATTAATTATAGCTAAATCTCTTAGTGGTGAAGCAACTCCTGAAGAAGCCAATGAATTGAATCATTGGATAGGGAAATCGCCTTCAAATAAACGGGTTTTCGGTGAGGCTAAGCGCATTTGGGAAAAGAGTCATCCTTTTTTCTCTGCTTCAGAGATTGCTTTCGACCGCGAAAAAATCAAAGATCAGATCATTCAGCAACTTTCGAAACCTGAAAAGCGGGTTGGTTTATCGGTTTGGATATACCGCGTTGCTGCAATTTTGGCCTTACCGGTTATGTTGGGCATTGGTTGGTATTTGGGTTCGGATCGAAACCGTGTAGAAACTGCCATGTGCGAAGTTACAGCGCCCAAAGGCCAGATTTCAAAATGTGTACTAGCCGATGGAACTCAGATTTGGTTAAATGCCGGAACAACCATCAAGTACGATGCAAGTTTAAAAGGTAGCTTTCGCGAAGTAAAATTGGATGGAGAAGCTTATTTCAAAGTGTCGAAAAACAAACATAAACCGTTTTTGGTAACAACCAAATATGCACAAATCAAAGTATTGGGAACTGTTTTTAACATGAAGGCTTATTCAGGAGATAGCAACGTTGAGACCACTCTGGAAGAAGGAAGTGTAGAATTTAGTCTGAACGGGAGTTCGGCTAAACCTGTTGAATTGAAACCGGGAGAGCAGGTTGTTTTTAATTCCTCTGAAAATAAGTTGACTCTTGGTAAAGTAGATACATACTTGCTCACGGCTTGGAAGGATGGGAAATATGTATTTAAAGATGCCGATTTAAAAACTATTATCACTGAATTGGAGCGTTTGTACGATGTTCGAATTCATTTACAGAACGATTCGTTGATGCAGTTACACTTCAGGGGAATGTTTGAATACGAACAGAATATTTTTAGTGCGCTGGAAACCCTTGAAAGAACAACTAATCTGAAATACCGGATGGATGGGCGTGATATCTGGTTGCAGTAGAAAGTAGTTCAAAGTTTCAAGTTTCATGTTCCAAGTTGTTATCCTTTGCCGTTCGCCTTTAGACGACGGGCAATTGGAAGCAGGTTCGCCTTGTTAACGACTATAATACTAACTGAATATAAACTTAAAATTGAAATGACTATGATGAAATAACTGCTTTGCCTTTTATTTCTGCGGTTCCGAACTTCCGGAATAAAAAACAGGAACAGCTGCGAACTGTCCCTGTTGAAAAACGCAGAATGCGAAAAAACGAAAATCATTTTTTTACTTAAAAACAACCAAATTTATGAAAATTTTATGGCAATCGAATGAGGGCTCCTTGTCTTCGTTCAAAAAAATCTGGTTAATTATGAAACTTAACTTTTTCCTGATTCTTCTGACAGTGCTTCAGCTTTCAGCCAATGTCTCGGCTCAGAATACCCGATTGGACTTGAAGATGAAGAATGCTACCATTGCGCAGATCTTTGATGAAATTGAACGGCAGTCGGAAGTGTATTTCTTTTACAACAAAAGTCAGATTGATGAAAACAGAACCATCAGTGTTGACTACCGAAACAAAACCATTGACGAAATCCTGAAAGCGATGGTTTCAGACTTAAATCTTACCTATGAAATTGCAGGTAAAAATATCATTATAAAAGCGGTAAGCCCTGCTGGTAATGGCTTTCAGCAATCTGGGATTAAAGTAAAAGGGGCAGTTAAAAATGCTTCAGGCGAATCGTTACCGGGCGTAACGGTATTGGTTAAAGGAACTACCAATGGCACCATAACTGATGCAGATGGGGTGTATAATCTGACCAATGTTCCCGGAGATGCTACACTTGTTTTTTCGTTCGTTGGAATGAAAAAAATTGAAATTGGCGTTGCTGGTAAAAGTACAATTGATGCTGTTTTGGAAGATGAAACCATTGGCATTGAAGAAGTGGTCGCTATTGGATACGGTACCGTAAAAAAGAGCGACCTTACTGGTGCTGTGGGTTCTGTAAAAGGTGAATCAATTGCTGACCGTCAGGTGACACAATTGTCACAAGCCCTTCAGGGAGCGGTTTCTGGCGTAATGGTTACCCGTAGTAACAATGAGCCTGGTGCAACTGCCAATATTCGTGTCCGCGGGGTTACTACCATTGGCGACAGCAACCCACTGATTATTGTCGATGGCGTGCCGGTTGATAATATGAACGACGTTAACCCGAACGACGTGCAGGATATGTCGGTTCTGAAAGATGCTGCATCTGCTTCTATTTATGGGTCGCGGGCGGCTTCCGGTGTAATCCTGATTACCACCAAACGGGCAAAATCAGGTGAAGTATCTTTAACTTATAATGCTGAATATGGTTTTGAAAAACCAACAGCACAGCCTGAATATGTTGATGCTAAACGTTATATGCAAATGACAAACGAACTTAGGTGGAATGACAACAACAATGGCGCTAACGAATATCCAACCTATGCCAAGGATGTTATCGATAATTACACCACTTTAAATGCCGAAAATCCGAATAAATATCCAAATACCGATTGGACTGGATTAATTTTGAAAAGCAGCGCCCCACGCCAAAGCCATGTTTTGAGCATTACCGCGGGAACAAAGGCTATCCGCACGAAAGTATCAATGGCATACGACAAAACTGATGCATTGTACGAAGGACGTACTTATGAACGAATGACAGCCCGATTTAACAATGATGTCACAATTACAAAGAATTTGTCGGCAAGCATCGATTTAAATTTCAAACGTTCCATCTCTAATCAACCAAGTATTGATCCGATTTACAATGCTCGCATTTCGGCTCCGGTTTATGCTGCGACCTGGGCCGATGGCCGTATTGCTGAAGGAAAAAGTGGAAATAATATTTATGCACAGCTAAAGTATGGTGGTTATAACAACAACTGGTACAACCAGGTTGGTGGAAAAATCTCAATCGATTATACTCCGATTGATGGTTTAAAATTATCAGCAGTTGTATCTCCTACATTAGGTTTCGATAAAGGCAAGAATTTTCAGTTACGGGTTCCTTATTATTCTGCTGATGATCCATCTGTTCTGGCAGGAACAACTCAATGGGGAACTGCAACCAATTTATACGAAACAAGGAACGATTATTCCAGAGTTACTTCTCAATTGCTCGCCAATTACATGAAATCATTCGGGAAACATAATCTGAACCTGATGGCCGGATACGAAAACTATTATGCTTTCAATGAAAATTTGGGTGCCTCACGTCAAAAATATGAATTGACATCTTTCCCTTACCTGGATTTGGGCCCCCTTGATCTTAGAGGAAACAATGGAAGCGCTTACGAGAATGCCTACCGTTCGTATTTCGGACGTGTAATGTACAATTATCAAAACAAATACTTTTTACAGGGAAATATCCGATATGATGGGTCTTCGCGATTCTATAAAGACTATCGCTGGGGCTCTTTTCCTTCTTTCTCTGCAGGCTGGGTAGTTTCTGAAGAATCATTTCTGAAATCAATTCCTGCAATCTCCTTCCTGAAAATGCGTGCATCCTGGGGAACCTTGGGAAATGAAAGAATTGGTAGTTGGGTTAATGGTTCATTTAATCCGAACTATTATCCATACCAGGCTACTATGGCGTTTAATAATGCTTTGTTTTATCAGGGAAGCAACATAGCGGCTGCACAAACGGCTGCACAAACCCAATATGTCATTCAGGACATTTCATGGGAGACAACCGAATCAATCGACTTGGGTATTGATGCCAATTTCCTGAATAATCGCCTACATTTTACCGGCGACTACTACAATAAAACAACCAAAGATATGTTGCTGGCTTTGCAGATTCCTGTTTTCATGGGTTTCGACAATCCGAATCAGAATACCGGAAAGATGGATACCAAGGGATGGGAAGCTGAAATCGGCTGGAATGATAAAATTGGTGAATTAGGTTATTCTGTTTCGGCAAATATTTCTGATTTTAAATCAACCATGGGCGATTTGGGTGGTACAGAGTTTATTGGCGATCAGATCAAGAAAAAAGGAAGCGAATTCAACGAATGGTATGGCTATGTTTCTGATGGGTTGTTTCAAACAGCTGAAGATCTGGCAGCTTCACCAAAAATAAACACAACGGTAAAAGTTGGTGACGTAAAATATAAAGACCTCAGCGGTCCTGACGGAGTTCCAGATGGTAAAATTTCTCCTGAATATGACCGAATGTTGTTAGGAGGTTCTTTACCTCGCTACATGTATGGGGCAAACATCAAACTCGATTACAAAAACTTCGATTTTTCAATGGTTTTGCAGGGAGTTGGCAAAATTAATACTCGTTTGCAAGGCTTGATGATAACACCATTGGTTGAGAACTGGGGAAATATCCCAAAAATACTTGACGGGGCAAGCTGGAGTAAATACAATACCGACGCACAGAACTTGGCTGCAAAATATCCCCGATTAACTTATAACAATGCTGGAAACAATTATTTCATGTCTGATTATTGGTTGATGAATGGACGATATCTTCGGGTTAAAAACATTACCCTTGGCTATAATTTGCCAACTGATCTGACACAGAAAGTAAATCTGCAGCGGGTTAGGGTTTATGCTAGCGCCTCTGATGTGCTGACATTTAATAAATTCCCGAAAGGGTGGGACCCTGAAGTTTCAGACAGTGGTTATCCAATCACTGCTTCTTATGTATTTGGCTTATCAGTAACCTTTTAAAACTTCGGTATCATGAAAAATAAAATATTAATACTACTGCTAATGTCAGGATTATTCACCGCGGTGTCCTGTACTGATTTAGATTTAAATCCACTGTCACAAGGTTCAAGTGCAAACTGGTATTCAAACGATAGCGAAATTACCATGGCCCTAAACGATTTATATCGGTTGGATTTTTGGCCGGATGATAAGATTCCCTATAACGATTTGGATTTATGGTCAGACGATATTATGAGCCGTGCTTTGACAAATTCGTTTACCAATGGTACCCTCACGGGTCAGGATGGAAATGTAAACACATGGTGGGCTAATAGTTATAAATGTATTGCACGTGCCAATACCATTTTAATCAATCTTGAAAAGTCGAAGGATAAGTTGCCACAAGCTACTCTTGACAAATATGCCGGTGACGCCAGGTTTGTCAGGGCTTCGATGTATGCCCGTTTAATCACTTATTATGGTGATGTGATTTATTCGACAAACATTTTAGGTTTGGGTGAAGCGTTTACAAAGTCAAAAACAGATAAGAAAACCATTCTGAAAGCGGTATATGATGATTATGATTACGCCGCTTCAGTTTTACCAACATCTTATGGAAGTGCGACCAATATGCATGCCACCAAGGGCGCTGCCCTGGCCATGAAAGCCCGTGTCGCCCTGTTCTTTGGCGATTGGGCCATTGCCCGCGACGCTGCAAAAGCCTGTATGGATTTGAATGTTTATGAATTATATGCCGATTATTCAACGCTTTTCCTTTCGAAAACAAAGAACCCTAAAGAATTGGTTTTCGGTATTCCAAGATCCACATTACTAAATGTGACCATTGGAGATACCAAAAACTATCTCACCCGGTTGGCTGGGGGATGGGGGGCAGTTATTGCACCTACATGGGAGTTGTTCTGTGCTTACCTCTGCACCGATGGTCTGCCTATTGATGAATCACCACTTTTCGACCCAAAGAATCCATTCAAAAACCGCGACCCTCGATGTAATGCAACCATTGTTGAATTCGGAACTCCCTGGTTAGGATTTATTTATCAGCCACATCCAGACTCATTGAAAACAACAAATTTAAAAACCGGTCAACGGGTAACAAATAATGACACCAGAGGAAATGCACAGTATGCTTCGTTTAATGGTTTGTGCTTCAAAAAAGGGATCGACGAGGATTGGATTGATGACTTTAAAGCTGAAAACGAAATGTTTATCATGCGGTATGCTGATGTTTTATTGATATATGCTGAAGCCAAAATTGAATTAAATGAAATCGATCAGGCTATGCTTGATGCATCCATTAACAAAGTAAGGGCTCGTGCCTATAAAGTTGCGGTTACCGATAAAACCAAATATCCGGCTGTAACTGTCAGCACTCAGGCCAACGCCCGGAAACTGGTTCGTATCGAACGGAGAATGGAGTTTGCCGATGAGGCCCGCAGGTATGAAGATATTATTCGTTGGAAATTAGCTGAAAAAGTGCTGAACAAGAAAATTTACGGAATGCTTGATCCTGCTGATTTACGAACCAAAGTTATAAAACCGGGATTGTGGTTTTTTCCACAAACTCCTGACATTGACGATGACGGTGTCGCTAATTTAGATCAAATGTATGATGCAGGTTTAATTAAGCTTATTGCCGTGCGCAACTTCCCAACCCGACAATACCTTTGGCCAATACCAACCAAGGAAATCCTGATTAACTCGAATCTGAAACAGAACGACGGGTACTAAGTTTTTACTGATAATTGAGCGGCTGACTTCAAGGTCACCCGCTCAATATCAACGATAAACCAGCAAAACACAATAACAGAAGTTTACAGGAAGGGTGGCAATAATTCACCCTTTTTTAATATCCGATAAACTAATATAACTATGAAAAATCCAAATCGAATAAGTAAACGCAATATAGTTGTTGTTCTTACAGCACTATTTTTTGCAGCTTGTACTGTTCAGGAAAAACAGCAGCAAAAAGTAAAATCGTTCAGCGGAATTTATCCGTCGCTTGCCTACTACAACAGCGAAGGCGAGTGTGGAACCGGTGCTGTTGTTCCCTGGGCCGGGCAACTTTGGGTGATCACTTACGGTCCTCATTTACCCTTTGGCTCTTCCGATAAATTGTATTCGTTTACTCCTGAATTGGTAAAAACCATTCATCCTGAAAGCATTGGCGGGACACCGGCCAACCGGATGATACACAAGGAAAGCAATCAGCTCTTTATTGGGCCTTATGCGATTGACGCTTCAGGAAAAGTGAAAACTATTCCGTACAAATCAATGCCGGGTCGAATGACCGGGAATGCACGCCATTTAACTGATCCGGTGGGAAAAATATATTTTGGGACAATGGAAGAAGGATTTTACGAAGTCGATGTAAAAACACTTCAGCCTAAAATGCTGTTCGAAGACATCAATGTAACAAAACAAAAAACCAAAGACACTGAAGGTAATTTTAAAGGGACTTTACTTCCCGGAGCACATGGGAAAGGTTTGTATTCCGGACAAGGAGTGATGGTTTACAGTAATAATGGGGAGCCTTCGGATGAAGCATTGAAACATTTCGATATTCCTTCGGGAGTTTTGGCCGAATGGAACGGTAAAGATTGGAAAGTGGTGCGCCGTAGCCAGTTTGTTGAGGTAACAGGTCCTGGTGGAATTAACGGGAATCCGAATCCGGCAACCGACCCAATCTGGGCCACTGGCTGGGATTTTAAATCAGTATTGGTTGGCGTCCGCAACCCGAAAAACGGCTGGAATTTTTACCGATTGCCGAAAGCCAGTCACAGCTACGATGGCGCTCATGGCTGGAACACCGAATGGCCGCGGATCCGCGACATTGGTACTGCCGAAAAACCTGATTATTTGATGACCATGCATGGCATGTTTTGGCGTTTCCCCGGAACGTTTACTGCTGTCAATTCCGTCGGAATCCGTCCGCGCTCGGCTTACCTGAAAGTAATTGGCGACTTCACCCGCTGGAACAATCAGCTGGTGTTTGGTTGCGACGACTCGGCACAAAAAGAATTCCTGAACAAACGAAAAGTAAAAGGCAACATCGAAGGTCCCGGTCAATCGAATTCGAACCTGTGGTTTACTTCTCCGGAAAAACCAGACCAGCTGGGCCCGAATACGGCCGAAGGCGCTGTCTGGATTTCAGAAAACGTGAAAGCCGGAGAAGCTTCTGAACCTTTCCTGTTTGCAGGATGGGATTACCGTTTGGCATGGATTAAAAATGAAGGGACTCAACTAGTGTCGTTTACCCTTGAAATTGACACCAAAGGGAACAATACCTGGAAAACTTTGAAAACAGTGACTGCCAAAGCAGGAGAAGCAGTCAACCTGATTTTTACAGCACAGGAAACCGGCGAATGGGTGCGGGTAAAAACCGATAAAGCCACCAAAGCCACCGTCCATTTTTTCTATACACAAAAAGATAAACGCAATGCCAAAGCCGATCAGATATTTGCCGGACTGGCGCCAGTTTCAGCTTCGGAAACCAATGCCGGATTACTTTGGGGATTGGGTAATAATCGCCGGAAACTGGGAATTCTGGCCGGAACAATTAACGATCAGAAATGGACTGAAAATGGTTATTATGAACTCGATTCGTTGATGAACCTGGTGAAAAAAGATGATGCAAAGACAGCCTCTTTTATCCGCGAAAAATTTGCCATTCCGCAGCAAGTGGTCACTTTCGGCGAATCTTCGGTACTGATTGTTGACGAACAGGGCCGTCGCTGGAGGCTTCCAAAGGGAAATGCAAAGTATGCCGATCTGACCGGAAAAGCATTGCTGCGTATTTGTCGTGAGGTGGCTACCGAACGCGATTTACTCAACTGCGCCGGAACTTTTTACGAACTTCCGGCCGAAAATGCCGATGGTTTTGCTAAGATTCGCCCGATAGCTTCACACAATTTCAGGATACACGATTATGTTTCGTATCGCGGAATGCTTGTTATGACCGGAATTGACGCCAAAGCGGCAAAAGGCAATTCGCATGTGGTGACTTCGTCCGACGGAAAAGCTGCGGTTTGGGCAGGAGCCATTGACGATTTGTGGCAAATGGGTAAACCGGTGGGCGAAGGCGGTTCGTGGAAAAACTCGGCAGTGAAAGCTGGAGTTGCTTCAGATCCTTACCTGATTGGATTTTACGACAATCGCAGTTTGAAACTTTCGCACGATTCAAAAGAAACGGTTACTTTCACCATCGAAGTTGAACCGATTGGTCATGGCCCGTGGATGACTTATCAAACGGTATCGGTGAAATCTGGAGAAACTTTCGAATACAGTTTCCCTGAAAGTTTCCAGTCGCGCTGGATTCGCTTTACTGCTGACAAGGACTGCTCGGCAACTGCCTGGTTGAAATACGAATAAAGCATACATTTGAAAATATAAACCAATTGATATGAATAAATTATTTCTCATCATTCTGACTACTATCTTTTATTTTACGGGTCAGGCTCAAAACAATGCATTGCTAATTGAAGCTGAAAGCTTTGCCAGCAAAGGTGGTTGGGTGGTCGATCCACAATTTGTTGAACAAATGGGATCGCCTTACCTATTGGCGCACGGAATGGGAAAGCCGGTAAAAGATGCCGAAACGAATATTTCAATTAAGAAAGCCGGAAAGTATCATGTTTGGGCTCGTACAAAAAACTGGGCTCCCGGAAACTGGGAAGCTCCCGGCCGCTTTTATGTTGCTATTGACGGGAAAAAACTGGAACGGGAGTTAGGGAAAAACCCAGGCTGGAACTGGGAATATGCAGGGAATATGGATCTTTCGAAAGGGGAGAAAAAGCTTTCGCTTAAAGATTTGACCGGTTTCGAAGGTCGTTGCGATGCTATTTATCTGACCCAATCGGAAAATGAAAAGTTGCCAACCGAAAAAGAAGTGCTGAAAAAGTGGCGATTAGCACAATCCGGAGTAACTATTGCTCCTCAACAGGTGGCTAATTATGATTTGGTGGTGGTTGGCGGAGGAATTGCCGGTTGTGCTGCTTCCATTGCAGCTGCAGAGCAAGGCCTGAAAGTTGCGCTTGTGCACGATCGGCCTGTTTTAGGTGGAAATGCCAGTGGTGAAATACGGGTTCATACACTCGGTATTTACGGGAAGTTTGAGCGCATCCTGAAAATGCTGGATACCGAACATTATCCCAATGGGTCAGCAGATGCTTTAAAAGAGGACCAAAAGCGTATGACAAATGTGGAAAAATACAAGAATATCGATCTGTTTCTCAACTTCAGGGCTTACGGCGCCAATGCTACAGATGGAAAAATTACTTCGGTCGATGCACGGCAAACCTCAACCGGGGAGTCTGTTCGTTTTGAAGCGCCATTGTTTATAGACTGTACCGGCGACGGCTGGATTGGCTACTGGGCTGGCGCCGAATATAATTATGGAAGGGAAGCTTCGTCGAAATACAACGAAAGCTGGGATGAGCACGGATTATTGTGGAGTCCGGAAGCCTCAGACAACTTTGTAATGGGTTCTTCTGTTTTATGGGGATCAGAAAATGCTGGGAAACGGGTCGAATTTCCGGAGGTTCCTTGGGCGATGGATGTGGCTAAAAAATATGCCGAGAAAAACGGCGAGTGGCAATGGGAATTTTCGCAAAATGACCTGAGCCAGATTGAAGATGCGGAAACCATTCGTGATCATATGTTCCGCGCCATTTACGGATCGTTTTACAATTACAAACATCCGACCATGGAAACCAAAACTTCTGATCAAGCCAAAGTTGGTAAGATTGACTTGAGTCAACAGCAGCAAAAAGTTGACAGTCTGCAATTAAAATGGGTGTCATATCTGTTGGGGAAGCGAGAATCGCGTCGATTGGTGGGCGATTATATATATACCTTTAACGACGAGCGTAACAGTACTCAGTTTGAAGATGCAGTTGTTTTCGAAAAACGTGAGGTTGATGTGCATTATCAGATTAATTTACTCGACTCCGATAAACCCAATTTTTTATCGGAAGCCATGTTTTATAAAACCAACCAATACAACATTCCGTACCGTTGTTTTTATTCGAAAAATATAAATAACCTGTTTATGGCCGGACGCGATTTTAGCTGTTCGCATGTTGGTTTGGGTGGGCCGCGTGTGATGCGCACCACCGGACAAATGGGCGCTGCAGTTGGTTTTGCGGCATCACTTTGCAAAAAATACAACGCCAGTCCACGCGATATTTACCAATCGCATTTAAACGAGTACCTCGATTTAATTGAATCTCAGAAATAAGCAGATGCGCGCACCTCACTTGGTTTTTATAGGCTTGATTTTAATTACAGGATTGGTTCACCCTGAAGTATTTTCGCAGGATCAGGTCAATACCTGCAGCAAAGCATTTGTATATAAATCTGATGAATTTGCCGTGGCCGATGTGATTAGAATATGCAGTGATGCCGAAAAAATACCAATTGGGTACGAATCGCGAATAAACACGCCGGTTTGTGAGGATAAACTTTGTGCCAATGTTATTTTGATGTTTTACTGGGATCTGGCCGGAAATTATGTCCGGTTTGATACATTACCCGGGAAACCGCTGACTAAGTTTGATCATAAACGGTTTTCTGAAGCCGATTATAAAAAACTTGACCAGCTTTTAAAAGATAAAAACAGCATGTTGCGGGTTCTTGATAAAGAAGATTTGGTAGATAAAACGGTTAAGATTAAATCGACGACAGTGGATGCAGTGACCGGGGCAACTCCTAAAACAATTAAAAATGCGGTGGTTGAAGGCGCTGTATATTCTTCCTTTACATTGTGGCATTTTATTAATGGAGCCGTTAAAGACAGCATGGCAGCTTATACCCGAAGCATTTATTCGGACCGGATTGCCATGCGATTGCTGAAATCGGAGAATTATGAGAGTCAGTTATTTGCGTTGAAGCAGTGGTCGGAAACAGATTATGAACTTCATGCCGATTTACTTTTTCAGGTCATCAAACAAAGTGCGCCATTGGTAAGGGCATATCTAATTACCAAAGCACCATTGCCTTTTAAGTCAATGGGTAAAAACAAGGCGTTAGTAGCGATTTTTCCTGATTTGGACGCATACAGTAAAAGTATTCTTCTAAACCGGATTTTGGCTGATAAAAAATTGCTCAACGTTTTTGCCCCACTGATGTTGAGTGATTCTCGCGCTCTGAATGTAGATCAGACAAATAAATTAAAGGAAGCCTTTTTGAATTGATTTGCAAAATTTACATGAAAAAATAAATATATGTTTTATTCCGGAAGTTAAAAGATGCTATCTTGACAAATGTAAATCAACAAAACCTAACAATGAAAAATCTGTTCCAATCTGGTCGTATTCTCTTACTATTTTTAGTTGTTTTATGCTCATTATTCTCCTGTAGTTCAATCCATAAAAACACTTATTCTGCCGACCTCATTATTTATGGAGGCACTTCGGCGGCAGTAACAGCAGCCGTAGAAGCCGTTCAGTCTGGCAAAACAGTTTTGGTTGTTTCTCTGGATACTCATTTAGGAGGACTTTCTTCAGGCGGATTGGGTTTTACCGATACCGGTGACAAATCGACCATTGGTGGACTTTCGCGCGAATTTTATCACCGGGTTTGGTTGCATTACAACGATTCAGCAGCATGGAAATGGCAGAAACATTCCGAATTTGGTAACAAAGGTCAGGGAACAGTTGCAATGGACGGCGAAAACCGGACCATGTGGATTTTCGAACCTCACGTGGCAGAACAGGTTTTCGAAGACTTTATTGCTGAAAATAAAATCACTGTTTTGCGCAACGAATGGCTCGATAGAACCAACGGATTGATAAAAGAGAATGGCAAAATTGTATCATTCAAGACGCTTTCAGGAAAAACCTTTTCAGGCAAAATGTTTATCGATGCCACTTACGAAGGCGATTTGATGGCTGCTGCCGGCGTAACTTATCATGTTGGGCGCGAAGCTTGCTCGGTTTACAACGAAACATGGAATGGCGTCCAGGCTGAAGTATTTCAGCACGGTCATCATTTCAAAGATAAGATTGATCCGTACAAGATTCCGGGGAAACCTGAAAGTGGCTTGCTGTATGGCATTTCGTCCGAACCGATTGCACCAAACTGCTCGGGCGACAACAAAATTCAGGCCTACTGTTTTCGCTTGTGTATGAGTAGTAATCCCGATAATTTAGTGCCTTTCCCGAAACCTGAAAATTACGATCCGGCTAACTACGAATTGCTTGGTCGCGTGTTTGATGCCGGTTGGAGAGAGTGGTTTAATAAATTCGACCTGATTCCAAACCGAAAAACAGATACCAACAATCATGGTCCGTTTAGCAGCGATTTTATTGGCATGAATTACGATTATCCTGAAGCTTCGTACGAACGACGCAAGGAAATTATTCAGGAGCATGCAGATTACCAGAAAGGTTTGCTTTATTATGTGGCAAACGATCCGCGTGTTCCAAAGGAAATTCACGATGAAATGCAAAAGTGGGGATTGGCAAAAGATGAATTTCAGGAGAATGGAAACTGGTCGCGACAGTTGTACATTCGCGAAGCACGGCGAATGATTGGCGTTTATGTGACTACTGAAAACGATGTTTTGGCTAAACGCGAAGTCCCGCAACCGGTTGGAATGGGGTCGTATGCGATGGATTCGCACAATGCACAGCGTTACGTGACTTCCGAAGGATTTGTACAGGATGAAGGCGATATTGGTGTTTCGCCCGAAGCTCCATACTCAATTTCTTATGGCTCCATAATCCCGAAGAAGGAAGAATGTACCAATTTGCTTGTTCCGGTTTGTGTTTCGTCGAGTCACATTGCCTATGGGTCGATTCGCATGGAGCCGGTCTTCATGATTTTAGGCCAGTCTGCCGCAGCGGCAGCTTGCAATGCAATTGATGGCGGAATTGGAGTTCAGGACGTTGATTACAATGTGCTTAAGGAAACGCTGAAGAAAAAGAATCAGGTGCTTAAACTGCAGTAAAAATCTGTATTTTAGCGAATGAAGATAATTACTTAAACTGGCTAACATGATTACCTTTTTTGTTTCGATTGTGGCTTTGGTATTGGGTTATGTTTTCTACGGAAAGTTGATGGAGAAGATATTTGGTGCCGACGAAAACAGGGAAACACCAGCCATGAGTATGAACGATGGAGTGGATTACATGCCATTGCCCAAGTGGAAAACTTTTCTGATTCAATTTCTGAACATTGCAGGACTCGGACCTATTTTTGGAGCTGTAGCCGGAGCCATGTGGGGGCCGGTAGCTTTTCTCTGGATTGTTCTGGGGTCGATCTTTGCCGGAGCGGTTCACGATTATTTCTCCGGAATGCTATCGGTGAAACACAAAGGTTTGAGTATTCCCGAAATTGTTGGAATTTATCTGGGCGTTGGCACCAAGCAGTTTATGCGCGGTTTTACGGTCGTTTTAATGGTGATTGTGGGTGCAGTCTTCATTATGGGTCCAGCTAAAATTTTGGAGAGTTTAACTCCTGAAACACTAACGATGAATTTCTGGGTTTGGGTAGTCTTCATTTATTACGTCTTGGCTACTATGTTGCCTATCGATAAAATCATTGGTAAAATTTATCCTGTTTTTGGTTTTGCTCTCTTGTTTATGGCTGTTGGATTAACGGTTGCCCTTTTTGTCGAGGGTTATCGTATACCTGAATTGACTTTAAGCAATCTGACAAACTTTCACAATCAGCCTGAAAAATTCCCCATCTTCCCAATGATGTTTATTACCATCGCATGTGGCGCCATCTCAGGGTTTCATTCCACTCAGGCGCCTTTGATGGCGCGATGCATTACCAACGAAAAGCAGGGTCGGGGAGTGTTTTATGGGGCAATGATTACTGAAGGAATTGTAGCTTTGATTTGGGCTGCCATAGGCATGGCTTTTTACAATGGAGTAGGTCCGCTCAACGATGTGATGGTTGCCAATAAAGGAAACGCCGCTTTTGTAGTGAACGAAATTTCGAACTCGCTGCTCGGTAAAGTGGGTGGAGCACTTGCCTTATTGGGAGTGGTTGCTGCGCCAATTACATCGGGCGATACCGCTTTCCGAAGTGCCCGTTTAATCGTAGCCGATTTCCTGAGTTATAAACAAGGACCAATCAAAAATAGACTACTAATTAGCGTTCCGTTGTTTGCTGTTGGTTATGGTTTAACTCTGGTCGATTTTGCTGTAATCTGGCGTTATTTCGCTTGGTCGAACCAAACATTGGCAATGGTTGTACTTTGGGCCATAACAGTTTACCTGGCTCAGGAAAAGAAATTCTACTGGATCACGCTTATCCCCGCCCTGTTTATGACTGTTGTTATTACCAGCTACTTGTTATTTGCTCCTGAGGGTTTTGGTTTGTCGTATATGGTTTCTTTATCAGCTGGCCTTGTTGTTGCATTAGGTATGGCGGTCTGGTTTTTCTTTTACATGGATAGACGGAATAATTTAATTGCATCAGAGATAGTTACATCGTAGATAATAAGCATTTTAGCCATGGCTGGATTTTTTGAGAATTTATTTCTATAATTCTATCTTTATGAAACTTTAAAACCTTAAACCTAAATTTATGAAGAAATCACTTTTACTTGTTTTGTTGCTGTTTGTTGTTTTTGGACTGAATGCCAAGTCCAAAGAATATGACTTGAAACATTGGCCTAACGGGAAATCGCCTATAGAAATTGGCACCCGAATAGCCGAAAAGTTTCTGAAAACTGCTCATTCCAAATACGGAAATACGCATCCGGCGACACCTCCAACGCAAATTACTTATCCTGATGTTTGCACATGGCTTGGAGGGATGTGGTTTGCCGAAGTAACCCAAAATGATGCTCTTTTTAATCGTTTCGAAGGTCGTTTTACTCCGTTATTTGATGGAGAAGCAAATCTTCTACCCAAACCAAATCATGTAGATAACAACGTGTTTGGATCCGTTCCGCTTGAATTGTATCTAAAAACCAAACAACAGAAGTACCTTGATCTGGGTCTGAAATATGCCGATACACAATGGACATTGCCTGAAGATGCGAAGTCAGAACAAAAAGACTTTGCTTCGCAAGGATATTCATGGCAAACACGAATCTGGATTGATGATATGTTCATGATTACCGCCGTTCAGGCACAGGCTTACCGGGCAACCGGCGACCTCAAATACATCGATCGGGCAGCCAAGGAAATGGTACTTTACCTCGATAAAATACAATTGGCAAACGGTTTGTTTTACCATTCGCCGGATGCACATTTCAGCTGGGGACGAGGAAATGGTTGGATGGCTGTTGGTATGGCTGAAATCCTTCGAATATTACCCAATGACAATCCAAACCGAAATCGCATCATGGAAGGCTATCATAAAATGATGGCTGCCTTATTGAAATATCAGGAAACAGATGGAATGTGGCGACAAATTATTGACGACCCGGAAGCCTGGAAAGAAACTTCAGGAACGGCCATGTTTACCTACGCCATGATTACTGGTGTGAAAAATGGCTGGCTCGACCAGAAAACGTATGGAACAGCAGCTCGAAATGGCTGGTTGGCATTAACCAATTACATTAATGCCAACGATGAACTTACTGAAGTGTGTGAGGGAACCAACATTCAAAACGATAGAAATCATTACATGCAACGAAAGCGCATTGTTGGCGACCTTCATGGACAAGCTCCTCTTTTGTGGTGTGCTACTGCACTTTTAAGGTAATCCGAATCCAGATAATTTATCGGAAAAGTAAAAACCTCTCAAGTCGATGTATTTGAGAGGTTTTTGTTTTGATTTTTATTTGGTCGGGGTAGCCGGATTTGAACCGACGACCTCGTCGTCCCGAACGACGCGCGCTACCAAGCTGCGCTACACCCCGAGTAAAAGATTGTACCTAATGATTCAGTAGTGAACTTAAAATTGCATTTCAAATCTATAATTTTATGAGCAAAAACAGATCGGTTACACGGCAAAAATTAGGTTGGTAAAGCATTTTTTTTTTGCAAAGGAGTTAAGCACAGTATTCAGTATAAAAGGAGAAACCGTTTCAAGCAAATACTTGAAACGGCTCTCCTAATCTACACAATCAATCCACACTAAAATCCAATCACCACTAAATTGCGTTTTAAAATGTATTTCAAAATAACCTGAATTTACGAATTGTCAAAATATAATAGCCTGATTAATAAAATATTTACCTTCAAAATCCAAATGATTTATTGATTGAATTGTAACTGTATAAACGAAAATAAGCAGAAAAGGTTATGAATTTTACTGACTCGTTTCCAGTTGCGATCATAAATATTTCGAGTGTGTTTTTCAATGATTTAGCCGCTTTCTTGATGAAGGAAGCGAATGCACGCAAAAAAAAATCCGACACTAAACAGGGTCGGATTCTATTCTCTTCAATTTTTTTTTCAATCCTCTTTAAGGCTTAACCGGGTACCCCGAGCCATCGAAATCAGATTAGGATTGGTAATTAAAACCTGACTGACTCCATTTCGCATGGCATTAAATCCGTTGTCAAGTTTCGGGATCATTCCTTCTTTAATCACCCCTTCTTCCTGAAGCAGTTTAAAACGATCAAAACTCAATTCTGAGATCACCGAGTTTTCGTCTTCGGCATTAAGCAATACTCCTTTCTTCTCGAAGCAATAAAAAAGATTTACTGTGAAGTAATTAGATAATTCGATGGCGAGATCGGCAGCTATGGTATCAGCATTTGTATTTAGTAATTGCCCGTGACAGTCGTGCGTGATGGGTGCCATAACCGGCACAACCTCTTCGTTCAGGAGTAACCTTAATTCAGATGTATTGACACCTAAAATATCACCAACAAAACCATAATCAATGTCTTTAACCGGACGTTTTTTTGCCCGGATAACATTCAGATCGGCGCCGGTAAGTCCGATCGAATTACATCCTCTGGCCTGCAAACCTGCAACTATATTTTTATTCACCAATCCGGCGTAAACCATTGTTACAACCTCAAGAGTAGCTTCATCAGTGATACGGCGACCTTCAACCATTTGGGTTTCAATTCCCAGTTTTTCAGCAAGTGTGGTAGCCAGTCTTCCGCCACCGTGTACCAAAATCCGCTTTCCCCTGATTTGAGCAAACTGATTCAGCAACAAATCCAGTGATTCTTTTTCTTCTACTACTTTCCCACCAACTTTTACAATGGTTAATCTTTCCATAAATAAGTGCCTAAAGTTTTAAGTGCCTAATGTGCCTAGAGTTAGAGCGGCCTTAAGTACTTTAGGCACTCCGAACTTTAGGCACTCCGAACTATTTTATTTCATCTAAAATCATCTTCAGCACAGCCTGTGCCGAGAATAAACGGTTTTCAGCTTCCTGAATGACAATTGAATTTGGACCGTCAATTACCTCGTCGGTAACAATCATGTTGCGGCGAACCGGTAAACAATGCATAAATTTGGCATTATTGGTCACGGCCATTTGGCGTTCTGAAACGGTCCAGGAACGGTCTTTCGACAGAATCTGTCCGTATTCACCATATGCAGCCCAGTTTTTGGCATAGATAAAATCGGCATCTTGAAATGCTTTCATTTGGTCGTATTCAGGTTTCAGGTCGCCCATAAATTCAGGTGCAAGCTCGTAGCCTTCCGGATGTGTAACCACCAATTCGTAATCAGTCTGGCGAATCCACTCCACAAATGAGTTCGGAACTGCCTGAGGCAAAGCCCGTGGATGCGGAGCCCAGCTTAAAACCACTTTTGGGCGCTCTTTTGTTTTGAATTCTTCGATGGTTAAATGGTCGGCAAACGATTGAAGCGGATGGCGCGTTGCAGCTTCCATGCTTACAACCGGAACTCCTGAATAATCAACAAATTGCTGAATTATTTTTTCTTCGTAATCATCTTCTTTATTTTCGAATTTGGCGAACGAGCGTACACCGATAATATCGCAATAGCGGCCAATAACGGGAACAGCTTCACGGATATGTTCGGGTTTATCTCCATCCATAATCACGCCCAGTTCAGTTTCCAGTTTCCAACCTCCTTCGTTAATGTCGAAAACAATCACGTTCATTCCCAGGTTTAATCCGGCTTTTTGTGTGCTTAAACGCGTGCGAAGACTTGAGTTGAAAAAAACGAGCAAAAGCGTTTTGTTTTTACCCAGATCCTGATATTTGTATGGTGATTTTTTAAGTTCAAATGCAAGCTTTAAAGCTTCATCCAGATTTTCGAGATCGTGGACTGATGTAAAATGTCTCATTATGTGTTGATTTATTGGCTTAATTTATTGTGCTTTAGTGCTTTATTCTGATATGTGTTATTGGATAAAGATACTGCAATTTTCAATTCTGAAAAGGATTTTTTATTCATTTTAGAGGATGAACCTAGTTTCGTCCGAAAGAAGGCTATTGCTTTTTACAACTTAGCCTCATGGACGATTTTTCTTCTTTATTTTTTTTCTATAAATATTTCACTCCTCTGGAGTTATTATTAGCAGACAAGCAATCGTCTTTTCTATTGACTAATGACTTTTTTCTGATCTTATTTCGGCCTGATCTGACCGTCCCCATCGACGATCCATTTGTAGCTGGTCAGCTCTTCAAGCGCCATTGGTCCGCGTGCATGGAGTTTTTGAGTTGAAATGCCTATCTCGGCACCCAATCCAAACTGGGCGCCATCAGTAAAAGCTGTTGAAACATTGCAATAGACGGCTGCGGCATCGACCGATTTCCGGAATATCTCCAATGTTTCCTGATCTTCAGAAACAATAGCTTCAGAATGTTTGGAGCTAAATGTTGCAATGTGATCCAATGCTTCGTCCAGATCAGCAACTGTTTTTACCGCCATTTTGTAATCCAGAAATTCTGTTCCAAACGACTCTTCTGTAGCATGTTCCAATAGTTCAGAAGGGTATTTGCCATCTAAAGCAGTAAACGCTTTCTCATCAGCATAAATAATTACATTGCTTTGTGGAAGAAGCTCAGTTAGCAATGGTAAATCATTCAACCGGTTTTCATGAACGACTAGGCAATCGAGTGAATTGCAAACGCCCGGACGGCGTGTTTTTGCATTGTAAACAATCTCTTTGCCCTTAGCAATATCGCCCGATTCATCAAAATAAGTATGGCAAATCCCTGCGCCAGTTTCAATTACCGGAATCGATGAATTTTCGCGTACAAAATTGATCAGGCTTTGCGAACCACGCGGAATAATCAGGTCGACTAATCCGTGAGCATGTAAAAGTTCGGCTGTTGATTCGCGGTCGATTGGAAGTAATGCGAGACTGTTTTCATCCAAATCGTGTTTCCGGAGTACTTCGTGAATGACTTTTACAATGGCCACATTCGAATCATTGGCATCGCTTCCTCCCTTTAGAACGCAAGCATTTCCTGATTTCAGGCATAACGAAAATACATCGAAAGTTACATTCGGACGAGCTTCGAAAATGATGCCGATTACACCAAATGGCACACTTGTTTTTGTGATTTGAAGTCCGTTTGGACGAGTTGTTTTGCTTAAAATACGGCCAAGAGGTGAGGGGAGTGTGGCTACATTGTTGATGTCTGATGCAATTCCTTTGATTCGGTCGGCAGTTAACATCAATCGGTCATACTTCGGATCGGTTGGATCCATTCTGTTCAGATCTTTTGCATTTTCTTGCAGAATGAGTGCCGTGTTTTGAATTGCAGCTTCAGCCACATCCAGTAAAACCTTATTTATTTTCTCTTCTGAAACTAAGTTCAGTTTTCGACTGGCTTTTACAACCAGAGTGAGTTGTTCTTTTACGTTCATCGTTAGTTTTCTATTACAGACTCACCTCGTCACATCTTCGATACTCTGAAGTCCAATCGTTTGGTGTGGAGTGAGTTTTCGTTTCATTAAAATCGTTCCCAGAGGTAAAAATCCCCCTTCCTGGAGGGGAGGAAGAGGGAATATAACTCAGGAATCGTTTGCCATTAAGGCATTAATTAAGGGGTCTATGAAAAGGGTATCAGTACACAAATCCTGAGTCGATATTTTTATTATTCCATAATGTACAAATAGTCATAATGGACCACTGCTTTTTTGTTTTTATTGCCTTTGAATTTTTCAGCTTTCTCCGAATTGTACTCTGATTTGCCAATTCCGATCAGCTTTCCATCTTCATCTTTAATTTTCACCAAATCACCTTTTTCAAATGTGCCTTCAATTGAAACAACTCCAACAGGTAACAGACTGGTGGCCTGGCTCGAAAGAAGCGCGTTGCTTGCTCCTTGATTCACAACTAATTCACCTTTGGCAAAACTCTCTGAATATGAAATCCATTTTTTTACATTCGATGATTTCTTTATTTCAGACAAGAACGAAGTGTGAACAAAATCCTCCATTGGATTCATAATCTTCAGGAGCGTATTCTCTTTCATTCCGTTGCCAATGTGAACGTTAATGCCACCTTTTGCCACTTTTTTTGCAATGTGATATTTGGTCAACATTCCTCCACGACCGAAACTCGATTTGCTGGTTGAAATGGCCTCGTTCAACGGTTTGCTTTTTGAGGTAACCTCGCGAATTACTTTCGATTCAGGTAATTCGGGCGAACCATCGTAAATTCCGTCAATGTTGCTCAGTATAATCAAAGCTTCAGAATCTTCCATTGAGGCAATTAATCCTGAAAGTTCGTCATTGTCAGTAAACATCAGTTCGGTAACCGAAATGGTATCGTTCTCGTTCACAATCGGAATAACCTTGTTTTCAATCAGGGTCGAAATGCAGTTTTTCATGTTCAAATAATGAACACGATCACTGAAATTTTCTTTGGTGGTTAGAACCTGGGCGCACACAATACCATATTGGTTGAACGCCTCAGCCCACTTATTGATCATTTTTACCTGACCAACGGCCGACCACAATTGCCGCGCCGAAACCGTATCCAGTTTTCGGCCATTGCCAATTTCGCCGCGACCTGCTGCTACTGCTCCGGAAGATACCAGAACAATTTCGACACCTTCCTGATGCAAAAAAGCAATCTGGTCAACCAAATGCGAAATATTGGCATCATTCAATGTTCCATCAGACTTGGTTAGAACGTTACTGCCAACTTTGACAGTTATTTTTTTATAGCGTAAAAGTGTCTTCAAAACAGTTTTGTTAGCCTTTTTCAATTTTGTTGAAAGAGGCAATTAACCCTTGAATCAGCGATGAACTAAAGCCTTTGTGTTCCATCTCATTCAGCCCGGTAATGGTGATTCCGCGAGGGGTGGTCACTTTATCGATTTCCTGCTCCGGATGACGGCCCGAATCAAGGATTAATCCAGTTGCACCTTTTACTGTTTGAGCTGTAATAAACTGAGCCATTTCAGCGCCGAACCCGATTTCGATACCGCCCTGCATGGCAGCCCGCATGTAGCGAAGTGCAAAAGCAATTCCGCACGATGCCAGAACTGTTGCCGCAGCCATCAAATCTTCAGTTATTATTGTTGTTTGACCAAGCTGGTTAAAAATGTGCAAAACCAAATTACGTAATTCTTCCGATTTTACATTGGTTGAAATCAAGGTCATCGATTCCTGAATGGCAATAGCTGTGTTTGGCATTGCCCTGAAAATCTGAACATCAGAACCCGCAACTTCTTCCAATTTCTGGAGCCCAACTCCTGCTACGAGAGAAATGAGAATTTGATTCGAATTTAGAACAGGTTTAATTTCCTGAATGATTTCAAGAACCTGATACGGCTTGATAGCAAGAATAATAATATCTGCATTTTTTGAGGCTTCAACATTGTCGTTGGTAATTTTTACGCCTTGCTCCTGAAGTTTTTCAAGCAGATTTAACCGACGACGGGTGACTGTAATTGCTGAAGGCTGAATTTGTTTCGATTTAATTAAACCGAACGCAATTGCCCCACCTAAATTTCCTCCACCTATAATCGTAATTTTCTGGTCAATCATTTTATAAAATTTAGTTATCCAAGCGTTTCAGTCAATGCTTCAAGGAAGACATTGGCTTGTTCCTTGGTCAAAGTTAGCGGTGAAAGTAGTCTTATTGTATTTGCTCCACTTACGCCGGTAAAAATATGATGTTTTTTTAATAAAACATGACGAATGTCATTAATTTGTTGATCAAATTCGAGCCCAATCATCAACCCAAGTCCCCGAACTTCCTTAATTCCTGAAAAGGATTTAAGTTTATTGATCAGATATTCACCAACTTCTGCGGCATTTTCGACCAGCTTTTCGTTCTCCATTATTTCCAGAACAGCCAGACTTGCAGCACAGGCCAGGTAATTTCCGCCGAAAGTGGTTCCCAACATACCGTACCAAGGTTTGATTTCAGGAGCAATCAACAGACCACCTACCGGAAATCCGTTGCCCATTCCTTTGGCTACAGTAATTAAATCAGGTTTTACTGTGGTGTACTGGTGCGCGAAGAATTTTCCACTGCGTCCGTATCCCGATTGTATTTCGTCCAAAATCAGCAATGCTCCGTATTGTTTGCACAGTTTCTCGGCCTGAACCAAAAAGCCTTCAGCAGGAACGTGAATTCCACCAATTCCCTGAATACCTTCTATAATTACACCGGCAATTTCATTGGTTTTTAGCTGTTCTTCCAGTAATTCCAGGTTATTGAATGGAATAATAACGGCGTTGGATGTTTCGTTGATCGGAGCTACCAGTTTAGGATTGTCGGTTACAGCCACAGCGGCCGAAGTGCGCCCGTGGAACCCTTTTTTGAAGCTCACTATCTTTTTGCGGCCTGTCACAAAAGACGCCAGTTTCAGCGCATTTTCGTTGGCTTCGGCTCCTGAATTGACCAGAAAAAGCTGGTAATCGGGATAGCCAGAAACTTGTCCAAGCTTTTCGGCCAGCTCTTTTTGCTGAGGAACCTGCACCGAATTGGAATAAAAACCAATTTGGTTTAATTGGTTGGTCAGTCTTTTGATGTAATGTGGATGCGAATGTCCTACCGAAATTACAGCATGACCGCCGTATAAATCAAGGTATTTAATACCGTTTTCGTCCGACATGTAACAACCTTCTCCTTTAACGGGAGTGATATCTTGTAATGGATATACGTCGAATAAATTCATAATAAAAATGTTACGAGTTTCGTGTTACGAGTTTCGTGTTACGAGTTTCGTGTTGGGGTTTAACTCGTAACCCGCAACCCGTAACCCGTAACAATTATTTTAAAATGCCACCGCTTTCAAATTTAAGCCTAGCGTTTCTTCGAGGCCAAAAATCAGGTTCATATTCTGAACGGCCTGTCCGGAGGCACCTTTCAGCAGATTATCGGTTACCGAAAGGATCATCAGTTTATTGCCATGTTTTTCGAGGTAAACTATCGCTTTGTTGGTGTTTACCACTTGTTTTAAATCGGGATTGGTCTGGCTCACAAATACAAACGGATGTGACGCATAATAATCCTGATATAGCTTGACGGCTTCTTCTAAAGAACCGTCAAATTTGGTGTAAACAGAGGCAAAGATGCCTCGGGTATGATTTCCCCGGACGGGAATGAAATTGATATCAAAATTGAAGTTTGGCTGAAGTTGTTTGAAACTTTGGCCAATTTCGCCCAAATGCTGATGCTCGAACGCTTTATAAACCGATACATTGTTGTTTCTCCAACTGAAATGCGAGGTTTGGCTTGGTGCTTGTCCTGCTCCGGTTGAACCAGTAATGGCATTGACATGCAGTTCATCTTTAATTAAACCAGCGGCAGCCAAAGGCAGAACGGCCAGTTGAATTCCGGTCGCAAAACATCCCGGGTTAGCAATGCGGTTCGACTTCCGGATTAATTCGCGGTTCAATTCAGGCAAACCATAAACGAATTCGTTTCCTTCGCGCTTTAACCTGAAATCGTGGCTCAAATCGATGATTTTTACATTTTCAGGAATTGTATTTTTCTGGAGAAATTCCTTCGATTTTCCATGCCCCATGCAGAAAAAAGCCACGTCGATCAGTGAGAAATCTGCTTCGGCTACAAATTTAATGTCGGTGTCACCCAGCAAATCGGTATGAACGTCTGACAGTAAATTGCCTCCATTGCTGCCGCTTTGAACAAAAGTCAACTCAGCCTGCGGATGGTTCAGCAAAATCCTGATCAATTCACCGGCTGTATATCCGGCGCCACCTATTATTCCTACTTTGATCATTTCAATTTATTGTGTTGTTCGACCCTATCTGGGGTCGTATATTGGTAGAAAACTACATTCCATCTATAATCCTGCGACCCCGTCGGGGTCGAATCATCATTTAAAATGAATGGTTCACTGAATTGTGAATCTTCAGCGAAGTTGAAAGCACTTTAGTAAAGCCTTTCACATCGTCGGCAGTCCAGGCAGAGTTTTTCTCGCCATATTCACCAAATTCAGAGCGCATTAAATCGTGATCTGATTCAACACCAACCAGAACAAAATTGTAAGGTTTTAATTTCACAATCACTTTTCCGGTAACGGTTTGCTGCGAATTTTCGAGGAATTTCTCGATGTCGCGCATTACTGGTTCAAAATACAAAGCTTCGTGAAGGAACATTCCGTACCAGTTGCCCAGTTGTTCTTTCCAGTATTGCTGCCATTTGGTGAGTGTGTGTTTTTCGAGCATCTGGTGTGCTTTTATCGCGATAATTGGCGCAGCGGCTTCAAAACCTACGCGGCCTTTTATCCCGATAATCGTGTCGCCAATGTGCATATCACGGCCAACAGCGTATGGAGATGCTACAGCTTCCAAGGCACGAATTGCATTTACCGGATTTTCGAAAATCTCGCCATTCACACCTTTTAATTCGCCAGCAATATAATCGAGCGTAATTTCTTTTTCTTCGGTTTCGGTCAATTGCGATGGATAAGCTTCTTCAGGAAGAGTTTTGTTCGATTTCAGGGTTTCTTTTCCACCGATACTTGTTCCCCATAGTCCTTTGTTGATGGAGTAATCCATCTTTTTCCAGTCGGCTTCAACGCCATGCGCTTTCAGGTAATCAATTTCTTCCTGACGGCTGAGTTCGAGGTCGCGGGTAGGAGTGAGGATACCGATTTCAGGAGCCAAAATCTGGAAGGTTAAATCGAAACGAACCTGATCATTTCCTGCGCCGGTACTTCCGTGAGCTACATATTTGGCGCCAATTTGCTTGGCATATTCAATAATGGCAATGGCCTGAAATACACGCTCAGAACTTACCGATATGGGATAGGTATTGTTTCGGAGAACATTTCCGAAAACCATGTATTTGATACTTTTTTCGTAATAGGTGTCGGTGACATCTAAAGCAACATGTTTGACTGCCCCAAGATTGTAGGCTTTTTTCTCAATGGCATCCAGTTCTGCCTGACTGAATCCGCCAGTGTTTGCAATGGCAGTGTAAACTTCCAGATTTTTTTCTACCGACAGGTATTTGGCGCAATACGAAGTATCTAAACCTCCGCTAAATGCTAAAACTACTTTTTCTTTCATGACTATATTTTAAAGCCCCCTCCAAACTTCCCCCTAAAGGGGAGGCTTAAAAAAAGCAAAGTTTTGAATTTACGAGAATAACCATCCGTTTTGTGGTCAATAACTTAAAAAATGAAAAATTTTCGACCTTCTTTTGGTTGAGTTCCGTTCTTATTTGGTTTTAATTTATTGATGATATCGAGCAACGTTCCTTTAATTGCCCAGCCACCATTTTGCTTTTTTTCTTCGGGTTTCTTGGCCTGTTCCCATGCCGGATCGAATAACATTCCTGTACAAAGACATTTGCTTCTGCCTGTACGCTCCAGAATATCGTGATTCACACAACTTTTGCATCCGTTCCAGAAAACATCATCGTCAGTCAATTCCGAAAAAGTAACCGGACGGTAGCCCAATTCATGATTAATCTTCATTACAGCCAAGCCAGTAGTCAGCCCAAAGATTTTGGAGTTGGGGTACAGCTGTCTTGAAAGAGAAAATGCTTTACGTTTGATTTCAGTTGCAAGTCCGATTCCCCTGAATTCTTTCACGACGATCAATCCCGAGTTGGCCACAAAGCTTTTGGCGCCCCATGTTTCTACGTAACAGAATCCGGCAAAAGTTACGCCGTTTTCGAGGGCAATAATCGCCTTGCCTTGTAGCATTTTGTCGGCAATGTATTCGTGTGTACGACGGGCAATACCGGTTCCGCGCTCTTTTGAAGCAATATCGATGGCATCGTTCACCTCGTCAACATATTTGAGGTGCTCTTCAGTGGCCACGAAAACTTGAATATTTTTTAAATCTTTCATTTTTGTTGTTGATAAATTTTTGTTTTCAGGAATTTCAAAATCCTCACAAATCTTTTTCTTTCCTGTATTTTGTTTTTAATAGTTGACTTTCTTGTTAACTGCTATCTCTTTCTTAACCCAGTTTATCTTCCAGTTTTGGCATAATCAAAATCAGACTGTTGATCATGTCGCTTTGCGTAACTCCTTCGCGCATGATGAGCAGTATGGTATCGTCGCCGGCAATGGTTCCTATGATTTCGTATGGCTCGGCATTGTCGATTACAACAGCAATACTACTAGCGTAACCAGGCATCGTTTTTATTACTGCCATATTTCCGGAGAACTGCAAATCGCGAAACCCATCGGCCAGGAAATTGATGCGCGAATTTTCACGTTGATTTTCGGTATTTGCACCCTCAGGAATAACATATACATAGCCCAAAGCCTGATCGGAGACTTTTGCAACTTTCAAAATTTTTAAATCCCGCGATAAGGTTGCCTGAGTCAATTCATAACCCTGATCTTTCATGATGTGCAAAAGCTCATCCTGACTGCTGATCCGGCCATTAAGAATTGCCTGTTTAATGGCAAGCTGTCTTTTTGTGCGATTCTTCATTTTGAATATTTATACATTTCTGATGCAAAAATATGCAAAAATATTAATTGCAAGCTTTTTTTTCAGAAAATAATATCTATTTTTGTAGCAGAATTAAAACACACAAACGAATTGAAACTTGAAAAGTATCGGGTTGAAAATCCGAAGATACATAGGAAAGAAGTTTGTTTACGAAATAACAACCATGCGTTTGCCCTACAGCCGTAGCCAAACGCATTTTTTTTAATATTTAGCATTGCAACGATGACACAACTTAGAAAAGTCAGATTGATTCTTGAAGACGGGACAACTTTTGAAGGAAAGTCGTTCGGATATGAAAAGTCGGTAGCTGGAGAAGTCGTTTTTTACACCGCTATGACTGGTTATCCGGAAAGTTTAACAGATCCTTCATATACGGGCCAGATCCTTGTCTCAACCTTCCCATTGATTGGAAATTATGGTGTGCCAAGTGACTCGAAAGAGGAAAATCTGTATGAATTTTATGAGTCAAACAAGATTCACATTACGGGTTTAATTGTTTCGGATTATTCGTTTGAATATAGCCACTGGAACGCCATCAAGAGTCTGGGCGATTGGCTGAAAGAGCAAAAAGTGCCTGGTTTATTTGGAATCGATACCCGTGCGCTGACCAAGATTATCCGTGTAAAAGGTTCATTGCTTGGCAAAATTGAGTTCGACGATGAGGTGATCGATTTTTACGATCCGAATCAGGAAAATCTGGTTGCGATTGCAAGCACTGATAAAGTCGAAGTCTATGGAAATGGAGAGCACCGCATCGTTCTGGTTGACTGTGGAGTGAAATACAACATCATTCGCTGTTTGATCAAACGAAATGCAACTGTAATCGTTGTGCCTTGGGATTACGATTTCAACAACGAAGATTTTGACGGTATCTTCCTTTCGAATGGTCCTGGCGACCCTGCTTTGTGCGATGCCACGGTTGAAAACATACGCAAAACGATGGATGCCGAAAAGCCAATCATGGGTATTTGCCTCGGAAACCAGTTGCTGGCACGTGCTGCCGGAGCTGAAACTTATAAGTTGAAATTTGGTCACCGAAGCCACAACCAACCGGTATTGTTGCAGGGAACCGACCGTTGTTTTATCACTTCGCAGAATCACGGATTTGCGGTTGATACCAAAACATTGCCTGCCGATTGGGAACCGCTGTTTACCAACGTAAACGATCAAACCAACGAAGGAATCCGCCACAAAACCAAACCGTTCTTCTCGACTCAGTTCCATCCTGAAGCCGCCAGCGGACCAGTTGACACCGAGTTTTTATTC
Organism: Aquipluma nitroreducens; assembly: GCF_009689585.1. Lineage (GTDB taxonomy): Bacteria > Bacteroidota > Bacteroidia > Bacteroidales > Prolixibacteraceae > Aquipluma > Aquipluma nitroreducens. The sequence continues at coordinate 686,730 of NZ_AP018694.1, read as the reverse complement.
GACGATTTCATGAATAATGTGATTGAATACAAAAAGAATAAGAAGTAAAAAGTCAGAAGACCGGAGTCAGAAGACCGGAGTCCGGAAAACCTGGAACTTGGAATTTGAAACTTGAAACTTTTCGAAACATGATAAATAAAGACATTAAAAAAGTAATCGTACTGGGGTCAGGAGCGCTGAAAATTGGTGAGGCCGGTGAGTTCGACTACTCTGGATCGCAGGCGCTGAAAGCCCTGAAGGAAGAGAATGTGGAAACCATTCTGATCAATCCGAATATTGCGACTATCCAGACTTCGGAAGACATTGCCGACCGGATTTATTTCCTTCCGGTAACTCCGTTTTTTGTGGAGCAGGTTATTGTAAAAGAAAAACCTGATGGCATTTTGCTGGCTTTTGGTGGACAAACTGCGCTGAATTGCGGCGTTGCACTTTTTAAAGGCGGAATTCTGGAAAAATACAATGTAAAAGTGGTTGGAACTCCGGTACAGTCGATTATCGATACCGAAGACCGTGAAATATTTGCTGGAAAACTGGCCGAAATCGATGTGAAAACTCCTCGAAGTATTGCCTGTTTGAATATGGAAGAAGCTTTCGCAGCGGTTAAAATTGTTGGCTATCCGATTATCATCCGGGCTGCCTATACGTTGGGTGGATTGGGAAGCGGTTTCTGTGCCAACGACGAAGAACTGGAATCGCTGGCATCAAAAGCATTCACGTATTCGCCTCAGATTTTGGTTGAAGAGTCTATCAAAGGCTGGAAAGAAGTTGAATACGAAGTTGTTCGCGACAGGTTCAACAACTGTATCACGGTGTGTAACATGGAAAACTTCGATCCGCTGGGAATTCATACCGGCGAAAGTATCGTGGTTGCTCCATCGCAAACCTTATCGAATTCAGAATACCACAAGTTGCGTGCACTGGCCATCAAGATTATCCGTCACATCGGAATCGTAGGCGAGTGTAACGTACAATATGCACTCGATCCGCACTCTGAAGATTACCGCGTGATTGAGGTAAACGCCCGTCTGTCGCGCTCTTCAGCGCTGGCATCGAAAGCAACTGGTTATCCACTGGCTTTTGTGGCTGCCAAATTAGGGCTGGGCTACGGCTTGCATCAACTGAATAATCAGGTAACCAAAGTGACTACAGCAGCTTTCGAGCCTGCACTCGACTATATTGTTTGTAAAATTCCACGCTGGGACTTAAATAAATTTTCCGGAGTATCGAAAAACCTTGGGAGTTCGATGAAGTCGGTGGGCGAAATCATGTCGATTGGTCGCTCTTTCGAAGAAGCCATTCAGAAAGGTATCCGGATGGTTGGAATCGGAATGCATGGTTTTGTAGCCAACAAAGAAGAAATTACTATTGAGCAGATTGATGAGGAACTGATTCACCCTACAGATCGCAGAATCTTCGCGATTGCCGAGGCTTTCAATAAAGGTTATTCGGTGGATGATATTTACGAAAAAACCAAGATCGACCGTTGGTTCCTGCAAAAATTACAGAACATTCATGTCACAAAAAATAAACTTGAAGCAGTAAATTCACTTCCTGCATTGGACGATTCATTATTGCTTCAGGCTAAAAAAGAAGGATATTCCGATTTCCAGATTGCCCGTTTGGTGCTGAAGTCGTCGAACAAAGCGATTAATCAGGATTTGCTTACGGTACGTGACTGGCGTAAAAGCAAAAACATTCTGCCTTCGGTTAAGCAAATTGATACGCTGGCAGGTGAATATCCGGCACAAACCAATTACCTGTACCTGACTTACAACGGAAACGAACACGATGTGGAATTTCAGCACGATGATAAATCGGTGATTGTTTTGGGTTCTGGCGCTTACCGTATCGGGAGTTCGGTTGAGTTCGACTGGTGTAGCGTAAATGCGATTACCACCATTCACAAAGAAGGTTACCGTTCAATCATGATCAATTACAATCCGGAGACTGTGAGTACTGATTACGATACTTGCGACCGGCTTTATTTTGACGAACTAACTTTCGAGCGAGTGATGGATATTGTTGATCTGGAAGCTCCTAAAGGCTTGGTACTCTCAATGGGAGGTCAAATTCCAAACAACCTCGCCATGAAATTGCACCGGCAGAATGTACCCATTTTGGGAACATCGCCATTGAATATCGACCGTGCCGAAGACCGCCAAAAATTCAGTTCGTTATGCGATAAAATTGGCATCGATCAGCCACGTTGGTCTGAATTAACAAGTATTGAAGACATTTACACGTTTGTTGATGAAGTAGGTTTCCCGGTGTTGATTCGTCCATCATATGTGCTTTCAGGAGCAGCAATGAACGTGGTTTCGAATAAAGATCAGTTGCAGCATTTCCTGACTTTGGCCGCCAATGTGTCGAAAGAACATCCGGTTGTGGTTTCAGAATTTATTGAGCAGGCGAAAGAAATCGAGATTGATGCCGTGGCTAAAAATGGCGAAGTGGTGGCTTATGCGATTTCGGAACACGTTGAATTTGCCGGAGTTCATTCGGGCGATGCAACCATCGTTTTTCCTCCGCAGAAATTATATGTTGAAACGATTCGTCGTATTAAAAAGATTGCACGTCAGATTGCCAAGGAACTCAACATTTCCGGGCCTTTCAACATGCAGCTGCTGGCAAAGGATAATGACATCAAAGTGATTGAATGTAATCTTCGGGCATCGCGTAGTTTCCCGTTTGTGTCGAAGGTGATGAAATACAACCTGATTGAAATTGCGACTCAGGTTATGCTCGATGCCCCGTTCCAGACTCCTGACAAATCGCTGTTCGAACTGGATTATGTGGGCGTGAAAGCCGCTCAATTCTCCTTTGCCCGTCTGCTGAATGCTGACCCCGTTTTGGGGGTTGACATGTCGTCGACCGGCGAAGTAGGTTGCATCGGTGAAAATTACTACGAAGCCATTTTGAAATCGATGCTTTCTGTTGGTTATTCCATTCCGAAGAAAAACATTCTGATTTCTTCGGGAGAAACCCGCTCGAAAATCGAATTGCTGGCAAGCGCCAGAATGTTGTCGGAACGCGGATTTAACCTTTTTGCAACTGGCGGAACACAGCAGTTCCTGGCTGATAACGGCATTGCATCGACTCGTTTGTACTGGCCTGACGAAACCGACAAACATCCGAATACACTGGAATACATCAAGGACAAGAAAATTGATCTGGTGATCAATATTCCGAAAGATCATACTACCCGTGAAATCACCAACGGATACACCATTCGCCGCAGTGCGATCGATTATAGCATTCCGCTCATCACCAATGCCCGTGTTGCAAGTGCGTTTATTTATGCTTTCTGCAAATACGGAATTGAAGATTTGTCGATTAAAAGCTGGGACGAATACAAAGATTAATTTATCACAGAATCCGTGTAGAGACGTTGCATGCAACGTCTCTACAAAACAAAATACAAAGGTCATCCTGAAAAATCGGGATGACCTTTTTTCTTTTATCGATTTCTGGGATTGATTCAAATTTTTATATTTCAGCTCCCTGTAAACTATTTGGTTTTGTTGTTGTTATCTGATTTAAGATGCCTTGCAAAGAACACGATTTTTTTTGTCAGATACTCTTAAAATGGATGCCTGACAACTGAATTATTTCTGCAACTCAGTTGGATTTTCTGAACTGGCTTTAAAGCCTGAAGAAAGCGAATTCCAAATGGATTCAGTACCGTTTGATAAACGGTAAACTCTCCGATAATCTTCAATATTTCCTCGCAATTATTCTATTTCGTCAACACAGAAATCTACATGAAGTATTTCAATGTTTTAAAAGCAAAGGAGAAAATCGTATGAAATCAAAAAAGACTTTAGCAGTTATTATTTGTTTAGTAAGCTTTTTATTTGTTTCAAATGCACAGCCATTGGCTGACATGGGCAAGGCCGAAAATGAAGCTTTGGCCCAGAAACTGGTCAACCAATGTGCGAATATTCACGAAGGTGAATTTGTTCTGGTATCGGGAGGCATGCGCGATTTGGAATTGTTGGAAGATATTGCGATCAATGTGGGTAAGAAAGGTGCTTATCCGATTTTGACCATCGGGAGCGACCGGTTGACGCGGCGGTGGGTTACGGAAGTGCCGGTAAAATATGATTCGCGAACTCCTGAACTTGATTTAAAACTATTTGGTTTTATCACTGCCGTAATCAGCGTGGACTATGGCGAAACCATCGGATTATTGTCTGATATTCCGGCTGAGAGATTTGTTGCAAGAGGCAAAGCTTATGAACCGGTGAATGATTTGGTCGCCAAGCGAAACGTAAAGGGCGTGAATTTAGGGAACGGACTTTATCCGACTGAACCCAGTGCCAGGCAGTTTGGCCTCACCTTAAAGGAGTTATCTGATTTGTTCTGGGAAGGCGTTAATGTAGATTACACCAAACTAGAAGCAACCGGAAAGTCGGTGCAGTCAACACTTGCTGGTGGAAATGAAGTTGTGCTGACTAACCCAAATGGAACCAACCTGAAATTGAACATTGAGAAACGGCAGGTTATTGTTAGCGATGGTGTTCTTTCGGTTGAAGACCTGAAGGGAGGGTATGCAACTTCGCAGGTTTTTCTTCCTGCGGGAGAGGCCTATGTATCGCCGGTTCCGGGCACTGCCGAAGGAACTGTTGTAGTTGACCGCCAATTCTTTCAGGATAAAGAAATTGTTGGACTTACCCTGACATTTAAAGCTGGTAAACTTATTTCCATGACAGCCAAATCGGGACTTGAGCCACTCCAGAAGATGTACGATGCAGCCGGGCCAGGTAAAGAAGATTTTGCTTTTATTGATTTGGGAATAAACCCGAACGTGACTTTAAAACCAGGCAGTAAACTGGTTGCCTGGATGCCGGCAGGCATGGTTACCATTGGTATTGGTAACAATGTATGGGCTGGTGGTGATAATAAATCTCCCTATTCAATGGCTTCTTTTTTGCCTGGAAGCACTTTGAAAGTGGATGGAAAGGTTCTTGTTGAAAATGGAGTATTGAAAAATTAATTGAAATTTGAATACAAAGGTCATCCTGATTTTAACTCGGGATGACCTTCTTTCTTTACGGACGATTCTTTTATTTTTTGCAAAATTGTCTTTGTATTCTATTCAAACTTCCTTTTGATGAACCATTTGTCCCAAAGATTAAAGCTGCAATTCAGTTTTATATAATCTTCTTTGACCAGATGAGCTGCTGTTGTTCCGCGAGTTCCCAGTTCGACTGAGAAATTCGCATAGCTTCGGTCTTTCCGGATTGGTATTCCGACACCAAACGTAATGGCTTGTTCATGTATCTGGTTGTTGTAAAGTTTCAGGTATCCGCTTTCGTAACGATATCCCATGCGATATTTAGTGGTTTGGCGGAAAGAACGCTGATCGTCTTTAGGCGAAAACTCCATACCAAACCGATAGCTGTTATTTGTCGTTAGCTTATTCGGATTATAATCTATCGTGGCATTTTTCCAGTTGCTTTGCTTTACATCAATCGTTGCAACCCATTTCGATCCATATAAATAGGAGATTCCTGCACCAACATCCAACGGAAGTTTCATCGAATTGGTTGATTTTACATCACTTGAAACGACTTCGGAGGTGCTGCTGTAAGTTTTTGTAATGGTTGTTGAAGTTTCGGCGTTTAATTTACTGCTAATACCTGCAATGCCGCCCAATATAATACTCGATTTTGAATTGACAGGAATGATGATTTGTGTTCCCAGATTAAAATAGCCACCAGAATAATACGTTTTATCTTCCTGAGCCAGTTCGTATGTCGTTGACGATACTCCAATGCTTTGGTTCATGGTTTGTGTAACATTGCCCCAAATGAAGCCGGTTTTTGCCCCAAACGATATATTTTTTGAAAGTTTCCACGCCAGCAGTGCGGCGGCCTCACTTAATCCTCCGGTGCCTTCATAAATTGACGGATACTTGATTGAAGTTCCTTCAATTGTTTTGGCGGAGTATATGCTGTAGCCAACGCTGCTTTTCGGGTTTAAACTAAATCCGCCAAATATTTTTTTTGTGATCGGGAAACCTATTTGAACCCAGCTTATGTTGCCATCAGTAACATTCACACTTTTGCTAGAGTTTTCCAGTTTGGTATATTTTAAATTGAACCCCATGTCGAGTAAAAAACTTTGAGGTTCGATGGTGGTAAGTGATGCTGGGTTTGCAGTATTCAGAAATAGGCTCGAACGTGTAGCAATTCCGGTTTGGCCCATGGCAGCGTTTCTTCCTCCGGATGACATTTCAAGTTCGCCAATCCCAAATCCGGAGTAGGGCGAACTGGTACTATTTTGAGCCAACAGCGTAATTCCGGGAAGTGTTGTCAGGAATAGGAATATTATTATTTTGAATTTCATTTCGGGTGTTTTTAGTTGTGATAGTAGTAAACATTAAGCTCTGGCGAATATTTCCCTGAATTTGCACCTCCCAGTATAACATGTTCCGCTGTTTTCTTTGCAGCCGACGATCCATAACCAATCATCAGCGAAAGGTTAGTTTCCAGTTCTTGCTGCAGTTCAGACTCAATAAACCCGCTGACATCAATTTCGTAGAAAACGGTCTCTTCCACATCTTTCTGTATCGTCAAATAGGCATACGCATAATTGGTACTACTGCCAGGTAAAGTAATTTGATTGATCAGCTTGTTTCGATGATCGGCACTATAAACATACATCGTGTCAGGTAAGAGGGTGGTGCTGCTGTATGTTCCTTTTATGGGATATAATCGCAATGTGGCTCCTACTAATGCCGAGTTCTTTCCAATCTTTAATAAATTATCGATATACGGAATTTTTATTTTAGTAAAGACCTGAATACCTGATTGTAAGAGTGTGTTTTTGTTGGTCAGTTTCGAACTACGTTCATTGTTCGTTTCCGAAATGCCATCAAGTAAGCTGTTTGATGAATCACCTGAGATTTGATTGAAGTAAATACCATCAGTTACAAATGAAAATTTGTAATATAGGTCATGTACATCATTGGGATTTGGGTCTTTATGATAGTACAACCTGATTTCAGGCTTTGTCTCGATAGTGCTTTTTGTAGTGCTTGTTTCATCTGTAGTTCCGGAGTCTGAAGTCCTGAAGCCAACTATTGCTCCTTTTACATTCGGTTCGCATTTGATTGCCAATCCGTTGAAGAATTTCAAAAATAAATCCTGTGTTGTAATCGTATCGTTTTTGCTTTTAATCATTTGTGCTAGTCGATTACCTAATTTGCTGGGCAGTTTTATGCTGACTTCTTTATGCGAATTGGGTTTCGGTTTCAGGTTAATCGTAGCCAATGGCGTTGGGTCGCATTTAAAATTGCTGGTTGTGTACAGATAAGTGTCTGTAAGTTCCATTTGTTCCTGAAGTTGATATACACTTAATGTTTGAGTTACTGTTGTATCTCCTGCATAATATGTGTTGTAATTCAGTACCAGCCTTAACGAATCGAAGACAAACTCGGTATCTTCAATCTCATCATCAAACTTCATGGTCAGGAATGAATTTGAACTTTTGTATCCTGAAAAATAGTTGTAATTACTCCCGACAAGAAAGCTGCCTGAAGAATTAGAGACGATAGAATCGTATTTGATTGATGAACTTTGGATGGTTAATGTATCGATCATCACAACTCCTGTTTGGTCTTTAATAAAGTTATCGCCCACCACAAAGTCTTCAACAGACGAAATGGAGCACGACACCGACAAAAACAGTATCAGCATTAAACTTAGAATTTGAATTGTTTTCATTCTGTTTTCCTATTAATTTATAAATGCAAGGATGAAGTCGGGCATTTTCTGATTCAATGGCTCAGAATTTTCCCATGGAACGACATTCATTCCAACTCATGGCTTTCTAATTTTCAGCGAATGTAACCGCGAAACTTAATTTTCAGAATTAAAATATACCGACTCCCCCAATTGGTCGATATAAACTTATTTCGAATTTTTGTAGCGTATTGTAATGTGTTTGTATATAGACTTTTATGAAATATTTTGCAGTTCTGTTGCATTTATTTTGTTCGACGAATCGGTTACGTAGATAAAAAAGGCCTATCCGTCGATTAATAGATTGCGTTTGAATGATTTTTCTTTTAATCCACTTTATGGGGATTTAGTTTTGAGCTTGAAATTTGTAAAACAGAAAAACTATGAAAACGTTTTGGACAATAGTATTAGGATTGTTCCTGTTGGTTGGATGTAACAGCAGTGATGATGATCCACTGGGAAACTGGGTCAAAAAATCGGATTTTGAAGGACACCCCCGGGGAAATTCCGTTAGTTTTGTAATTGGCGAGAAGGCTTATGTTGGATTGGGTTACAATGACGATGATGATACCAATAATGGGTATTTGAAAGACTTTTGGGAATATAATTCTTCAACGGATAAATGGAACGCAATAGCTTCTTTCCCTGGTAATGGACGTATTTCTTCTGTAGGGTTTTCGATTAACGGGAAGGGTTATGTAGGAACAGGTTATGACGGAGATAACAAGCTAAAAGACGTTTGGGAATATGACCCAGCAACAAATGCCTGGACTCAGAAAGACGATTTTATAGGAGGGGCACGTTACAAAGCTGTTGGTTTTGCACTTGATAAATATGGATACATTGGTACTGGTTATGGCGATGATACAGTTGATAAAAATGATTTTTATCGTTTTGATCCAACAGCAGCAAGCGGAAGCCAATGGCAAAAGGTACAAAGTATTAGTGGATCGAAACGACGAGGCGCAACTGCGTTTACCTATAGTGGTAAAGCTTATGTTTGTACCGGAGTGAATAACGGCGTGGCTCTTACTGACATGTACGAATATGATCCGACAGCCGATACCTGGACCAAGAAAATTGATTTGGACGATGATTCGGATTGGACAATTGTTCGTCAAAATGCTTCCTCATTTGTATTGGATGATAAAGCGTATGTCTTTTTAGGCGAGAATTCAAGCACTCTGAGTACTGTTTGGCAATATGACTTTGCAAAAGATACCTGGGTTGATATGTCTGACTTTGAAGGATCGGCCCGGACCAACGCAGTTGCTTTTACTGTAGGTACTAAAGCAATTGTGGCAACTGGTCAATCGGGAAGTTATTATCTCGATGATGTTTGGGAATGGAGACCATACGAAGAATCAGATACTGATGACTAATAGAAAATGAATACATGAAAGGTTAAAACCTGTTTTTTAATCATACTTTCCAGAATTGAACTGTTCCTCAAAAGGGAACAGTTTTTTTATTTCTTTTTTTGAAGATTAAAGCAACCTCTACCAATTGAGTTGCATCTTTTTCACAAACCGTAACTTATTCTTTACAAACCTTAAAACTGAATTATTCTTATTTAACCTTTTTAAGTATGAATTAACTAACAATTTTACAGTTCAATAGCGACATTTGTCGGTATCGAAAGTGAATGATTAAAACTCAGTTAGCTTGACAAAAAATTATGTACTGACAAACAAGATACGCTGTAAATGGAAAAAATTTTTGATTTTTCAAGCTATTAGTTGTAGGGTAAAATAAGCTTTCTGCGGATTTGATTTTAAAGATTCAATTGTTACCGCTTTTTAGGGAATAAGTATGAGGAAAATCTACAAGTCGTTACAATTTATTAAAAATATCAGGCAAGAGCAGTGGGTTCTTTTTTTTGTGCACCTGTCAATCTGGTTAATGCTGTTTGTGGCTTTTTCAATATTCTCGCTTCGCCGGAATGAAAGTATGCCTGTGTTTATGGTTCTGTTGTATTTCTATGGATTTCTACTTTTTTACTTGAATTATTTTTTTCTAACGCCCCGTTTTTTGTTGCCCAAAAAGTATTTAGCCTTTTCGCTTTCAATTTTGGTAATCGTCTTGTTTTCTTTATTCGTGATCGATCCTTTGATTCATCGATTGTCGGTTAATGATTTTATAAGAAATGCACCACCCGAATTTAAAACGCTGCCACCTTTTGATAAATTTCCAGGTAAAGAGCCGAGAGATAATCGATTTTTTTCTCCGATGATGTCGCCGGGAATGTTTTTCTTATTGTTTGCATTTCTGACTTTCTCATCTTCGGTGCGTATTTTTCAGAAATTAAAGAGAGAGGAAGACATTAATCAGCGTTACCAACACGAAAAACTAAATGCCGAACTGATGTTGCTGCGACAACAAGTCAATCCACATTTCTTGTTTAACTCATTGAATAACATTCATTCGCTTGCCAATCGAAAGTCGGATCTGACTTCGGAAGCCATCATGAAACTTTCGTCAATTCTGCGCTATATGTTGAGCGAAAATCCAAGCAGTGAGATTCCGGTTTCCCGGGAGATTGCCATGATTGAAAACTACATTGACCTTCAGAAGTTGTGGATGAAAAATGCCATTAAGGTTGATCTGGTTGTCGAAAATGTGAAGGAGAACCATTATATCGAACCTTTTATCTTAAATCCTTTGGTCGAAAATGCCTTTAAATACGGAGCATTACCCGGAATAGAATCTGTTATTTCCATTCATTTAAGAATAATAGACGATTGGTTGCATGTTCAAATAAGCAATCCGGTTTTACGCGAAAAATTAAGCGCTGCCGGGAGTATGGGGATCGGCGTAAACAATGTGATCCGCCGACTGGAATTGTGTTATCCGGGTAATTACAAAATGGAAAACAACCGCATAGGAGATATGTATCAGATCAACCTATCAATGAAACTCAAAAGCAATGAACTGTATAGCAATTGATGACGAGCCTTTGGCGCTCGATCTTTTAAAAGATTACATCGAAAAAATACCATTTTTAGAATTGGAACGCACATTCACCAATCCAATTGAAGCTTTGGGCTACCTTCAGGAAAATAAGGTTGATTTGGTTTTTTTGGATGTTGAACTTCCATATTTGAGTGGAATTGAGTTCGTAAAATGCCTGCAATCGAAGCCGCTTATTATTTTCACCACGGCTTACGAGAAATATGCATTGGCAGGATACGACCTTGAAATTACGGATTACCTGGTGAAGCCAATTGTATTTGATCGGTTTTTGCGTGCGGTTAATAAAGCATACTGCATCAACAAACAGAGCAAAAAAGGGAATGAACGGATTGCGGCCTTGCCTGAAAAAGAATCCCAATCAGAATTCATCATGGTAAAAACCGGTTATAGCACCATCAACATTAACCTGAACGATATTCTATATGTTGAAGGATTAAAAGATTACATCAAAATTCATTTGACCGGTAAAACAGTCTTGACCCTGAACAGCTTGAAAAAACTTCAGGAGATGTTGCCAGAGTCTCGTTTTGTGAGGGTACACCGTTCGTTTATAGTGTCGTTACCCAAGATTGATTCCATACAGCGCAGTCGTATTGTGATCGGAAAAACATTTGTTCCGGTTGGCGAAAACTACAAGAATGCATTTAAAGATATGATTGCATCAATCAATCTGTAATGCTCCGAATAATTATTTTTGAGATCGATTAATTTCAGATCAACCCATTTTTGAGAGTTTCAAGCAGCTTTTAAAATAAATTTATTGGAAGACGATTTCATCACTGTTTAAAAGGATGAAGTCGTCTTTTTCAATTCTGTCCGCATTTAAACAGATATGAGTTCAGTGAGAATAATTTTCATGTAACGTTTTTGTTAGTTAATTACCAACGAATTTTGTAAATTTATTGTAGTGGATCTTCAAGTTGCTCTGCACCCAATTGGGTATTACCACCCAATTGCCTGATTGCCGATGATGTACGGCAAACTTCTATTGAGAACTTTAATAACTCTCCTTAATTGATCTTTTTGCTTCTGGTTTGGACTCAAAATATGTAGGGGCAGTTTAAATTTAGTTTTCTTGTTCCTTTAGGAACGAAAGGTCGGTAGAATTAATGAAAATATAGATGTCTTTTGTCCCATATGGGACAATCCAAAGCTTGTTATTCGACATTTCTACCGACAGATTTTCCCTACGGGAAATTTTTAAACAGTTTCGTAATTTTTAGTTGATTTTTAATGCTAAACCTTTCCTCTTATAGTGACAATGAACTTTAGTCAATTCACTAAAATGTCAAAAAAATGAAAAAATTAATTTTCCCCATAATACTTGTAGTCGTTCTGGTTTTGGCTTCAGAAATGATAAACCCGCAGATAATACCTTACCTGGCGATGGGACTACTTACTGCAATTCTCCTGAAATCATGAGTGGTAAAGTAAAAAACGGTCATTGAGTAAAGCCATTTGGCAATTCTTATTTTGATAAGGTGAAGAAATTGAAGTTGAACGCAGGAACAATTCGTCTAACTGTATAATTTATAATCATTATGGAACCCAATTCTAAATCAACTTGTTGCCCTGAATTTAATCCTGTTCCATGGGATGATCAAATCTTCGAGTGGAAAGAAAACGATTCGTCAAAGACAAGGTTTGTACGCTCTTTTATATGCCTTTGAATTTCGGTAGGGTGATGAAACGTATCGACCGAAAAATTACAGCAGCCGGAGCAACTATGGTCGATTTGGTTGGCCTGTCTGACCACACTTCGAAATGGAATATGGATCTTTACCTGGCAGTGGACAAGGAAATTCCCGAAGCCGAAAACATTACGATGACAGGTAAGTATTACAGCAAAGTTTATGAAGGTCCGTTTCGCGAGACCGAAAAATGGTGCAAGGATTTTGATAATGTTGCCAAAATCAAGAGCTATACCATCAATAAATGTTTTTTGTGGTACACCACTTGCCCAAAATGCGCCAAAAAGTACGGGAAAAACTATGTGGTGATTATTGGTCGGGTAGAATAACCAGGTTCAATTCAATTACAATACGGAATGGCGACAGATGTTTAAACAGCAAAATTCTTTCCTGTAAATAAATCTTCGTCAATATGTAATGCAGAGGTTAACTTCTCGTCAAATAGCATTATCATGCTTGATAATTTTTCTTCTTTTTTTGATGGATGGAAACATTTTATGCGTTTGGCTGTTCGTCAGAAACAACAAATAAATATTCATTCTTAACAACTAAGCTATGAAAAACACGCTTCTACTATTATTCAGTTTATTTTTTTACACGATGAGTTTAAATGCACAATTTCAGAAAGCTACAGCACCGGTTGCCGATAAAAAGGAACATTGGCGTAACATTCACGACGATAAAGTTTTAGATAATTATTACTGGATGTACGATTATTTCGGCAAAGGACCAGATAGTACTAAAGTGGTTGATTACCTGAAAGCTGAAAATGCTTATTTGGACGCGACGATGAGCGAAACGAAAGCCTTTCAGACTGATTTGTTTACCGAAATGAAAGCCAGGATTAAAGAGAAAGATGAAAGCGTTCCGGTCTTTAAAAATGGCTATTATTATTACAGCCGGACCGAAGATGGCAAGCAATACTACAAATACTGCCGAAAGAAAGGTACACTTGATGCGAAAGAAGAAATTTTGCTTGATGTCGATCAGTTGGCGGAAGGACATTCCTATTATGCGGCTACTGGTTTTGAAGTGAGTGAAGATAATAAGTTAATGGCTTATGGAGTTGATTTAGTGAGCCGTAGACAATATATCATTTATGTAAAAAACCTTGAGACAGGTGAGATCCTGAAAGATGCAATTCTCAACACGGAAGGCGATCCTTGTTGGGCAAACGATAACAAAACAATTTTTTATACCTCGAAAAATCCGGTAACACTTTTGTCCGAAAAGATTCAGCGCCATACGCTTGGTACCGAACCCTCTACCGATGTTTTGGTATATGAGGAAAAAGATAAGAGCAATTATATTGGGGTAGGCAAGAGCAAAAACAATAAATATATTTTTATCGTTTCCAATGCAACCATGTCGTCAGAATGGCGGATGATTGATGCCAGCAAGCCCAACGATTCGTTTCGTATGTTTCAGCCCCGGATGAAAGATGTATTGTACGATGTGACGCCACTTGCCGATAAATTTCTTATACGGACAAACAAAGATGGAGCAAAGAATTTTAAACTGATGGAATGTCCGTTGGGAAAGACAGAGGCAGCCAATTGGAAAGAAGTAATTCCGGTTAGGAAAGACGTATTGCTTCAAGGTGTCGAAGAATTTAAAGACTTTATTGTAATTAACGAGCGAAAAGATGGCCTGGTCAAATTGAGGATCAGGAGTTTGAAAGACAAAGCCGAACATTACCTCGATTTTGGCGAACCTGCTTATGCTGCCAATTTTGGCGCTAATCCCGAATATAATAGTACAAATTTACGGTATAGCTATACTTCATTAACTACGCCATCTTCAGTTTACGATTACCAGATGGTTACCAAAGTCAAGACATTAAAGAAACAGCAGGAGGTGCTTGGCGGCTACAATTCAACTGATTACGTGACCGAACGATTGTATGCAACGGCCAAAGACGGGACCAAAGTTCCTATTTCACTTGTTTACAAAAAAGGCATCAAAAAAGATGGTAATGCACCATTGTTACTTTATGGATATGGAAGTTATGGTGCCAGTATGGATGCCAGCTTTACCAGTACACGGCTGAGTTTACTTAACAGAGGTTTTGTTTATGCCATTGCTCATATTCGGGGTGGTCAGGAAATGGGGCGCCAATGGTACGAAGACGGTAAATTGATGAAAAAGATAAACACCTTTACTGACTTTATTGATTGTGGAAAATTTCTGGTTGCTGAAAAATATACATCCACAAAGCATCTTTATGCCATGGGTGGTAGTGCCGGAGGTTTATTGATGGGTGCAGTTGCTAATATGGCTCCCGATTTATGGCATGGTATAATTGCCCAGGTTCCGTTTGTTGATGTGGTGAATACCATGTTGGACGAAAGTATTCCTTTGACTACCAACGAGTTTGATGAATGGGGAAATCCGAAAAATAAGGACGCCTATTTTTATATGAAAAGTTACAGCCCCTACGAAAATGTCGAAAAGAAAAAATACCCGAATATGTTGGTCACTACAGGTTTGCACGATAGTCAGGTGCAATATTTCGAACCATCTAAATGGGTTGCTAAACTTCGGGACATGAAAACAGATCAGAACATTTTGCTGTTGCACACCAACATGGAGTATGGTCATGGTGGCGCCAGCGGACGATTCGATTATTTGAAAGATGTTGCGCTTAATTTTGCATTCTTATTTACTTTGGAAGGAATATCCAAATAAATGATATGGTTGGTAGAGACGTTGCATGCAACGTCTCTACTATTTCAATACCGCATCCCACAATACTTCCACAGGATGTACCACTTTTCGGCCTGTTCCGTCTGAGATGTGGTGGCGGCATGAGGTTCCGGGAGCGGTAATTATTTCTTCTGAAAGTGATTTTCTTACTGCCGGAAATAAATCCAGTTCGCCAATTTGCATACTCAATTCGTAATGTTCCTTTTCGTAGCCGAACGAACCAGCCATTCCACAGCATCCGCTTTTTATTTCCTGAACAGTATAATTGGAAGGTAATCCGAGTATTTTTCGGGTGGGTAGGGTAGAGGCAACCGCTTTTTGCTGGCAATGCCCATGCAGTTTAATGGTTTTTGTCTCGTTTGTAAATTGCTCACTCCTGATGTTTCCTTTTTCCATTTCCTGAACCAGAAATTCTTCCAGCATCAGCGCATTTTTTGCCAGCTTTCTGGCTTTCTCCTGAAGGTTCAAATCAACCAACTCAGGATATTCGTCCCTGAAAGTTAAAATGGTTGATGGCTCAATCCCTATCAGCGGAGTTTCTTCTGAAATTATTTTCGAGAGTTGATTCACATTAAGGTTGGCGATTTGTTTGGCTTTGCGCAGCAATCCTTTCGAAAGGAATGTTCGCCCACTTTCCTGGTGTTTAGGTATCACCACTTCGTAGCCCAGTT
The DNA here is from genome assembly GCF_009689585.1 of Aquipluma nitroreducens. Lineage (GTDB taxonomy): Bacteria > Bacteroidota > Bacteroidia > Bacteroidales > Prolixibacteraceae > Aquipluma > Aquipluma nitroreducens. Next base: position 670,941 of record NZ_AP018694.1, on the reverse strand, counting down.
TATTCAGCAGTAAAATGGCTTTGATACCGATATGACTTTCGTTGAAATTGGTAAACTCGTCGGCAAATAAGTAAACTTTCCCAATTTTATCCTTGCCCAGTAAAATCGGCTTCCTGTACCATTTCCGTAAACTCAGTTTCGACAATTCAGGAATTTCCCTTTCCGGAGCAAAGCCAATCGCTTTTTTAAACAGTTTGGCGCTTGTAATCAGATTAGTTACTGGCCGAAATGCCATTCCCAGTTGATTGATTCGTGGCAACCAGGCAATCAGCAACGAACGCATTGGAAATCCATGCTGATCGTAGTATTGCTGCAAAAATTCGGTTTTGAATTTGGCCATGTCGATGTTCGACGGGCATTCCGATTTGCAGGCTTTGCACGAAAGGCACAAATCAAGCACTTGCATCACTTCATCCGAATCAAAAACATTTGCTTTTTGTGGGCGGGTCAGGTATTCGCGCAGCACATTGGCGCGGGCGCGGGTCGATTTATCCTCGTCGCGGGTTGCCATGTAGCTTGGGCACATCGTTCCACCAATGAGGTTGCTTTTTCGGCAGTCGCCCGATCCGTTGCACATTTCAACCGAGCGAAGCAAATCGCCGTGTGGTGCGTAGTCAAATAGCGTATTCGCTTTAAACGATGGTTGTCCCATCATTATCCGTAGGTCTTCGGTGATCGACGGTGTGTCTACAATTTTCCCGGGATTCAGGATGTTTTGCGGGTCCCAGGTGTATTTTAGTTTGCGGATCAGCTCGTAATTGTGTTGTCCAAGCATCAGTGGAATGAATTCGCCGCGCAGGCGTCCGTCGCCATGTTCGCCACTAAGTGAACCCCGAAATTTCTTCACCAGTTCGGCAACTTCCTTTGCCAGCGAATGGTAAATCTTCACATCTTCCGGATCTTTCAGGTTTAGTAATGGGCGCAGGTGCAATTCACCCGTTGCAATGTGGCCGTAATACACGCAGTTCAATCCGTATCGGGCAATAATCTGATCAAATTCGCGAATGTATTGCGGCAAATAATCGGGAGCAACTGCCGTATCTTCAATTACAGTTACATTACGCTTATCTCCCGGAATGTTCGAAAGCAAGCCCAGCCCAGCTTTCCGGAGTTCCCATATTTTCTTGATGCTTTCTTTGTCAGTAAACAACGGAAAATGATAACCGTAGCCCTCTTTCCGGAGGTCTTCTTCCAGTGCTCTGGCTTTCTTCTGTATTTCTTCTTCTGAATTGGCTGAAAATTCTATGGTCAGAATCGCTTTGGGGTTGCCTTGAATGAAAAATCGGTTTTTGCGCTGCTCAATGTTCTCCAATGTGCAGTTCAGAATGATGTCGTCGGTGAGTTCAATGGCATCAGGATGGTGCCGTAGGGCAACAATATTGCCGTAGAACGAATCTTCAAGCGTTTTGAAATGTGCACAAACCAGTCCCTGATACTTGGGAGGGAGCGGAACAATATTCAGCTTGATTTTAGTAACAAATACAAGCGTTCCTTCCGAACCGGACAACAATTTGCAGAAATTAAACGACTTTCCATTATTGGTAAAAGGATCGGTTTCCAATAGCACATCCAAAGCGTAGCCATTGTTACGGCGTGTAACTTTGGGGTCAGGAAATTCATTTCGGATTTCTTGTTGGTTGAATTTATCGGTAAGGGTCTCCTGGATATTTTTGTAGATTTTGGTTTCCAGTAATTCAGGATTTCCCGAACATTTTGCATGAAATTCTTCAGGCGTGAGTGATTTGAAAATAACATCAGATCCGTCAGACAGGATTCCTTCAACTTCCAGAATGTGTTCGCGTGTGCTGCCATAAATCAGCGAATGGAGCCCGCACGAGTTATTTCCGAGCATTCCGCCAATGCAGCAGCGATTGGCAGTGGAGGTTTCAGGGGCAAATTGAAAACCTTGTTTTGCCAGATGCTGATTCAATTCAGCCAAAATCACACCGGGTTCAACTTCAATCCATCGTTCTGCAATATTCAGTTCCCCAATTTTATTCAGGTATTTCGAAATGTCGACTACGATTCCTGAGCCAACAACTTGTCCGGCCAGAGATGTTCCCCCGGCACGTGGAATCACCGAAGTCCCTGTTTCCTTTGCAAAAGCGATAATTTTGCGGATGTCTTCTTTGCTCTTTGGCCGTGTGACAGCCTGCGGAATCTCGCGATACGATGAAGCGTCAGTGGCGTAAATTACCTTTTGTACCTGATCGGTAAACACATCGCCATCGAGTGACTGTTTGAGCGAAAAGAAGGGATCTGTTGGCTTCATAAAAAAAGTTTTTCCAAAAATAGGTAAATTAACTTGCATTGGAAGGTTGTGCAATCGATTGTTTTATAATTCTTAAGAGGCATAAGTAAGTCATTTCGTATATGAGTTTTGTCAATTTAGCCAATAATTTTTGCCGACTGAAGGTACACCGCTGCATATTTTAAGTACTTTTGACTCGAATTTTTTACTCCAAAGTTTAAACTTTAAATTACCGATGGAAATCTTAAAACGTGTATTTCAAAACGCTCAGAAATATCAGAAAAGGATAGTATTACCAGAAGGAACAGAACCACGGACTTTACGTGCTACTGAAATTATCTTAAATCAGAAACTTGCCCGGCTTATTCTTTTGGGAAATCCGGAAGAAATAAATCAAGTGGCAAATGAGATTGGAGTTAACATTGAGGGAGCTACAATTGTTGATCCGAAGACAGATTCAAGAAGGGGGCAGTATGCTGATTTAATGGTTGAAATCCGTAAATCAAAAGGGCTAACAAAAGAATCAGCACTCGATTTGTTAAACGATCCGCTTTATTTTGCGCCTTTAATGATTAAAAGTGGCGATGCTGACGGGGAGTTGGCTGGAGCGATAAATGCTACAGGTGATGTCCTTCGTCCTGCTTTGCAATACGTCAAAACTATGCCGGGCGTGAGTGTTGTTTCAGGGGCATTTCTGATGTTTGTGAACGATCCTCATTTTGGTCACGAAGGTATTTTAGTATTTGCCGATTGTGCCGTAATGCCCGATCCAAATGAACAACAGCTGGCCGAAATTGCAGTTACAACAGCTAAGACAGCTAAAGCAATTGTTGGTATGGATCCCCGTGTGGCTATGCTTAGTTTTTCTACTATGGGTAGCGCGCAGCATCCTTTAGTTGATAAAATGAGGAATGCGACCCGGATTGCCCGTGAAATGGATCCTGAATTAAAGATTGACGGTGAAATGCAGCTCGACGCCGCACTGATTGCCGAAGTTGGACGTTTAAAGGCTCCAAACAGTGAAGTTGCTGGTCGCGCCAACATATTGGTATTTCCAGGTCTTGAAGCTGCCAATATTGGTTATAAGTTGGTTCAGCGTTTGGGTAAAGCCGAAGCTGTTGGTCCGGTGCTTCAGGGAATGGCCGCCCCAATTAACGATCTTTCGAGAGGATGTTCGGTGAGCGATATTGTTAATATGGTAGCCATTACAGCAAATCAGGCTGCTGCACTTTTTGAATAAATAAAATCAATACAAATAACTATGCCGAGTGAAGTTATTTACGAACCGATTGAAGAGTTCGGTTTAAGTAAAAAAAGCATAAGCAAAACACTTTTTTCCAAAATTGGGGTAGTTGGTTGCGGTCTTGTTGGCCAAAACATAGCACGTGTTGCCAGTTTCTACGGAATTGAAGTTGTTTTTATTGAAGTTAGTGAGGATAAAATTCGCGAAGCCTACAAAAATATTGAAAAGGTTTTGGATGAACGAATTGAGCATTGGGGAATTACTCAAGGTGAGAAACGTGCTATTCTTTCGCGGATAAAAGGAACTTTGGACTACAAAGACCTGAAAGGATGCGATTTTGTGATTGAAGCAATCAGGGCTATTGATCGTGGAGGAAAGATCAAAGAACGGAAAGAAATTTTCCGCAAAATAGAAGAAGTAGTTGAGCCTGATTGTATCATTGCTACTCATTCTACAACAATTGTAATAACAGAACTTTCTTCAGACTTACAGTATCGTGACCGTTGCATTAGTCTACATTTCTTTGTCAATCATCAGGAAGCCAGAGTTATAGAAGTTGTACGCGGCTTGTACACTACTGACGAATCGTATCAAAAAGTTTGCAAGTTTGTTGCGTTGATTAACCGCAAGATTGTTCCTGTTCTGGAATCAGCTGGCTTGGTAAGCGTTAGGTTATTTGTTGTGCTGCTTAATGAAGCCTGTGAGGTATTAATGGAGGGCATTTCAAACATTGAGGATGTCGATCAACTGATGAGAATCGGTTTCGGTATGCGCCTTGGTCCATTCGAGTTGGCTGATAAGATGGGACTTGATAAAGTTTTACGCTGGATGGATAACATTTACAACGAATTTGGAGACATCCGATATAAGCCAAATCCGTATCTCCGTAAATTAGTTCGCGCCAAGCATTTCGGAATTGAATCCGGAGATGGTTTTTACAAATACGATGAGAATGGGAATCGGGTAATACAACCTAATAATCAACGGTGTTAATTCTCATTCGATTGGAAAATAAATAGAAACAAGATGAAACAAGTCGTGTGTAAATGTCTCAGATACACCATGGCGCGTTCAATCTGGCAAGTAAAAAACAAATTAGATACACATGAAGATTCTGGTTTTAAATTGCGGAAGTAGTTCAATCAAATATCAGCTATTCTCAATGACCGACCGAGTGGTAATTGCCAAAGGTGGCGTTGAAAAACTGGGGATGAAAGGCAGCTTTTTGAAGCATGTCCGTCAGGATGGTCAGGTAGTCGTTTTCGAAGGCGAAATTTTAGATCACAAAATAGGTGTTGAGTATATATTAGGCATTTTAACCAGTGAAAAACACGGTTGTTTGAAAAGCCTTGAAGAATTGGATGCTGTTGGTCATCGTGTCGTTCATGGTGGCGAACTTTTTAATTCGAGTGTTCTTTTAACCGACGACGTACTTGCAGAAGTAACCAAATGCATCGATATAGCACCGCTTCATAATCCGCCCAACCTGAAAGGTATCAAGGCGATGGAAGAGTTGATCCCCGGAATCCCGCAGGTTGGAGTTTTCGATACTGCTTTCCACCAGACCATGGAGCCCAAAGCATATATGTACGGAATTCCTTATCCACTCTATAAAAAATATGGGATTCGCCGTTATGGATTTCACGGAACAAGTCACCGTTACGTAACTAAACGTGCTTGCGAATTGCTTGGAGTTGATTACAATACCCAGAAAATTATTTCGTGCCATTTAGGTAATGGAGCTTCTGTTGCTGCAATAAAGAATGGAAAATCGATTGATACGTCGATGGGATTTACTCCAGTCGAAGGTTTAGTAATGGGAACCCGCAGCGGTGATTTAGATGTTGGTGTAGTGCTTTACATCATGGAAAAAGAGGAAATCGGTATCAAATCGGCCAATACTCTGTTTAATAAACATGCCGGAATGCTTGGTGTTACCGGAATTTCGTCGGATATGCGCGAAATTGAAATGGCAAAAGACAAGGGAGATGAAAGAGCTGCTCTTGCACTTGAGATGTACGATTACAAGGTGAAAAAATACATTGGCTCATACATCGCGGCCATGGGAGGACTCGATATTTTGATTATGACCGGAGGAATTGGCGAAAATGCTGATACAACCCGTGAAGGTGTGTTGAGTGATCTTGATTTTCTTGGAATTTCACTTGATCATCAGAAAAACAAAGGTTTCAGGAAAGAAGGGGTTATAAGCACTCCGGAATCAAAAGTGAAGGTTATCGTTGTGCCTACCGATGAAGAATTGATGATTGCTTTAGATACTGAGCAAATTGTGACAAGTGGAAATAAATTGTAAGCAATTTAGACAGCCTGAAGTAAAGATTATAAGTTGGCTTCTTTTCTTATGAAGATATTGAAACGTCCGGTGTTTAATAACATCGGACGTTTTATTTTACAGCGGTTTAAAAACATTTTAGTTGTTGATGTTTGTTACGTATTAATCAGGACTGAAATAATAATTTTGTGTTTATAAATTACTTAGAATGAAACTTGAACGCTTAGCTGATTTATTCGTTTATACTAAATCGCTCCGTAAAAGGACTCTGATTGCTGTAAATGCTGTTGATTTACATTCACTTGAAGCTATTTTCGAAGCCATAAAGCTTGGAATTGTTTCGGGTGTTGTAACCGGAAATCGCGACGAGATCATTAGATTATGTATGGCTCATCAGATTGATCATCAATCATTCCAAATCATTCATGCCGAAACAGAAGAAGATGCAGCAACGCTTGCAATTAATCAGGTGAAACAGATTTCGGGGAGTATTTTGATGAAAGGCCTGATCAGTAGCGATAAATTTATGAGGGCAATTCTTAATAAGGAAGCCGGATTATTGCCTCAGGGAAATATTCTAAGCCATGTTTCGGTGATTGATAATCCCAATTATCACAAGTTGCTAATTGTTAGCGATGTGGCTATTATTCCATATCCTACCATTCCGCAAAAAATAGCCATGGTTCAGTATTTAACGAAAATGGCCGTCGATTTGGGAATTACCCATCCAAAAGTAGCTCTAATTGCTCCAACCGAGCAGGTTTTACCTTCGCTGGTTTCGTGTACCGACGCTGTTGAAGTGATGAAAGCTGCTGAAGATGGTCGGTTTGAGCCAGCAACGGTTTTTGGTCCAATGGCGTTGGATGTGGCGATTGATCTGGAGTCGGCTCAAATTAAAGGTATTTCTTCAGAAGTGGCCGGAGACGCCGATTGCTTGCTATTCCCCAATATCGATGCCGGAAATGTTTTCTATAAGACGAATACTAAACTGTGTTATGCCGATCAGGCAGCAGTGGTGATGGGCGCCAATGTGCCTGTTGTGTTGTCTTCAAGAGGCGACAGCATACAAACAAAACTGAACTCAATTGCTCTTGCAGCGTTATTAAGTTAATTTATCCAATTCATGAGCGATATTCGAATTCTGGCTATTAATCCCGGTTCAACGTCAACCAAGTTTGCTGTTTATTTCGAAGGAGAATGCAAGTTGAAAAAAACGTTGCGCCACTCCATCGAAGAATTATCGCTCTATGAAAATATCATCGATCAGTTCGAATTCAGGAAAGGCCTGATTATCGATTCGCTGGTTGAGGAAGGATTTGATGTAGATAAGATCAAGTATGTTATTGGCCGGGGTGGATTGACTTATTCTTTGAAATCGGGTGTTTACCTGGTGAATAACCGGATGCTGAAACATGCGCGAGCCGGAATTTACGGACAACATGCCAGTAATCTGGGGCCACTTATTGCTGATTATATTGCGCTTCAGATTCCGGGAGCTCATGCTTACGTGGCCGACCCGGTTGTTGTTGATGAGCTGGACGAAATTGCCCGTTTTTCAGGCCATCCACTTTTAGAACGACGTTCGATTTTTCATGCACTGAACCAGAAAGCAACAGCCCGTCTTCATGCAAAAAAAATAGGGCGCAAATATGAAAAGCTAAATCTGATTGTAGCACATTTGGGTGGAGGAATTTCGGTTGGTGCGCATTGCAAGGGAAAGGTAATTGATGTGAACAATGCTTTAGATGGAGAAGGGCCATTCAGCCCGGAACGCAGCGGAACCTTGCCTGCCGGGCAGTTGATTGATTTATGCTTCAGTAAAAAATACCAGAAAGATGAGATCCGCCGCATGGTGATTGGTGAGGGTGGTTATGTGGCCTATCTGGGAACTAATGATGCGATGGAAGTTGAAAAACGTGCCGCTGATGGCGAAGAATTGGCCATTAAAATACAGGATGCCCTTGGCTATCAAGTAGCCAAATCAATTGGTGAAATGGCTGTTGTGTTGAATGGTTATGTCGACGCCATATTACTCACCGGTGGTTTGGCATACAGTAAATACCTTACCCGATTTATTACTTCGAAAGTCGAATTCATCTCCGAAGTTCATGTTTATCCGGGCGAAGATGAATTGGAAGCATTGGCATTAAATGCTTTGCGAGTGGCCACTGGCGAAATTGAACCGCTCGATTATCCGAATTAAGTGTTAACCTACATTTTTCAGTGATTCGTTTGGGCTAATTTCGATGTAAAGATTTTATCTTTATGAATTGAAACTTCAAACCACTAGACCATGAAATGTATTGCATTTTTTGTTTTTCTCTCCTTGCTGATTTTTAAGGATGCCCCGGCTCAACAACCGAATGTGATTTATGATGAGGCGAATGTTCCGGAATATAAACTTCCCGATGTTTTAACCCGGTTTAATGGTGGTAAGGTGAAATCGGCCAAAGTTTGGTATAAAAAGCAACGTCCGGAGATTTTGAAGAAATTTACAGAAGAGGTTTACGGAAAGGTTCCCGGGAAATTAGAAATATCGGATGTGAAAGTCTGGGAAACATCAAATGATGCCATAAATGGTTTAGCCATCCGCAAGCAATTATCCTTGTTTTTCAAAAAAAACGACCGGAATCTGGAGGTAAATGTATTGATGTATTTGCCCAAATCACAACGAAAAGCGCCGGTTTTTCTGGCGTATAATTTCTCCGGAAATCATACCGTTTATAGCGATCCAAATATTCGGTTAACCGAATCTTGGGTCAATGATAATCCTTCTGTTGGAATCATCAATAATCGCGTAACTGAGCAATCACGTGGCAGTGACTCAGAAAGCTGGCAGGTCGAGAATATCATTAAAGCAGGGTACGGTTTAGTAACCGTGTATTACGGTGATATTGATCCTGACCGAAATGATTTTTCGGATGGAATCGAGCCGTTTTTTTATCAGCCGAATCAAACTCACCCAAAATATGACGAGTGGGGCTCTATAGCAGCCTGGGCCTGGGGATTATCTCGGGTGATGGATTATTTGGAGAAGGATGAGCAAGTTGATTCTCAAAAGGTAGCTGTTTTAGGCCATTCAAGGTTGGGCAAGACTGCGTTGTGGGCTGGCGCTAACGATCAGCGGTTTGCGATGGTTATTTCAAACGAATCGGGTTGTGGTGGAGCAGCGCTTTCGATGCGTAAATTTGGTGAAACCGTTCAGATTATAAATACCAATTTCCCTCATTGGTTTTGCGGTAATTTTAAAAAATTCAACGATAATGAAGCCGATTTGCCAGTCGATCAACACATGCTTTTAGCTTTAATCGCACCACGACCTCTGTATGTGGCCAGCGCCGAAGGCGACAAATGGTCGGACCCGAGAGGTGAATTTTTATCGGCGAAATATGCTTCTGCTGTTTATCAATTACTAGGTTCTGAGGGATTGCCAATTAAAGAAATGCCTGAAGTTGACCATCCGGTAATGGGCACAATAGGTTACCATATCCGCTCCGGAAAACATGATTTGACTTCGTACGACTGGACGCAGTATATCAAGTTTGCCGATAAGTTCTTTAAGTAACTGAAGGATTGAATTACTGAAGGATTGAATTTTTAAACTTTAGGCACTCCAAACTTTAGTTCACTTTAGACACTTTTTTTGTTTTCAGGATAGTACAGGATTCCATTTGCTGCAAAATTGAGTTTCTTTGTTTGTAACCTTATTAAGATTCTAATTCATGAATAAAAAATACTTTTTAGCTTTCGATCTGGGAGCTTCAAGCGGACGTGCCATTTTAGGAACTTTAATTAATGATACGCTCGAATTGACTGAAATACATCGGTTTTCCAACCAGATGCAGTTGATTAACGGGCATTATTTCTGGAATATTTTCAGCTTATTCAATGAATTGAAAGCCGGACTGAAGAAGTGTGTCAAAGAGTACGGAATCCAGCCTGAATCCATCGGGGTGGATACCTGGGGCGTCGATTTTGTGCATCTGAATAAGGAAGGTTTAATTATTTCACTTCCTTTTGCTTACCGCGACTCGCGCACCAATACCTCGATGGACGATTTGTTTCAGATCGTTCCGCAGGAAGAAGTTTATGCGCAAACCGGAATTCAGTTTATGCAATTCAATAGCCTGTTTCAGTTGTTCTCGATGGTAAAAGACCAGTCGTCGCTGTTGGAAATCACCGATTCCATACTTTTTATGCCTGATGCGCTGAATTATTTGTTTTCAGGAGTAAAGAAGAGCGAATTTTCGATTGCCAGTACCAGCCAGATGATTGTTCCGGGGAAATGCGAATGGAATTATGAGTTGATCGAAAAAGCTGGAATTCCGAAACAAATTCTTCAGGAGATTATTCTACCAGGAACTATTCTTGGAAATATTACCAATGAAGTAGCCAATGAAACTGGCAGCAAATCGGTTCCGGTTATTGCTGTTGCCGGACACGATACCGCTTCAGCCATCGTTTCTACTCCTTGTTCGGAGACTAATTTTGCATACATCAGTTCCGGTACCTGGTCGCTTATGGGAATCGAATGCCCGAAACCTCACATTTCAGCACAAACTCACCAGCTCAATTTCACCAACGAGGGTGGGGTAAATGGTACAACCCGTTTCCTGAAAAACATTATGGGTATGTGGCTTATTCAGGAAGTTCAGCGCATTTGGGAGGCCGAGGGAATGAAATACACATGGCCCGCGATGGTTGAACTGGCCCGGAGAGCAGAACCATTTCAATTCCTGATTAATCCGGATGACAGCATGTTTTTGAATCCACGAGATATGACTCAGGCTATACGCGATTTTTGCTATCAAACGGCACAGGGAACACCGCAAAATCATGGCGAAGTTATTCGCTGTATTTACGATAGTTTAGCGCTGAAATACCGTTTTACGCTGGAACAAATCCGCGATGTTTCCGATCAGCCGATTGAAGTGATTCATATCATTGGTGGTGGAGCCAATAACCATTTCCTGAACCAGCTAACTGCCGATGCGACTGGGCTGGATGTTGTTGCGGGTCCTACCGAAGCAACAGCGATCGGGAATATCATGATTCAGGCGAAAGCATTGGGTTACGTTGGTTCTTTAACTGAGATTCGTCAAATTATTGCCAATTCGAGCGAATTGGTACGATTTATTCCTTCGGGTGAACTGGATTGGGATGAAGCCTATAACCGGTATCTGAGGATAACTCTGTAATTCAGCTTTGAGAAAACTCCATAAAAAAAACCTTGTCGCAAAACGACAAGGTTTTTTGAGAGGTATGGACAGGACATGTCCTGTCCGCACTATTTCTTCTTCTTGTTTTGTTCCTCCGCTGAAATGGATTCACGCATAGAAGTGTCAGCCATGATGTTTTTGTATTTCATGTAATCCATGATTCCCAGGTTTCCACTCCGGAAAGCTTCAGCAATGGCCATCGGGATTTGAGCTTCGGCATCAATCACCTTGGCGCGTGCTTCCTGAGCTTTTGCTTTCATTTCCTGTTCAAGTGCTACTGCCATTGCACGACGCTCTTCAGCTTTAGCCTGAGCAATGTTTTTATCGGCTTCAGCCTGGTCCATCTGCAATCCGGCCCCAATGTTTTTGCCGATGTCGATATCGGCAATGTCGATGGACAGAATTTCAAATGCGGTTCCGGCATCCAAACCTTTTCCCAATACAACTTTTGAGATCGAATCAGGATTTTCCAATACGGCTTTGTGTGTATGCGACGACCCAATGGACGATACAATACCTTCGCCAACACGAGCGAGAACAGTTTCTTCGCCAGCACCTCCAACCAATTGTTTAATATTGGCTCGAACGGTTACCCTTGCTTTACAAATCAGCTGGATTCCGTCTTTGGCAACTGCCGCTACCGGAGGAGTATCAATTACTTTTGGGTTTACCGACATTTGTACGGCCTGAAAAACATCACGTCCGGCAAGGTCAATGGCGGTAGCCATTTTAAAACTTAGCTCAATGTTGGCTTTTTGCGCTGAAACCAAGGCATGAACCACTTTTTCAACATGTCCACCAGCCAGGTAATGGGCTTCCAGTTCATCGCGGTTAAGTACCAATCCAGCCTTTGTGCCTTCGATCATGGCACGAACGATAACTGATGGCGGTACTTTCCGAAACCGCATCAGGAAGAGCTGAATCAGTGAAATCCGCACATCTGACACGAGGGCTGAAAACCACAGTCCAACCGGGACATAATACAAAAGTATGACCATGAGGATAAAAATCCCGATGATCAATCCAAATACTCCAAGACCTTGAATTTGCTCCATTATGATATATTTAAAGGTTCAACTGTAATCAGTGATTTTTCAATGTGAATGATTCTAACTTGTTCTCCCGGATTGACAAATGTTCCGGTTGATCGCACTTCGACTACTTCATCGTTCACTTTTATTTTCCCCATCGGGGCTAAACGGCCGATTGTAACTCCTATGTCGCCAACTTTTACTTTTTCAGGATCAATTTCGTTAGTGTGACCGGTAAGAACTGCATTAAGCACCATCGATTTTCCAGCTTTACTTTTAAATAGCTTATAAACAAGTAACGGTGCAGCGATCAGCACAAAAGCAAGTGTCAGAAACCCTGCCAACGGGCCATAGTCGGTGAATGCCAGGTAAACACTGTAAACAAGTACAAGGAAACTTCCGACTCCGGCAACGGTTATTCCGGGCAAAATGGTGACCTCAATCAGCAATAAAACAATACCCAAAATAATCAGGAAAATAATGATCAGGAAGTTCATAGTTCAGGATTAATCAATGGTTGCCCTGAGATCTTTTTGAACCAGAGCATTTTTCATTGGTCTAAGATAAGAAAAACTTCCCTTCTTTACGTCGCATTTTCCTTTATAATGAACCAAAAGGGTACATTGTTCAGCCTGAATCATATCGTGTTCACAAACAGTTATTAAGGCATCGATCACGTAATCGAACGTGTGGTAGTCGTCGTTGTGAAGAACCAAAAATTTTTCTTTTTTGTTCTCTACATCCTGTTCTTCATCTTTTTCTTTATGTGGAGCTGTTCGTGTCATGATTTGGATATTAAATACGTTTTAATAAATTGAAAAACCTCGTACTCTGATTGCCTGTATCACATTTCGGGTTTTGTGCTTGAAATACCCTAAAGCTAATACAATTCCTGTCGCTTTTTGTTATAGGCAAGTTAAAAATTCGTTACGGCTTATCCTGCTCGTTATTCAATTTGCGGGCTTCATCCAGCGTAATTCTTTTCCCGTTGTTGTAGGCAGCAATTGATGCATTTTTTATTCCTTCCAATTTAACCTGACTTTGTAAAGTTAAGGCTTCCTGATAGCGCTTCAAACTGCCAGTTGTATAAACGGTAACACCTTTTTCGTCCTTGTAACTTTCTACTTTTCTTAGCATCCCCAGTTTTTTTATCGATTTGGCAGCAGTGTCGGGTAATTTCCCTTTAAAGGCTCCAACCTGGATTTTATAGGTTACTGAAGTAGCTGGTTCAGTATTGGCGACCGGTTTCGACTCTGCTTTGTAATACATAATCGTGTCGGGTACTTTTTGTTTGTTCAAAGCGGCAATTGCTTGTTGTATGCTATCCTGGTAAATTTTGATTTTTTCCTGAAACTTGGCCTTTTCGTCTGATGAAGCGGATTGCCAATACTGTTTTTCCTCGCTTCGGGCTTTTTCGTATAAATTAGGAATCTCTTCATTCAAGGTCATCATTTGTCCTTCTGCTTTTAAAATCAGTGCCGAAATTTTTTCTTTCTGATCATCTGAAGAGTCGGCGTACGATTTTCGCAAACTGTCGGTTCGGGCCGAAAGCTTGTTGACCTCTTTTTCTTTCAGCCAGGCCGAGTAAAATATTTTTCTGGATTCGTCTTTTACAAAATTACTAAAACTGAAGTAGCTGATTTCTGAATTCACCTGAAAATCGATCGCTGCCTTTCTTGCATTTTCAGGAATAACAAATACTTCAGACTGAGAAACTGGTGGTTTTATAGTAGCAATCGTGTCATTTTGGATCAGTTCATCAGATGAAATATCTGCATATGAATTTAATCCCCCAATTGTAAACAATAGGAGAATTAAGGTTGTTTTTATGCTTGTTGTGAATTGAATTAACATATTCGGTATATGTTTGATTTGGCCTTAAAATTACAAAAAATGTAGCTAGGTCGCTATATGATTGAACCGGTTTATTTTATCAACAACGTTTTGTTACGTCCGAATCATATCAATATTTCAAGTATATTTGTCTAACTTAAAAACATTCAATTAATGACATCTTTAAGTAAAGGTGATAAAGCTCCTGAATTTCATGGGCTGAATCAAAACAATGAGACCATTTCATTGGAAACGTTCAAGGGTAAAAAGATTATTTTGTACTTCTATCCGAAAGATAATACTCCGGGTTGTACCGCAGAATCGTGCAACCTGAATGATAATTACCAGGCTTGGCTGGCCAAAGGCTACGAGGTTGTTGGTGTTAGTCCGGATAGTGTTGCTTCACACAAAAAGTTCGCCGATAAGTTCCAATTCGGGTTTAACCTGATTGCAGATACTGAAAAAGAAATTCTTCAGGCTTATGGTGTTTGGGGCGAAAAAAGTATGTACGGCAAAAAATACATGGGAGTTATGCGTACCACCTTTGTGATTAACGAATCAGGAATTATTGAAGATATTTTTGAGAAAGTAGATACAAAAAACCATACCGATCAAATCATTAAAGCATTAGATATCAAGTAAAATGGCAAACGACGAAAAATCAAAACAGAACATCGAAAAGTTAAAGGCTCTACAGTTGACAATGGATAAAATCGAGAAAAGCTATGGCAAAGGCTCGATTATGAAATTAGGCGACCGTGTGGTTGAAGACGTTCCTTCAATCTCTTCCGGATCAATTGGTCTGGACATTGCAATGGGCGTTGGTGGCTACCCCAAAGGAAGAATCATCGAAATTTATGGACCTGAATCGTCAGGTAAAACAACTTTAGCCATTCATGCCATTGCCGAAGCTCAGAAAGCTGGTGGTATTGCTGCGATCATTGACGCTGAACATGCGTTTGATCCTGGTTATGCAACCAAATTAGGCGTTGATATCAACGAATTGCTGATTTCTCAACCTGACAATGGAGAGCAGGCTCTGGAGATTGCTGACAACCTGATCCGTTCAGGAGCCGTTGATATTATTGTTATTGACTCGGTGGCAGCATTGACTCCAAAAGCTGAAATTGAAGGTGAAATGGGCGACTCAAAAATGGGTCTTCAGGCTCGTTTGATGTCTCAGGCTTTACGTAAACTGACTGCCAACATCAATCGCACTAAAACCTGTGTCATCTTTATCAACCAGTTGCGCGAGAAAATCGGCGTCATGTTTGGTAATCCTGAAACGACTACCGGTGGTAATGCACTGAAATTTTACGCTTCGGTACGTTTGGATATTCGCCGCATTGGTCAGATTAAAGACGGGGAAGATGCCCAGGGAAATCATACCCGTGTGAAAGTTGTAAAAAACAAAGTAGCTCCTCCATTCAAAAAGGCCGAATTCGACATCATGTATGGCGAAGGTATTTCAAAAACAGGAGAAATCGTTGATTTGGGCGTTGAACTCAATGTCATCAAAAAGAGCGGATCGTGGTTTAGTTACGGCGAAACCAAACTTGGACAAGGACGCGAATCGGTTAAAACAGTGATTCGCGATAATCCTGAATTAGCGCAGGAACTGGAAGCCAAAATATTTGAAGCAATCACGGCAACAACGACGGTAAATTAAATAAAGTTTAAAAATACAGTCATGTCCGGGTTTGGCAGCTGTGCTGTTAAACCCGGACTTTTTTTTAGTCGTATCTTTTGCCACGATTTCTGATAGATTATTAAGAATCGTGGTTCATTTGTAATAAATATCAATCGGGAAGCTTAAAATGCTTGTATATTTTAAGGTCTTCCGTTAATTCAAGAATTATGAAAGTTTTAAAGTTTGGAGGTACTTCTGTTGGAAGCGCTGAAAATATTCAAAGGGTAAAAGAAATCCTGAAAGGGCAGACAGACGATGTAATCGTTGTAGTTTCGGCTTTGGGTGGAATTACCGACAAGATTTTGAGTGCAGCAAAAATGGCTGCGATTGGAACCGGCTACTTTCAGGCTGAATTGACGGAAATCAACACGCGCCACTACGAGACGATTGAAAAACTATTTGTTGCTGAAAAACAGGCTGACATAAAGGCAAAAACTACCATCTTGCTTGAAGAGCTTGAACGGATTATTCAAGGGGTTTCGTTGATTGGAGAACTCACCCCGAAAACACTCGATAAAATTGGTGGCTTTGGCGAACGTTTGTCATCGCTCATTATTTCAGAATATATTCCTGAATCCAAATGGTTTGATTCAAGTAAGCTGATCAAGACCAACAGTAATTTTGGTAAAGCCACTGTCGATTTTGGGCAAACCAATCAACTCATTCAAACGGCTTTTGCCTCTTTTTCAGGAATTGCTATCGTTCCGGGGTTTATTTCGAGCAACGAAGTTGGCGAATACACCACTTTGGGCCGTGGTGGTTCCGATTATACCGGGGCTATTTTGGCAGCGGCTTTGGATGTGGCATCGCTCGAAATCTGGACCGACGTGAATGGTTTCATGACTGCCGATCCGCGAGTGATTAGCAAAGCCTACACCATTAAGATGCTGAGCTATTCGGAGGCCATGGAGCTTTCGCATTTTGGTGCAAAGGTTATTTATCCGCCAACGATTCTGCCGGTTTATAAGAAGGGAATTCCGGTTCTCATTAAAAATACAATGGATCCCGAAAACGAGGGAACTTTAATTACCGATAGCAAACATAATGGGAAAGACCTGCCGATTAAAGGTATTTCATCCATTTCAAACATTACCCTCATAACCATACAGGGATTGGGTATGGTTGGCGTTACCGGTATCTCTTCACGGCTTTTTGGCGCTTTGGCTCGCCAGAATGTGAACGTCATCCTGATTTCGCAAGCTTCTTCCGAAAACTCAATCAGTTTTGCCATTGATTCATCCAGCTCATCAAAAGCTGAAGCAGCCATCCAGCAAGAGTTCGATCGTGAAATTCAGCTCGACCAGATCAATAAGATTACGATTGAAGAAAATCTGGCCATTGTAGCTATTGTTGGCGAAAACATGAAGCATGCAACTGGAATTGCCGGAAAGCTTTTCAATACCATCGGTAAGAATGGGATTAACATCATTGCTATTGCGCAGGGAGCTTCGGAGTTGAACATTTCGTGGGTTGTAAAGATTTCTGATTTACGCAAAACCTTGAACGTGGTTCACGAATCGTTTTTCTTGTCGGAGAATGTTGAGCTGAACGTTTTCTTGTTGGGAATTGGTTTGGTGGGCGGTAATCTGCTCGAACAAATCAAACAGCAACAACCCAAATTGCTGAAGGAGAAACACCTCAAGATTAAACTTGCGGGAGTTGCCAATTCCAAAAAGATGCTGTTTAATCGTGAAGGTATTGATATTGCCACTTTCCGCGAAAAAATGACGACCGAGGGGCAGCAATCGAGTCTCGAAAACTTTAAAAATGAAATTATCGGTCTGAACATGTATAATTCAATCTTTGTGGATTGTACCGCCAACGATCAGGCTGCCGGATTATATGCCGAACTGCTGAATGCCAATGTCTCGATTGTTACTGCCAATAAGGTAGCAGCTTCTTCAGACTACGAAAACTACGCGCTCCTGAAGAAAACGGCTAAGAGGAAAGGTGTTAAATTCCTTTTCGAAACCAATGTTGGCGCCGGGTTGCCGATTATTACCACTTTGAACGATTTGGTCAATTCGGGCGATACCATTGTGAAAATCGAAGCTGTTCTTTCCGGAACACTCAATTTCATTTTCAATACCATCAGCGATACTGTTCCTTTGAGCCAAACTATCCGGATGGCCAAAGATCAGGGATTCGCCGAGCCTGATCCACGCATCGATCTTAGCGGAGTTGATGTTGCGCGAAAACTCCTCATTTTGGTTCGCGAATCGGGTTATCAGTTCGATATGAAAGACATTAAAATCAACACTTTTATTCCTGAAAAGTATTTTGAAGGAAGTGTTGACGATTTCTGGAAAAATATACCTGAAATGGATGCCGAATTCGAAGCCAACCGGAAAAAATTGACTGCAAAAGGACTTCTCTGGCGTTTCGTAGCCAAATTCGAAGATGGAAAAGCCGAAATCGGACTTCAGCAAATTGAAGCAAACCATCCGTTTGCCGATTTACAGGGATCGAACAATCTGGTCATGTTTAATACCGAGCGTTATCTTGAATTTCCGATGATTATTAAGGGTTATGGCGCTGGCGCTGCGGTAACTGCGGCCGGTGTTTTTGCCGATATTATCCGGGTTTCAAACATTTGAAAATGACATAGGTTGTAAATATCAAGTATAATGATTTTAAAATCATTTGAACTTTATTCGCTAATTTAAGTTCTTGATACCTGAAACTGAAAATAAACTTTGAACTGATTTTTATGAAATATATAATTGTTTTGGGTGATGGAATGGCCGACGAGCCATTGGCTGCTTATGGTGGAAAAACTCCGCTTCAGATGGCCGAAAAACCTGTGATTGACAGTCTGGCTAAAAAGGGTAGGACAGGACTCCTAAAAACGGTTCCCGAAGATATGCACCCCGGAAGTGAGATTGCCAATATGTCGGTTTTGGGTTACGATGTGCAGAAGGTTTTTGAAGGTCGCGGCGTGCTTGAAGCTGCCAGTATGGGCGTAACTCTGGACGAAAACGATCTTGCCCTGCGCTGTAATTTGCTTACCATCGAAAATGAAAATATAAAAAATCATTCTGCCGGACACATTTCAAATGCGGAAGCCTACGAGTTGATTGATTACCTGAATAAAAATTTGGGTAACGAACTGATCAGGTTTTACCCTGGTGTTTCGTACCGTCATTTGCTGGTTATAAAAGGTGGGAAAAAGTACGTGAATTGCACCCCGCCTCACGATGTTCCTGGAAAACCTTTCCGTCCTTGTTTAATTGAAGCCGAGAATGAAGAGTCTGCGGCCACTGCCAAATTGTTGAATTACCTGATCTTACGCTCACAGGCTTTGCTGGCCGAACATCCGGTCAACCTGAAGCGCAGGGCAGCAGGAAAAGAAGTTGCCAATAGCATTTGGCCCTGGTCTCCGGGCTACAGGCCTCAAATGCCAACTTTGAAAGAGCTGTTTGGCATTGAAAAATCGGCGGTTATTTCAGCAGTTGATCTGATTCAGGGAATTGGCGTTTATGCCGGAATGGATGTGATTAAGGTGGAAGGCGCTACCGGTTTGTACGATACCAACTACGAAGGGAAAGCAAAGGCAACAATCGATGCCTTGAAAGATCACGATCTTGTTTATTTGCACGTTGAAGCCAGCGATGAAGCCGGGCACGAAGGTGATGTGGAATTGAAAACAAAAACCATAAGCTATTTAGATTCACGGATTGTAAAATACCTAGTTGAGCAAACCGAAAAAATGGATGAACCAGTTACTATTGCTGTTCTACCTGATCACCCAACGCCTTGCGCAACAAAAATTCACACGCGCGCAGCTGTTCCTTTTATTATTTATAAACCTGGCGAAAGCCCTGATAACGCTCAGTTTTACGATGAATTTGAGGTCGCAAAAGGCTCTTACGGTATCTTAAAAGGAGATCAGTTTATGAAAGCGCTATTAACTAAAATTATCAATTAGCTAATAATTTTTTAATGTTGAAGATCATTGGTTTCAACCTCTATTTTTAACTTTAGCACCTAAATTTGAACTTCTGAAATGAAATATTTTAGCACCAATAAAACTGTACCTTCAGTATCGCTAATGGAGGCAGTTACCAAAGGATTGGCAAGCGATAATGGGTTGTTCATGCCCGAACGGATCGAAGAATTTCATCCTGAATTTTTCAGACGCATACATAAGCTGAGCTTTCAGGAAATTTCGTTCGAAGTTGCCAAAAAATTCTTTGGAGAAGATGTTCCGGAAAATATACTGAAAGAGATTGTTGAGGATACCCTTAATTTTGACTGCCCGATTGTAAAAGTTAGCGATTCGTTGTATTCTCTTGAACTGTTTCATGGGCCAACCCTGGCCTTTAAAGATGTTGGCGGTCGGTTTATGGCTCGTTTGCTTCGATATTTCCTTCAGGGATTCCAGAAAGAAGTGAATGTATTGGTTGCTACTTCAGGAGATACCGGTAGTGCGGTTGCCAATGGTTTTTATGATGTTCCGGGGATTAAAGTATACGTGTTGTATCCTAAGGGATTGGTGAGCGACATTCAGGAAAAGCAGTTTACTACTTTGGGTAAGAATATTACCGCCCTCGAAATTGATGGGACTTTTGATGATTGCCAGCGTTTGGTAAAGTTGGCCTTTCTCGATCAAACGTTGAATGACAAAATGGTACTTACTTCAGCCAATTCAATCAATGTGGCGCGGTTCCTTCCACAGGCTTTTTACTATTTCAACGCCTATGCCCGTTTACGCGAGGCAGGAATTGACGGAGAGGTGGTGTTCTCGGTACCAAGTGGCAATTTTGGAAACCTGACTGCCGGATTGTTTGCCAAATTTATGGGATTGCCTGTTAGCCGCTTTATCGCAGCAAATAACGAAAACGACATTGTGTATAAATACCTGAGGTCCGGGAAATATGAACCTAAGTCATCGGTTTCAACCATTGCCAATGCAATGGATGTGGGTGCCCCAAGTAATTTTGCCCGAATACTGGAATTGTATAACCATTCGCATCAGGAAATTTCGAACGACATGGTTGGGTACCGATATTCAGACAAGGAAATTCGCGAAACGATGAAGATGGTTTATGAGAAAGAAAACTACATGCTCGATCCTCATGGTGCGGTTGGTTATCGTGCATTGAAGGCCGATTTAAAAGCGGGTGAAGTTGGTGTTTTTCTTGAAACAGCCCATCCGGCGAAGTTCACCGAAACGGTTGAAAGTGTTTTAGGTAAAGGAACAGTTGTGCTTCCGGAGAAATTAGCTGCATTTATGAAAGGCGAAAAGCTTTCGATTAATTTGAATACTGAATTTGCTAATTTTAAACAATTTCTACTCCAAAAATAAGGATTGATGTCTGGGAAAAGCCGTTTGTGATTGTTTCGCAAACGGCTTTTCTTTTTTATTTGGTCGGTGCAGATTGTTATATTTGTGAAGAGGAATTTCTGACTATACCACAAACCAAACAACCTATACTTTATGAAGACTTTTCAACGATTATGTATCGCCCTTCTCCTGATTTTTTCATTTGCTAAATTTTCTGCAGCACAAAAGTCGATGTCGGATGTGCCTGTTTTTGGAGCACAGATTTTTATCGAACCGGGCCAAACTCCGGAAGATATTGATACCTGGTTTCGGATGCTGAAAGAAAACGGCATGAAAACCACTCGTATCCGTATGTTCGAATCGTACATGCACAAACCAGACGAAACCTGGGATTTCAGCTTGTTTGATTTGGCATTTAAGGCCGCCGATAAATATGGTATTCAGATCTATTGTACCATTTTCCCTTATACCGAAAAAACTGATATTGGTGGATTCAAGTTTCCGCGCGACGAAGCACACTTGCAATCAATCGCCCTATTTATTGAAAAGTTGGTAACACATTTCAGTCCGTATAAAAGCATGTATGGCTGGGTTTTAATTAACGAACCTGGCGTTTCTGGAAATATTCCATGGACCGATTTTACAAAAGCCAAATATCAGGAATGGTTGCAGAAAAATCCACAAAGCGAGTTTGTTGCGAACGGCTATCCTATTTTGGTGGAGCTTACCGATCAGCGCTTTTTGCTCGATTACAATACCTGGTTTTTAAACTGGATTGCCACCGAAATTAAGAAGTGGGATACCAAACACGTGTTGCATGTCAATAATCATGCGATGTTTCAGAACTGTGCTGAGTACAATTTTCCTGAATGGAGGAAGTTTCTGACTACTTTGGGTGGTTCGGCTCATGCAAGCTGGCATTTTGGATATTTCAAGCGAGAACAATATGCAATGGCCATGTCGGCCAATAGCGAAATTGTTCGCTCTGGCGCAGGAGAATTACCATGGATCATGACTGAAATACAAGGAGGAAACAATACCTACAGCGGAATGGCGCCTTTTTGCCCGACAAAAAATGAGATCGCCCAATGGATGTGGGTTACCATCGGAACTCAAGGCAAAGGTGGTATATTTTGGTCGCTAAATCCACGTTCATCGGGTATTGAAGCAGGGGAGTGGGCCATGCTCGATTTTCAGGATCAGCCATCTGACCGGTTACTTGCCGCTGCCGAAGTTTTGAAAGTAATTGACTCCAAACCAGAACTGTTTGCTAATGCACGTGAAGTAGAATCTGGAATCAACATTTTGTATGTACGGCAGTCGCTTTGGGCTGAGAAGAAAATGGCATCGCCTTCGGTGCAAAATTACGAAGGCCGTTTGGTTGGCGGAGTCATGAAATCGGCCTTAGGCTATTTCGAAACGCTTTCGGAATTGGGCATCAATTGCAGCCTGAAAGAATTCGGTGAGTTTGATTTCACGAAGGATGATTATTCTGGTTCTACAATTATTCTAGCGCACCAGATTTCCATTCCAACCGAATATGCTCCGAAATTGGAAGCTTTTGTTTCGAAAGGTGGAAAACTGATCGTTGACGGATTGACTGGTTTTTTTGACGATAACCTGCATAACACCATGAAGACTGGTTTCCCATTTGCCAAATTGCTGGGTGGAAACATCAGTGAATTCAAGGCTGTTGATAACCTGTTTGATGTAAAAATAAATGAGCTCACTTTGCCCGCTCACCTTTGGAGAGGTTTTATCCGGAATACATCCGGAAAAGTAATCTCGACTGTTGATGGCGAACCAGTGGCTACCCGAAACCAATTTGAAAAGGGCGAAACCTTATGGATCCCGTCGCTGCTTGGTTTGGGCGCGCGATTGGGAGGAAACGAACAATTGGCTCTATTCCTGGCTCAGGAACTGAAGCCTAATTTCAATAATGTGCCCTATTTTTTTGCATCGCAGCAAAAAGACATATTAATGAAAACACTTCAGTCGGGCAATGCTCTGATTACAGTTGTAGTTAATAAATCGGCTGATTTGAGGCGGGTTGATTTGAAAATAACTGATAAGAGTAAAAAGCCAGTTATCTTGTTTGCCGACAAAAAAGGAACTGTGTCCGGACAAACTATTTCAATTTCGTCGGAAGAGACTTTGGTTGTTGAGTGGAAGTAATCAAGATAATCACAGATTTTAAGTTGAACCCGAATTTATGAGTCATTTTCAGGAGCAGGATGTTATTCAATTGTGCATCGAAAGGCTGACCAGCATTCACGGTTCGTCGGTTCGGTTGAAGGACTCCCGATCAGTTGGGGGCGGATGTATTAATCATGCTGTGAAAATAAGCACATCGGTGGGCGATTTTTTC
Source organism: Aquipluma nitroreducens (assembly GCF_009689585.1). Lineage (GTDB taxonomy): Bacteria > Bacteroidota > Bacteroidia > Bacteroidales > Prolixibacteraceae > Aquipluma > Aquipluma nitroreducens. The sequence continues at coordinate 647,726 of NZ_AP018694.1, read as the reverse complement.
CTGAAGTGGAATGCTTCGGCTCATGCGGATATGTTCCTTAAAGAAGCTGCTGGCCTGAACGAAATGAGTTTAGCAGGTTCTTCACTGCTAATTCCGAAAGTAATATGGAGTAAGGATGTTGGTGACTTTCCGGGATTACTGTTGATGGAATATTTGCAACCTGCAGCCAATCTTTCCGGGCAAGATGAGCGGTTGGGTCGGGGAATCGCTCAGCTTCACCGAAAAACAGCCTCTGCATTTGGCTTTCATCATGCTAATTATTGTGGAACAACCCTTCAGGATAATACATGGACTGATAACTGGCCTGAATTTTATACACAACGTCGGATTTGGAGCTTGGTTGAAAAGATCAGGAAATCAAGGGGAATGTCGTTGGAAGAGCTAAAAATCTACGAAAAGCTGGTTTCCCGAATACCATCATTACTGCCTCATCAAACGGAGCCATCGCTCATTCACGGCGATTTGTGGTCGGGAAATTACATGTACACGGCAAATGGCCCGGCATTGATTGATCCTGCGTGTTATTATGCCGACCGTGAAATGGAACTGGGAATGATGAAGCTGTTTGGCGGATTTTCTTTGCATGTTTGGAAAGCTTATCAGGAAGAATTTCCGCTTCCGGAGGGTTGGCAGCAAAGAATCCGGTTATACCAGCTTTATCATGTTCTGAACCATTACCTGTTGTTTGGTGTTTCGTATGGACAACTGGCGCTGGAAATAGCCAGGGAATACACCTAAAAACCGGAATGCAATGGTAAAAACTATTGGTTATATCATCTTTGGAATCTCAATGTTGCTGTGGCTTATGATTCCGGTGATCCCATTTCTGGGATTTTCAGTTGGAAAAGCTGCCGGAATAACCACAGGTCTGATTATCGCCGGAGAGATCACCTTTTATCTCAGTATTTTCCTGATTGGCAAGGAATTCCTGGTTAAAATCAAAAATAAATTCAAACGAAAAAAGGATGTTCCACCCGAAATTGACCATGTCGATTGATTTGCGTTTAAACTTCGGCCTTCTGACTTCAGTCTTCGGTCTTACTACAACTCGACAAGCTTGTTTTTGATGGCATAAACCACCAGTTGTGCGGTATTTTTACTTTCGCTTTTTTCGAGAATGTTGGCGCGGTGTTTATCGACCGTACGCTTGCTGATGAAGAGTTTATCGCCAATTTCCTGATTGGATAATCCCTGACAAATCAGGATCAGAATTTCCATTTCGCGCTCCGAAAGTTCAGCATGAACTTCTTTGCTTCTTGATGACGATTTCAGGCTGGCAACCAGGTTTTGAAGCAGTTCTGAAGAGAAGAACGATCCACCTTCGAAAACCACGTCAAGCGCGGTTTTTACCTCTTTAATGTCTGAGTTTTTCAGAACAAAACCTTTCACACCGGCGTTGACCATTTTGTAGTAATAATCTTCTTCGCCATACATCGACAAGGTGATGATTTTGATGTCGGGATACAACTTTTGTGCAATGGTGGCCGCCTCAATTCCATCCATTACGGGCATGTTGATGTCGAGCAAAACCAAATCTGGCAAGTCTTTTTCAAGCAGTTCTATAAATTGTTTGCCGTTGGCGGCCTCCGCAACTACCTGATAGTCTTCAAGTGTGTTCAATAAGATTCGCAACCCATTTCTAAAAAGGGTATGATCGTCGACGATAATTACTTTTCGTTTTGTTGGTTTACTCGTCATGCATCAGTACTTTAATGGTTACCAAAGTTCCTTTTTTGTTTTCACTTTCTATGTTTATTTCACCCTTCAGCGAATTAATACGCGAATAAATATTTGAAAAACCCATTCCGCTTCCGCCCTGTTGTTCAATTATTTTGCTCACATCAAAACCTTTGCCGTCATCGCTGTAAATGATGGTGATATAATCGTTGTCAGTAATTGTCAAAGATATGTTAATCTTTTTTGCATGTGCATGTTTGATTGTATTGTTTATCAATTCGCAGATTACGCGATACAAAACGACCTCCACGCTGGCATCAAACCGTTCATCTTTTAACTCTGTAATTAGGTTGATCCGGATGATTTTTGTGATATTGATTTTGTTGGCGAAGTTGTTGAGCGCCCGCACCAAGCCGAAGTTGTTCAGGATATGCGGACTCAGGTTGTCGGAGATTTCTTTCAGACTTTTGATGGCTTCGTTAATGACCAGTTCTGTATTCTCAACAATTTCGCGCGAGGCTTCGTCGTGTTTCATTTGTGCCAGCGACGAAACCGACATTTTTACGCTCGAAAGTAGCGGTCCAAGCCCGTCGTGCAGGTCTTTGGCGAAACGTTTCCTCTCTTTTTCTTCGGTTTGAATGATGGTATTCAGAAACATTTTTTCAGTCAGCCGCCGTGAATCTTCAGTTCGTTTCATGTACTTGAAAATCTTCTGAATCATAAAAACCCCAATGGCAAAAGCCAGCGAAGTGATTACGCCTCCCCAGACAAAAATTTCGCGGTAATCCTGAGGTTTAATGTCGCTGATGTAAGGTAAAAACTCGACCAGGCGCATAATGGCCATCAGGATAAAACCCAGGGTGAGCAGCATCCACGAAAAATTGTATTTGGTTACCCGTGTTAGTTTGAGGGCAACTGCAACCGCAAAAAATTGCAGGATAATGGCTATAACGAACAATATTTTCAGGATCATATGCTGTCGATTTTGTTGCAAACAAAGTTACAAGGTAATGTGATCTTTTGAAGCTGAGAAGGAAGTTTAATTTAATCTGCTATCTTGATTTTTCAACATGTGCCGATCGTAGCATCATTAGTGAGGTATAGAAAACAACAACGCAAACAATCCACTTCAAGGTAATCAACGGCAACGATTTAACTACGTAAGCTGCAAGAAATACACCTACAATTCCTGCAACTGTAAGGGCAATGGCCGTTTTTCTGTCGTAAGCATTTTCTTTAATAAACCTTGAACTTCCGGCTACCATCAGCATGGCTGTTGAAGTCATCATGATTGGGAAGGCGGTTAATGGATGCATACCCAAGCCGTATGTCATTGCCATACAAGGTGCATAAAATCCAATACCAATGCTTTGCAGGGCACCAAAAATAAAACTCATCACGATAATGAAGGCCAGTTTCCATCCCGATAAGCCAATGGCTTCACCACCTACCGGTAACCAATTTAGAAGTCCTGCCAGTATAATTGTTGCAACAACTAAAAGACCAAAGCCCATTCCTTCCTGAATTTTTCGGCGTGGCATCCGTGAAACAATTCCTGCTCCCAGAACAGCCCCAACAGGCGCAGCAGTTGATACCGATACGAGAGTAACCGGGTCAACGTGAACAGAAGTCATAAAAATAAAGGCTTGAACAACTGTAGGTAAGGTATTTCCTACATTCATCGTTCCAGGCATAAGCCGATCGTCAACCAACTTGAAAAGTTTAAATAGTGCCGTTTGTTGTGCAAAGCTACCGATGCCTAATGTGTCAAGGAAATTGGTGATAAAGCCGATTCCAAGTAGTCCGGTGGCAGGTTTGCTCGAAAGCGATTTGCGATTCTTGTATACGTCTTTGAAATAGAAAAAGCTAAAGAAACTGGTTAACAAACCAAGAATGGATTGCAATAGGATTCCCATGTTTTGTCTGTAAAGTTGAAACCTAAAACTACGAAAGAACCAGATGGTATGCAAATCGGGTCAACGAACCCGGAAAGATTCGTGATCGTTACATTTTGGTAAAAAATGTCGTGAAAACAGTACGAAAATGTAGGATATTTTTCAGGCCAATAAGTTTAATATACAAGATTTTAATGATTTTTCATTTGGATTGTTTGCCTGATTCCAGGATTGAAATTCTGGATGAGCTCACTAAGTCATTTAAAAAAAAGGTTGTAAATTGTTGCCCAAAGGCTTGTCTCCCCTGAATCAGAAAGGGGAGGAAATAGAAATCAAGTTTGTTTAAAAGCGATTAAAAAGTTAAGGATTTCATCTTTTTACAAATGAAATCCTTAACCTGAATAATCCTGTATTGCAGCTACAAGGCTGATTTCTAATTGTTGCTGATTTCTCTCACTTCAACTGAAGTTCCTTTTCCTGCCAAAATAGGGCAGTCTTTGGCGAGTTCGGCTGCTTCGTCGAGTGAGGAGGCAAGAATCAGAATGTAGCCCAAAATGGATTCGTTATTCGCAGGTATTGATTCTACCGAAATTTCGCCGTTGCTGCGAATAATTTTCCCTTCCGGGGCCAAATGATTTCCTCCTTCGGCCAAGTGATTTTGGTCAACCAAATCGTTAATCCAGTCCATCCAACGGTTGTTTCGCTCGCGGGTTTCTGCCGCTGAAACTCTTGCAATATCCTTATAATTGGCTCTGAACAGTAAAATGAATTCTTTCATGACGATCGATTTAGCGCGTTTGACTTCGATGAATTTCTTTATTTCTTCTTTTTATCCAGGATCTTTTCAATTTCATCCATCACTTTATTCATAGCAGCTGTCGTTTTCTCAAACGGTTCAGAAGTGGTCATGTCAACACCCGCATTTTTCAAAATTTCGATGGGATAGTCAGAACCTCCGGCAGACAGAAATTTCATGTAATTTTTCAGTGCATTCTGATCGCCACTCATCACTTTTTCGGCCAGCGATATAGATGCAGTGAAAGATGTACTGTATTGATAAACATAAAATGTACGGTAGAAATGAGGGATGTAAGCCCATTCCATACTGATGTAGTCATCTACCTTGCAAATGCCCTGGTCGTTGCCATAATATTTGTCGGTAATGTCTTTGTAAATTTTGCTGAAGGTATCTCCGGTCAGTGGTTTGCCTTGCTCGGCCACTTCGTGAATTTTGAGTTCGAATTCAGCAAATTGGGTCTGGCGAAACAGCGTTCCTTTAAAATTGTCGAGCCAACTCATCAGTAGCGAAAGTTTCACATCGTCGTCTTTTACAGTACCAATCATGTAGTTGAAAAGCAGCACTTCGTTGAACGTAGAAGCAACTTCTGCAACAAAAGTTTCATATCGGGCGAGTGGATAGGGTTGGGTTTTGTTTGAAAAATAGCTGTGCATGGTATGTCCAAGTTCGTGAGCTACCGTACTGACATCGTTGTAGAAGTTGTTGTAATTGAGTAAAATATAGGGATGCCCATCGTACGACGATCCATTTGAATATGCTCCGGTGCGTTTTCCCGGAGTAGGATAAACATCGATCCAACGTTCATCGATCGCTTTTTTTACAGTTGCCACATACTCGGCGCCCATCGGTTTAAGCGCTTCCAAAATGATTTTGGTGGCATCTTCGTAACTGTATTTCAGATCCACGTCTTTCACTACCGGTGCATATAAATCAAGGTATTTCAGGGTGTCAACACCCATCATCCGTTTTTTGATATTCAGATAGCGGTGAAACGCAGGCAGACTCTTATTGACATTGGTAATGAGCGATTGATACACTTCAACCGGAATATTGTTGGGATAAAGCGAAGCCTCCAGTGAAGAACTGTAGTGCCTTGCCCTGAACCGGAACAGATCGGCATTGACTTTCCCATTCAGTGTCTCGCCAAACGTAGCTTTAAATTTTGCATAATTGTCCCAATAAGCTTTAAATGCAATTTCACGATCATTCCGGTTGGCCGATCCCCTTAATTTGTTGTATTCCGAGCTGGTAAGTTTAACTTTTTCGCCGTTCGACAAAGTGACTTCCGGACTGGGCATTTCGGCATCAGAAAAAGTGCCAAAAACCGATTCGGGAACTCCTGAAATCGTACGCGAAAGTGCCATGATGCGCTCTTCAGGCTCGCTTAAGGTATGTTTTTTAGTGCGAAACATGTCTTCCAACCCTTTGCGGTAAACCTCTAGTTTGGGTTCTTGTTTGATAAACCCATCGATTTTTTCCCAGTCGGCGGTTAAAATTTCAGGCTCGATAAATGCAGCTTTAGCTCCGAATTTTGAAAACAATTGCTGTAACTCCTGTTTCATCCCGGTATATTTCATGTTTCGGGTATCGAGGTCTGAATTCATACTAACATAACTGTATAATTTCGAAGCTTCTTTGGAAATTGAAGTATTGAATTCGAGTGCCTGAAGCAGATTTCCGGATGATTGGGTTAGCGTACCTTTAAACTTTTCAACTTGGTCCAGTTGGGTTGTTATATCGCTAAACGCGGTTCGCCAGGCTTCGTCTGAGGGAAACAGGTCAGCTAAATTCCATTTGTATTTTTCCGGTATTTCCTCGCGGTTTTTCTGGCCATAACCATTCGTTGTGGCAACCAATGTCAAAACAATCAATGTAGCCAGGTGCGATTTAAGTTTAAATAATTTCATAGCAAAAGTTTTTTTTTATTTCGTACTGCAATTGGTATTCAATTACAGTATTGCATTACAAGCCTCTGTTCGATGTATTCTGAAAAACATAAAGGGTAATTTCAATCTATTCACACTGTAAGATTCCTTTGAAAGTAGTTCGGTAATATTTTTTGATGAGTCCTTTATTTAGTTAAGGATTTGGGGTAGTTTACTGCAAGAGCACTTATTTTCTTTTGCCAAAGATTTTTTGTTCTTCATCGAGGGCAATGTTGTGCGCTTCGGAGTTCGAATAATCCTGATCGCGCAGATTGCATTCTATGATCTCATGAAATAAATTTTTTCTCCTTTTTTCTTCGGAAAGCGTTTCAAGCAGATAAATATCCCAGCCGTCCTTTCCTCCGGTGGACTCAAAATATTCAGCTTCTTCACGGCTTTCATTTTGTTGGTGTTCTGCCAACGTTAGCAAAAAGAGCAAAAAACTGCTTCCGTTGTACGAAAATTCGTGGCCATTTTCCCATTTGATGTTATCTATGGTCAATAAAACTTCATCAACCTTTATTTCTGGTTTATTGATATGTTTCAGATTTGTCATGGGTATGGAAAAGTGCGATTACATTCAAATTCATAACGAAGTTCATAGCTATTTCTTGCTTTGAAAGTGGAAAATTACAACAAATTTTAGAAAAGTAGACCGATCTTGATTTTGTTTGTCGACTGATTTTTAGGTTTGCTTTGGTTTTAAGTTTAGGAGATACATCCGTAGCGACATATAATTATGTGTTATGGCCACAACGACAGCTAGTTATTCAATTCCCTTGTCCCATTCCCAACGCGAAATGCCACCCCAATTCACATAACGTTTATATCCTGCTTTTTTTAGTTTTTTCGATACAATTTGTGCGTTGGCTCCTACGGTGCAATAAATAATCAAATACTGGTTCTTCGAAATTTCATTTAATCGGTTCATTACATCTCCTGCCGGAAAGGATTTCGCAGTTGGAATATGACCGCTGGCAAAAGCTTTTTCAGAACGAACATCAATAATCCATATCGAATCGACCGGGTTGTCAGTGAGCTTTCTCAACTCCGATGGCTCAATGTACTTTTTCAATACTTTGCCCTGAGGCCCTGCTTTCCCCACATATACGGATTGTCCGGAAGCAACCTGAATCAGAAAAGTCAGGAATACCAAAGAAATCAATGCAAACTTTGAAATTTGTTTTTTATGGTGTGGCGTGTTCATTTTAACCTCCTTTCAACTCTCTTTACGATCCATCTTTTTGATGATTTTATCAGTTACTGAAGTTGACGGATTTGCTTAATTAAAAAGCGTAATCACCCATTGTCCGGGCTCATTAATCTGAATATCGAAAATGACATCCGTATTCGATGATCGAAATGAATTTAAAGTACTGTATGACACTTTACAGTTGAATGGGAATTGGACATTGTCAAATCCTTGATCCTGTCCTAAGTTGATAAGTGTTCCACTGCTTTCGGTAAATAATAAACCGGTTAACGATCGGTTATTACCACCATTCTGCATAAAGGAAAACACAACTCGGTTTCCCGTTTTTATCTTCTGAACAGTGTACCGCTGCAGATTTTGCTTTTGAGAGACCAGATAAGCTGCCGGGACGATTTTTTTAACCAATTTGTCTTCTTTCCACATTCCCATATAGGTGGAATCCTTACCCAGAAATTTGAACGTAAATTTACCGTTGCCACTCCTCATTCCTTCTTTGAAATCGCCTATGTAAACATCGCCATTTGCATAATGATAAGTTCCATTACCCTGAGGCAAACCATCTTTAAACTTCCCTTCGTATTTGTCGGTTCCAACGGCAGTACCATTGCCATTGGCCAGGCCTTTTTTGCATTCTCCGGAATAACTTGTAGCTATTTCCGGTTTTAGAACTTTACAGTTTCCTGGCTGGGAATAGGAAAAATGAATTACGGAAATCGTTAATAAAAGGGTAGGTAATAGGTGTTTTGGTTTCATAGTTTTTTGATTTTGAGTTTCTAAAGTTACCACCTTTCCCGATATGTTCATCACTCCAAAATCCCATCTTCACCAATACTTTTCAACAAATGTTCAACTAGTAAACTTAAGCGGCTTTCAGTTCCGCAGATATGCTTACTTTTAACTCATCAATGCCACAAAAGCGCAATGGCATCAGGTTTTTATAATTTATGTTTCTCTGTGTTCTCTGTGGTAAAATAATAGAAAAATGTCGCAACTCAAAGTATATAAAGCTTCTGCCGGTTCCGGGAAAACCTTCCGGCTGGCCATCGAATACATGAAACTGGCGCTCACCAACGAGTCGAGCTACCGGCACATTCTAGCGGTAACCTTTACCAACAAAGCCACTGCCGAAATGAAATCGCGCATCATCGGCGAATTATACCATCTGGCGAAAGGCAAACATTCTGTTTATATGGATGTGCTGACCAAAGAATTGGGTTGGCACCCCATGCAGGTAGAGCGGCAGTCAAAGCTGGTTTTGAAACGTATTTTGCACGATTATTCGCGCTTTTCAATTAGCACCATCGATAGCTTTTTTCAGCGCGTCATCAAGGCTTTCAACCGAGAATTGGGTATCAATGCGGCTTACAATGTGGAATTGGACGAAAAGAGCATTCTGGAAGAAGCCGCCGACCGCATGATTCAATCGGTGGAAGACGACCCGAAGTTGTTGGAATGGCTCGACGCGTTTGCCTCCGACAAAATCAGGGAGGGCAAAGGCTGGAACCTCAAAAAAGACATTTTGCGCCTCGGAAACGAGATTTACAACGAAACTTTTAAGTCGCTGAACGACAATTTGTACGAAAAACTGAACGACCGCGCTTTTCTGAAAGATTACCGTGGCAAACTCAGCAAAATAATCGTTCTGTACGAAACCCGAATAAAATCGATTGGTCAGGAAGGATTGAATATTCTGGCGATGGAAGGCTTGTCGACTGACGATTTCAAAGGAAAGGGAAGTGGCCCGGCCGCCAGTTTTCAGAAGATGAAAGACTTTAAATTTGAACCCTCGAATACGGTACTTCGGGCAGCAACCGACACTTCGGGCTGGGTAACTGCCACGGTGAAAGAACCCATGAAATCGCAATTGTTGTTGGTGGCCGAAACCAAACTGATGCCCAAATTGCAGGAGGCTGTTCGCCTGATCGAGACTGAAAAGAGAAAATACATCACCGCCAAACTCATCGTCAATCAGTTGTACACACTGGGCATTCTGGTCGATTTGCGTAAGTCGGTCAAGGAGTTGTGCCGCGAAAAAGGTATTGTGCTGATTTCCGATTCAGGACATTTGCTTAAAGATGTGATTGCCGACTCCGAAACGCCATTTGTGTACGAAAAAACAGGTTCGGTCTATTCGCATTTTATGATCGACGAGTTTCAGGATACTTCGGGTTTACAGTGGAATAATTTCCGTCCGCTAATCAGCAATTCCTTGTCGGAAGGTAATCTGGGAATGGTGGTGGGCGATGTGAAGCAAGCCATTTACCGCTGGCGCAGCGGCGACTGGCGTTTGTTGGCAGGCAAGCTGGGCGAAAGTTTTCCGGTTTTTGGTCTTCAGAATGAAGTGTTGAGCAGTAACTGGCGGAGCCACGGCAAAGTGATTCGCTTCAACAATACAATTTTTAGGTTGGTTCCCGAATTGCTTCAGCAGCACATCGAAGGTGAACTTGCAGAAGCTGAGATTGCCGGAAATCCGGTCGGGATAACCATTCCTGAAGTGTATGCCGACAGTGTTCAGGAGGTTTCGAACAAAGAGGTCGCCGAATTGGGACAGGTTCGGGTGCGGTTTCTGGAATCAAAAAAAGAACTGGCCGACGGGAATGAAAAGCTGATTCTTTCTGAATTGGTCGAATCCATCAAATCTCTTCAGGATAAAGGCGTAAAGGCGATTGAAATGGCCATTCTGGTTCGCCAGAAAAAGGAAGCCCGCCTGATTGCCGACCTGTTTTTAGAACAAAAAAGCCTTCCGGAGAACCGGAATTATAACTTTGATATTCTTTCCGGAGAATCATTATACATCAACAATTCGGAGGTTATTAGCCTGATTATTTCCATTCTGACGTCATTCCTGAATCCGGATGACCAGGTGGTGAAAGCGCAGTTGAATTATTTGTATTACCGGAAGATTGTTCCGAGGCTGAAAGGGCCGATAGCTGAGGGCAAAGGGCAGAGGGAGACCGAAGACGGAAGTCCGGAGACCGAAGACCGGAAAAGTAGCTTTGGGCAAGGGGCAAGGGGCATGGTTCAAACGGAGAATGAAGATTGGAGTCAGTTGTTCGAAGCAACGCTGCCAGAGCGCGAAGCAGTCGAAGGGAGATTGCAGACTTGGGACCGGAGACCGGAGACCGAAGATGGAAGTCAGAAGCCAGAAGATCAAAATCTGTCAGATCAAGCAGACGGCCTAGATCCGAAGGCTAACCCACAACCTGCAACCCGTAACCCGCAACCTGATTTTTTGGACTTCGAACTCCAAACTCCGAAATCCGAACTTACTTTGTCTGATTATATCGCCAGTAAATCGTTTGAGGAATTGGTGGCAGGAAAACCTATTCTGGAAATCATTTACAGCATTTGCGAGAAATTTGATTTGTTTAGTCTGGCCGATGAACTGGCTTATTTGCAGGCTTTTGTCGATCAGATTTCGGTGTTCGAGCGCAATCATGCTTCGGAACTCACGAGCTTCCTGAATTGGTGGGACGAAAACGGCGAGCGGTTTACCATCCCAATTTCGGACAGCATTGACGCCATTAATGTGCTAACCATCCACAAGTCGAAAGGACTTGAATTTACCCATGTTTTTGTGCCATTTTTCGATTGGTCTGTTCACCCGCATTCGTCACCCGAAATGGCCCCACTGCTTTGGTGTCAGCCCGATGTTGAGCCTTTTAATGAGATGGAGCTGGTTCCGGTGCGATTTAAATTGGATGTTGGTAAATCGATTTTTTATCGTGAATATTTTGCTGAGAAATTTAATACTTACATCGATAACCTGAATCTGATGTATGTGGTGTTTACGCGCGCCAAGGCGGGTTTATACATTTGGGCATCGTTCTCGGGCAAGCTCACTACGGTGGGCGATTTGCTGAAACTTGCTGTTGAAAAGCAAGGTAGTTTGGGTTCTTGCGGATTAAAAGCTGAGGAGTCGGTTCTGTTTGAAGCTTCCTATGATCCTGAAAAATTAGTGGTTGAGATTGGCGAGTATTCGGTATCGAAAGAGAAGAAAAAGGAAGAGCCAAGAATGAAAGATGTGCGGCTGTCGGCTTTCGAATTTGCTGATTTCAGACAGTTTTTGAACATCAGGAAGCGGGGCGAAGATTTTTTTAGCAGTGAAAACAAAAAACAAAGCGGTATAAATAAAGGAAAGCTGATACACGAGATTTTATCGCTGATTGAAACAACCGGCGATTTGCAAAGGGCCGTAAAACGAATCGAAACGGAAGGAAAAATTGGATCGAACGAAGCCGAAAAAATAATTATCGAGTTGAATGAATTGCTCAGCGATCCGGAGGTAAAATCGTGGTTCGACGGTACTTTTAGTGTAGTGAACGAACGAAGTATTTTAACTGGATCGAATGGTGTTAAGCGACCTGACCGGATCATGATTGGAAATGATAGGGTAATAGTGGTCGATTATAAATCGGGAGAAGTGGAATCGGATAACTACAAATACCAGTTGCGAACCTACATTCGTGAATTGAAAAACTGTGGTTTCGAAAATGTTTCAGGATATATTTGGTACACGAAAACAAATAAAAGGGTGGTGGTATAGGTCAAATTAATTCTACTTTGACACATTCGAAAAATCTGGCTGTTTTTACCCTGAACCCTAAAGGGAACAGCCAGATTTTTCTCCTGGCTCCCTCTAGGGCAGGGGTAAAACAGGAGAAGAATCGTGCAACATTTTTAGTCTGTCAAAGTCAAATTAAAATCAATATCAGAAAATTATTTTTGCACAACCCTTTGAAAAAAGTTTATTTTTGCACAAAAATTTTAGTTATGATACAACGAATTCAATCTGTATATCTTTTAGTTTCTACCCTTTTACTTGGTCTTTTGTTTTTATTGCCCTTTGCCGAAATCGTTAAAGACGGCGCTATTTACACCTTTAATTTTAAAGGAATTTTATTGGATGGTGCAGTTCAGCAGAGTGGTATAGCTATCTCCGTTTTTATAGTAGTTCTTATGGCTTTGCATGGTTTTGCCATTTCAAGTTTTAAGAACCGCAAACGCCAAAAAATGATTGTTATTTATATAATACTGATGCTGTTGGTATTGTTCGGATTGTTTATTTATTACACATACCTTTCTTTCAGCGGCGCTCAAATCGGTTTAAAAATCGGGGCGATTTTACCTCTTGTGGCAATTGTTATTGATTATCTGGCCATTCGGGCGATTGATAAAGACGAAGCGTTGATCCGTTCCATTGACAGAATCAGGTAAGGTAAAAAAGTCATTAGTCATTAGTAAAAATAACAAATCAACATTTTCTCTTAACTAACAAGAAAAAGTCACTGTTTGCGTTAGGCTGGAATAGTCATTGGAAAATTTTCTAATAGCGACTTTCCGAATGACTGATGACTATTTTCCATCGCCAATCAGTTTTATATCGTTTTTAGTCCAACAAATTTTGGATAGGACAGCTATTGACTAATGACATTTTTCCTATTTTCTACTCGATGATTCCCTTATGATCAATTCGGTAGGCAATGTAATGGTCTGGTAAGTCCGTTCTTTATTTTCAATTTTGCGGATAATCAATTCAGCCGCTTTTTGTCCCATTTCAAAGCCTGGTTGCGCGATGGTTGAAATAGAAGGCGAAACAACTTTTGAAAAGGGTTCATTACTGAATCCTACGATTCCGATATCTTCAGGTATCCGAATTCCTTTATTCCGCAGATAAATCATAACGCTGAGAGCAGTCGTGTCATTTCCACAGAATATGGCATCCGGTGGTTCCGGCAGGCTCATTAATTGCTGAACAGCCAGCACACCTTCTTCGCTGGTCAGCGTGTTCACGATAATCAAAGATTCGTCGAAAGCTATTCTATTTTTACGAAGTGCATCAATATAACCGTTTTTCCGGTCGAGGTAGGTGGTCAGGTTTTGTGGTCCGGCAAGATGGCCAATTCGCTGGTATCCCTGATCAATTAAATGCTGAGTTACCCTATAAGCTCCTGCAAAATCATCAACTACAATTTTATCGGTTTCAATTTCGGGAACAGCACGGTCGAAAAACACCAATGGAATGTGTTTTTTACTAAAAAGTTTCAAATGATCGAAAGTGTCTGTCTGCATGGCGATGGAAATAATCAGTCCATCAACCCGGTTCGAAAACATTGACTGCACAATGCTGATTTCCTTTGCCGCAAGGTCATTCGATTGCGAAATAACCACATTAAATCCGGCCTTAAATGCCACATCTTCAACACCACTAATTACTGATGAAAAGAAATGTCTGTTTATCAACGGAACCACGATACCGATGGTATTCGATTTTTTGTTCCGGAGATTGGACGCAAGTGTGTTTGGGCGATACCCCAATTTGTCGGCCACAGCTTTGATTTTTTCCTTTGTTTTCAGGCTAATTCGCGGATTATCATTCAGAGCCCGCGACACGGTTGATGCTGATATTTCCAGCTCTCTGGCGATGTCATGAATGGTTGGTTCGGCATTCTTATTTCTATTCATAATCATTCAGTAATTTGTACAAATATGCTAATAATTTCTTTTTTAAACATGAAACTTAAAATATAAATGCAATCGATTGCGCATTCGTAAATAACTTTTATCTTTGTAATTCTATAGTTCAACTGGGTTAACAATTAACCATTAAACATTTTATACCATGTCAATCATTTTTGAAGAACGTTTTGCTGCTCATCCTAAGGATGTGAAAAAGTATGATACTGCACAGTTGCGCGAGAATTTTCTGATCGAAAAAGTAATGGAAGCCGACCAAATCCGTTTGGTTTATTCGCATTACGACCGTTATATTTCTGGTGGCGCAGTTCCCGCAACCGCACCATTAGAACTGACTGCAATTGATCCGATGAAAGCCGCTTATTTCTGTGAACGGCGCGAATTGGGTATTATTAATGTTGGAGCTAAAGGTTCTGTAATTGTTGATGGAGTGAAATATTCGGTCGATTTCAAGGAAGCATTATACATTGGGAAAGGAGCCAAACAGATCACTTTCAAATCTGAAAGTGCAAGCGAACCAGCCCGTTTTTACCTGAATTCAACTCCGGCACATAAAGAATTACCCAACCGCCACATTACCTTGAAAGATGCCAATGTGTTGCAAATGGGTTCTCAGCTCACATCTAACGAGCGTCAGATTAATCAGTTGTTGATTAGTAAAGTGGTTGAAACTTGTCAGCTTCAAATGGGAATGACTGAACTTCGCCCCGGAAGTGTTTGGAATACCATGCCTGCACATACGCACAGCCGACGTATGGAAGTGTATTTCTATTTTAATGTTCCCGAAGGTCAGGCAGTATGTCATTTTATGGGACAACCTCAGGAAACCCGTCACATTTGGATGCAGAATGAACAAGCTGTTATCTCTCCAAACTGGTCGATTCATTCGGCTGCCGGTACGAGCAACTATATATTTATTTGGGGAATGGCTGGCGAAAATATGGATTACACCGATATGGATGTGGTTCAGCCCAACCAATTAAGATAAAAGATCTTCATGAACAGGCGAAACGCATTCAAATTTTTATCCATTCTGGGTCTGGCTCCATTGGCTGCCCGGGTTCAGGCATCAACTCCTGTTGTTGCTCCTGAAGTTGTCGATCGTAAATATTGGTTGAAGGTACTTGTCAAAATTGCCGATCCTCTTTTGGAGTCGCTGAGTAAGGGTGAACTTCGAAAAAATATGCCCGTTGAATGCAAACAGGGCATGGATGCTGATCGCCGAAAAGTGACTTATCTGGAAGCATTTGGAAGGTTAATGGCAGGAATGTCTCCCTGGTTGGAATTGGGAGCCGACAACAGCGAAGAGGGACAGCTCCGGAAAAAATATATTGCCCTTGCCCAGAAAAGCATGAAAATGGCGGTTGATCCGCAGTCGCCTGATTTCATGAATTTCACCGATGGTGGACAACCGTTGGTTGATGCAGCATTTCTGGCTCATGCCATTTTACGGGCACCAAATGTTTTGTGGAAACAATTGGATCAAACCACTCAGCAACAAATCGTTTCAGCGCTGAAAAGTAGCCGGGTGATTACTCCCGGATATAGTAATTGGTTGCTTTTCAGCGCCATGGTTGAAGCTTTTTTGCTTTTTGCGAGCGAGCAACACGATGAATTGAGAATGGATTTGGCCATCCGTAAACATATGGAATGGTACAAAGGCGATGGTATGTATGGCGATGGTCCTGATTTTCATTGGGACTATTACAATAGTTATGTCATTCAACCTATGTTGCTCGATATTTTGGGCGAATTGATGAAGCACAGCACAAAGTACGAAAAGACTGCAGATACTGTGATTAAGCGTGCACAACGCTACGCCTGTATTCAAGAACGTTTAATTTCTCCGGAAGGAACTTTTCCTGCCATCGGACGTTCGTTGCCATACCGATTCGGTGCATTTCAACTGTTGGCGCAAATGGCTTTGCAACATCGTTTGTCTGACGAGTTAAATCCGGCACAGGTTCGATCGGCTTTATCGGCGGTTATTCAGCGAATGATAGAAGCTCCTGGTGTATTCGATTCAAACGGTTGGTTGCGCATTGGTTTCTTTGGTCATCAACCCAATATCGCCGAATCCTACATTTCAACCGGAAGTTTGTACCTCTGTTCGGTAGGATTATTGCCTCTGGGCTTGCCCCCTTCTGATCCTTTCTGGGCGGATGCTCCGATGGACTGGACTTCCAGAAAAATATGGAGTGGTCTGGATTTTAAAGCTGATCATGCAATTAATGATTAATTCAAAACAATTTTAAAATAAGCGATATGAATAAATTATTTGATTTAACCGGAAAAGTTGCCCTGATTACCGGTGGAACTCATGGTATTGGAATGGCCATTGGCAAAGTGCTGGGCCAGGCAGGTGCTAAAATTTGTGTGAATGATTTGAGTGAAGAAAAACTCGAAGCTTGCAAAGCACAATACAAAGCTGCCGGCATCGATGTTTTTACTGTTGTATTTAATGTAACAGATGAAGCTGATGTTGATCGGGGAATTTCAATTATTGAGAAAGAAGTTGGTTCTGTAGATATTTTGGTTAATAATGCAGGAATCATTAAACGTATCCCAATTCTTGATATGCCAGTTGCCGATTTTAAACAGGTTATTGATGTTGATTTGGTTGCACCATTGATCGTTGGGAAACGTGTTGCCCCGGGAATGATAGCCAAGCGTTCAGGTAAAATCATAAATATGTGTTCGATGATGAGCGTTTATGGTCGTAATTCTGTTTCTGCATATGCTTCAGCAAAAGGCGGTTTAAAACTGTTGACAGCAAACATGTGCTGCGAATGGGCTAAATATAACCTTCAGATTAATGGTATTGGACCTGGTTACATTGTAACTGCTCAAACGGGCCCAATTCGCGAAAATGGTCATCCTTTCAACGATTTGGTGATGACCCGTACGCCAGCAGGTCGTTGGGGCGAACCCGAAGATGTTGCAAACGCCGCACTTTTTCTTGCATCAAAAGCCAGTAATTTTGTGAACGGACATATCCTTTATGTTGATGGTGGTATCCTTGCCAATTTTGGTTATGTGAAAGGTGAAAATGAAATTCCGATGTAAAAAGGAGTTTTTAGTCTTTTTATTTCGTTAAAGAATAGGTGATCCGATCAATTTAAGGGTTAAAATCAGGAATAGCAGCTGATTTTAACCCTTTATTTTTTATAAATCCGATAAAAAAATAATTATTTTCTCAATCCATCGCACTGAATTTTAATGAAATCCGACTAAATATTCTGATGTTGTTCAGTGTTAAGTTTCTGTTAATTAATGATATGAATTTACGTGAACTTGGTTTATGGTATTGAAAAATGCCACAAAAATTCTACTAGTCTGTAAAATGTTTTTTTTAACACATATTAACATTAACCATTTTGGCCTTATTTAATATACTTTAGTATCGTTAATTCAATCACGCAAAAACTGAATTAATGCACGCAAACACGAACAAGATCGAAAACTGGTTATTTATTAGTGATCAGACTTTTTATATCATTAAATCTTCATGATGTAATAGTCTGTTTTCTTCCAAAATTTCGCAGGCCTTTCGGCTGATTTTTCATGTTTTGATGTTTGCATTTAGATAAACAAATCTCCAGAGGGAGTTTTACAAACGAGTAACGAACCAAATTATTCATATAAACTAAATGCCTATGTAAGTCTCTGAAATTAAAGAATCCAGAAGTCACTCATTCGACTTTCTTTAATCAAGTTGTTTCTAATCACGTTATTATCACAAATTAAACATTAAAATTTATGAAAAAAAGTAAATTAAAAGGTATCTGGAGAATTTCAGCATTGCTGTTGTTCTCGTGCTTTTTAGCTCTTACCTCATTTGCGCAACAAAAAACTCTATCCGGAACGGTTATTGGTGAAGACGGAGGTCCGATACCTGGAGTTACCGTAGTAGTTAAAGGAACTACTACCGGTACGATTACCGACATGGATGGAAAATTCTCTTTTTCAGCGCCAACTAACGCTAAAACTCTAAGTGTTTCATACATTGGTTTAAAAAGTCAGGAAATTGAAATTGGATCTCAAACCAGTTTTAAGGTGACTTTGCTTGCTGATGTTGTCAGTGTTGATGAAGTTGTAGTTGTTGGTTATGGTACTCGTAAGAAAGAGGAGATAACCGGATCTATTTCAACTGTTTCAAACGAACAGATGAAAATATCGAGTGCTCCAAGTGTGGTAAGCCGCATGCAGGGACAAATCTCAGGGGTAACCGTAAATTCGGGTAATACTCCAGGTTCTGATGCTGTAATTCGTATCCATGGTATTGGTACAATTAATAATGCCGATCCGTTGTATGTTATCGACGGTGTTCCGGTAGGCCCGGGTAATAATATTAACCCTAACGATGTTGAATCAATTTCTGTATTAAAAGATGCTTCATCGTCTGCTATTTATGGTAGCCGTGGTGCAAATGGTGTAATTTTGATTACAACCAAACACGGACGCCAAAATCAGGAAGCAACAGTAACTTTGTCTGTTCGGACAGGTATTTCAAATGCCACCAACCAGTACGACATGTTGAATACAGCAGAATATGGTCAAGCTGTGTTTCTGCAGAAGAAAAATGGCTATTCTTTCGCCAACCAATATGGCAATGGAACATCTCCTGTAATTCCTGATTATATTCTGCCTACAGCTGCTATGGAAGGCGATCCTGCTGCCGATGCTTCTAAATATGTCTATCCTACTAACCAGATTATTAAGGCCAACAAACAAGGTACTAATTGGTTTGACGAAATTTATCGGACAGGTGTAATTCAGGAATACGATCTTTCTATTTCTGGTGGTGGAGCTAAATCAACCTACTCATTGTCTTCAAATTATTTGAGCGAAGAAGGTTTTTTGATTCATACCGGTTTTAAAAGATACAATTTCCGCGTGAATGCCGATACTAAATTTGGTAACTGGCTGAAAGTTGGAGAATCTCTTCAGGCTATTATGATTCATCAAAATGGTGATTTAGCAAACAATGGTGAAGGTAATGCGGTTTCAATGGCATACCGTATGCAACCAATTGTTCCTGTATATGACATCATGGGTAATTTTGCGGGTACAAAAGCTCCTGGAACTGGTAATGCAGCCAATCCTGTTGCTATGCTCGATCATGCAAAAAATAACGATGGCAAATGGTTTCGCGTACTCGGTAATATTTACGGTGAAGTTACCTTGATGAAAGGTTTAACAGCTAAGAGTTTATTTGGATACAATATGGGACAGTGGAATGCGAAAACTTATACCATTCCAACCTACGAAAATGCTGAACCAAACATGGTTCCAGGTTTAACTGTTGACTCGAACTATTCTATTTTATGGAACTGGTCAAATACTCTTAACTACAGCACTACCATTAAAGACATTCATACAATCAATGTAGTTTTAGGTACTGAAGCTGTAAATAATACTTACCAATGGATGTCAGCCGGACGCAGTCAGTACTTCTCATTGGCACCTGATTATATGCAACTTACCTCAGGTGAGTCAAATAAAGTGAACGATGGAAACGGATCATCATGGTCATTATTCTCTCAGTTTGGACGTGCCAACTATGACTTGATGGGTAAATATTTCTTCGAAGCTACAGTTCGTCGTGATGGTTCTTCAAGATTTGGAGCAGCCAATCGTTACGGAGTATTCCCTGCTGCTTCTGCTGCTTGGGAAGTTAGTAAGGAAAGCTTTATGGCTAGTTCAAAAACATGGTTAGACCTTCTTAAAATTAGAGCAGGTTGGGGTAAATCAGGTAACGACCAGATTGGAGAATACAACATGTATTCAACCTTTGGAACTAATGGTTACACTGCTGCTTATAATTTAAATGGATCACCAACCTCTGCTATTGCTGGATTTGAACCATCAACAAAAGGTAATGCTGATGTAAGCTGGGAAACTACTCAAACAATCAACGCTGGAGTTAATGCATCTATGTTGAATAAAAAGTTGACTGCATCTGTTGACGTATGGCAGCGGAAAACTTCGGATATGCTTTATCGTTTAAGTGTACCTCAGGTAATGGGTACTGCAACTCCACCTTTCGTTAACATTGGTGAAATGAAAAATACCGGTATTGATATTGAAGTTGGCTACCACAATACTGCATTGGCAGGCAAATTATCTTATGCTTTGAATGCTACCTGGTCGCATTATAAAAACGAAGTTGTATCTCTTTCAAACAATTTAAAAGAAGTTGTTGGATACTCAGAACGTCAGGTTGAATATACCCGTGCTACTTCAGGCATGGCTTATCCAATGTTCTATGGTTTAATCGCCGATGGTATTATTCAGACAGCTGCTGAAGCTGCTGCTGCACCTCAGTTTGCTGACTACACCACAGTAGGTCACTATAAATACCGTGATTTAAATGGTGATGGCTTAATTACAATGGACAAAGACCGTACTTTTATCGGCGACCCTCATCCTAAGTTTGTTGGAGGTTTAAACGTTGATTTGGGTTATGGCGCTTTCGACTTGAATATGTTCTTCTACGGAAGTTATGGTAATGACTTGATCAACTACGTAAGCCGCTGGATCGACTACGGTCAGTTCGTTGGTGGATTAAGCAAAGATGCTCTTAATGATACATGGACACCTTCAAACACTGGTGCCAGATTGCCTATGCTTGATGGAGCATCACGTTCACAGGAGGCTTCTACCGCCTTTATTGAAGACGGATCTTTCTTAAGACTTAAGACAATGAGATTGGGTTATACATTACCAAAAAATATCCTCGACAAAGTAAAGATGAAAAGTTTGAGAGTGTATGTACAGGCAACAAACTTGTTCACCCTTACTAAGTACCGTGGTCTCGATCCTGAAGTAAATACCTTGTCAAACACTGCTGGAGAAGGAAACCGGATGGGCGTTGACAAAGGATCATGGCCAACACCTCGTCAGATTACATTGGGTTTGACCCTTGGTCTGTAATATTTGTGAATAGTATTAATTTAAAACAAAGGATGATATGAAAAAATTATCAATTATAATGGCTTCCGTTTTTCTAATGGCCATATCTTTCTCTTGCGCTGATTCGTTTTTGGACAAAAAGCCGCTTGGATCGACTTCCGAAGATGTATTCTATAGCGAAAAGGGCGTTAATGCTTTGTTGACCGGAGCTTATAGTATGGTTAAAGGGTCAGCTTTATGGTCTGTTAGCTGGGGTGCATCTATCACAAACTGGACCTATGGTTCCGTTGCATCTGACGATGCTGGTAAAGGTTCATACATTGGCGACCAGATTCCAGTTAATGAAATAGAACAATGGAATATGTCAACAACAAACAATTATCCTGCGGATAAATGGTTGTTAAATATTGGAATGGGTGTTAACCGTTGTAATATTGTTTTGAATGTAATTACTAAAACTCCAACCTTAGCCGCTGCAACAGCTACTGAATTACAAGCTGAAGCTCGTTTTTTAAGAGGCCTGTATTATTTCGAAAGCTGGTTGGTTTTTGGCGATAAAATTCCATTGATCCCTGAAGATAAGGTTGATGTTGCTAATACAATTAGTAATGACAATCCTGCAGGTGCTGTTTTGAAATTCATCGAAGATGACCTCGCATTTGCTGCCGCTAACCTTCCTGCCAAGCAGTCACAACCTGGCCGTGCAACCAAATGGGCTGCAAAAGCTCTGGCTGCCCGCGCTTATATGCAGGTATTAGATTATGCAAGTGCAAAACCTTTGTTAGACGACATTATCACTAATGGCGGATTTACATTGGCTGACAAATTCTTTGACAACTTCCGTATTGCAAAAAATAACAATTCAGAATCAATTTTTGAAATCCAACGGAATGTGAATGACATCAACGAATCTTTGAATGGTGAAATGGGAATTGGCTTAAATGCGCCTTATGCTCCTGAATTGGGTATGTGCTGCGGTTTCCACCAGCCAACTCAGAACCTGGCCAATGCTTTCAAAGTTGATGCTGCTGGTTTACCATTGTTTGATACCTTTAACAATACCGATTTAAAGAATGACGCAGGTATCGCTTCAGGTGATGAATTTATTCCAGCTACTGATTTGCTTGATCCTCGTATCGACTTTACTATGGGTCGCCGTGGACTTCCATACATGGATTGGGGTATTATGCGTGGTTCTGACTGGATCCGCGACCAGGCATGGGGTGGACCTTATGTAACTGTTGAAAAAACGTTCTTTTACAAAGCTGAACGCAATAGCTTATCAACAACTACAGGTTGGCAGACAGGTATCAATGCCAACAACTTCCGTTACCTTCGTTTGGGTCATATCTTGTTGTGGAGAGCTGAAGTTGCTGCTTCTGAAGGCGATTTGGCTACTGCATTAAATTATGTTAATCAAATACGTACCAGAGCTGGTAAAGAAGTTGTTATGGGTAAAGTTAATCTTTATAAGCTGGGTGATAAGTCTATTAATGATGGTGATACATGGAAACAATACGTAGACTTCACTGTTCCTGCTGCCAATTATAAAATTGGAACATATACTGCTTTTGCAAATAAAGATGAAGCCATGAGGGCTGTTCAATGGGAACAACGCCTTGAATTTGCAACTGAAGGTATGCGTTTCTTCGATTTGAGACGTTGGGATAAAGCTAAACCAGGTAGTATGAAAGCCACTCTGGAAGCTTTTGCCGCTGCTGATCAAAGAGTAAGACCACTTGTAATGAAAGGTGCTACATTTGATGAAAAGGATAAATATCAACCTATTCCTCAAGTTCAACTTGATTTGGAACCTGGTGTTTTAAAACAAAATACAGGTTACTAATCTATTTGGTTAATTTATAATGGCGGCTGCTTCATCTGGGTATGGAGCAGCCGCTTTTTTATATATATTTAGTGCGTAATACCTAATTATATGGCATGGCGCTGAATTATATATGGATTTTCTTCTTTGTAGTTGCTTTTGTTATTGGTCTGGTTAAACTCATTTTCTTTGGTGATGTCGCTATTTTTTCTCAAATGATGAATTCGTCGTTTGAGATGGCTAAAACAGGCTTTGAAATATCTATTGGTTTAACCGGTGTTTTGACCTTGTGGATGGGATTTATGAAAATAGGAGAGAGAGGGGGCGTGGTTAAAATATTCTCACGTTTTGTAGGCCCGTTTTTCAATAAGTTATTTCCATCGTTAGGGAAAGAACATCCTGCTTATGGGTCAATAATGATGAATATTGCAGCAAACATGTTGAATCTCGACAATGCTGCTACTCCAATGGGGCTGAAGGCAATGAAGGAAATGCAGGAAACAAATCCAACCAAAGAAACTGCTTCTGATGCTCAGATTATGTTTTTGGTTTTGAATGCTTCTGGCTTGACAATTATTCCTATCAGTATTATGGTTTATCGGGCTCAACTCGGCGCAGTTAATCCTTCCGATATTTTTATACCTGTACTTTTGGCAACTTTTTTCGCGACATTAGCCGGATTAATGGCCGTTGCATGGCATCAGAAAATTAATCTGATTGATAAGACTATAATTTCTTATATTGGTGGCCTGACTCTTTTTATTGCAGGAATAATCTGGTTTTTTTCCGGATTACCTAAGGAACAGATTCAGACGATATCAAGTGTATCAAGCA